>JAILHI010000012.1 GCA_024695865.1 Candidatus Gastranaerophilales bacterium
TATTCTTGAGTGGACTGTTTCATGACTGATACAATCTTCTTATATATATTGTCAAAAGGTTCTAAAATAGTAACAATTTTGGCATTATTTTTTTATTTTAATCTATTATGTTTCAAAATAATGGCTTATATTTTCTTTATTTTCTTCTACAATTAAATCATTTGTTATTATCGAATATTTTTTAAATACAGGATGATTCAATATTTCGACATATTTTTCATGTTCGGGATGAGATTTGTTTGTAACATCATATTTTTGAAAATCCTGTGAACAGAACTTACTGTCATTGCCTTTTGCTACCACAGGCCATATTTGCGGAACTGCTCCGATAGAATAAGTATATTCTATAAATTCAGGTAATTCTTTATAATTCAGAGAACAAACAACATAACTTAAAATTAATTCTCCAAGTCTTTCTTCTTTTTTTAATTTTGCAAGATATTCTATATTTTTTATAACTTTTTTAAAATCAGAACCGATAACAATTTTGTTATAGGTTTCTTCGGTTGCAGCATGTATAGATACCATAACCAAACCCATTCTGTCTGTTAATCCGAACTGTTCGATATGTTTTTCATCACATAAAAGCCCGTTTGTTAACAATTCAAATTTTATATCCGGATATGTACTGGCAACTTTAGGAATCAAATCTTTATAAAATTTACTTACAAAAAGTTCTCCATCACCATTTAAAATGAGTAATTTGGCATTTTTTAACATCGGTATGTAAGTTGAATCTATCAATTTCGAGTGTTTATAGGTTAAATACGGTTCATTAACATATTCATCTCTGCAAAAAATACATTTTACATTACATTTAAGGTCTGCATGAATACCAACTTTAAAAGGATATTGTATTTCTGTTGAAAAAGTTTTTTTATCGGCAAAACAGGGGGCTTCGATGTTATAACATAACTCTAAATGGCAAGGTTTATAGGTTCCTTCCAAAACTTCCTTTCTCATCGCATTGATTTTTTCGCCGTTCCATATTTCTTCAAAGGATTGTTCAAAAATATTACCCAGATAATAATCATCGTTATAATCCGCACAACAGCAATAAGCATTACCGCCCACATAAACTTCCAGATGTGTAAAAGGTCTGGTACAAATTATACCTTTGTCTTTTATTTCTTGTTTTATAATCTCCTGCATTTTAGAAAGCTCCTTTTTTGAAATATCAAGTATAATAAATTTTTATTCTTGGGATAAATTTTGATCTTTTAGCGGATTGAAAGGCCACTTGGGGTAACTGCACAAATCCTGATAAACCCAGCATTTTGAGCAGGGAATATCTTCTGCCGCAGGTACTTTATTCATCAGCATATTCTTTGCATATACTAATTTCGGACTGTTCATTGCCTTTAAAAAACCGTCTTCAAATACATTATAACCTTCCATAGAAAAATCACCCCAGTATAATGTACAACAGCCGAGAATTCTTCCGTCGTGATTTATTTGCGGTTGTTCCCAAATAAACAAACAATCAAAATAAGGAATGTTTCCGTTTTCAAACTCATCTATTTGTTCTTTAAAAGATGTTCTGTCCCAGACCGTTCCTGTTGCTTCAACAGCCGCTCTTTCATTTTTTACGGGCGAAAAACTGTCATCCCATTGACGCTCAAAAACAATTTCAACACCTAATTCTTTAGCCATTTGTTTTGCTTTTTCAATTTCGTGTTCATTGTGTCCGAAAATAATAAACTTCCACTCAATCAACGGATAATTTGACTTATATTTTTCCTGATATTTTTGAATTTTCTTAATATTATTAATTACCTGATTAAAATCACCGTTTACTCTGTATTTTTTATATACTTCGGGTGAAGCGCCGTCAATAGAAACAGTAATAGAGTCAAAATGGTATTTAACAAGGGCTTCCGCCTGTTCTTCGGATAAATTATTAAGATTAACACCGTTTTGTGCAGTTAAAACTATCCCTTTCTTGTAACCATATTCAATTATTTTTACCAAATCAGGATTTAAAAAGATTTCTCCGCTATTTGATAATTCTATTTCTTCAAAAGTGTATTCATCAACAAGTTTTTTAAAATTTTCAAATTTTAAAAAGCCGTTTTTACAACCTGTTGTTTTGACTTTTTCTTTATTTCTAACCATATAACATTGCGGACATTGCAATTGACATACCGTTGATGCTTCAAGACGAATCTTTTTAGGTAATTCTTCTTTTGATTTATAAATATTTTGTTTATATTCATCAGTATTTATAAAATTCAGTAAATCCGCTTTTTTCATTAACAAAATCCTAATTTTTAATATTTTATTTAATAAAATAATATCACAAATAGTTATATATTTGTAGTGTCTATCAAAATAATAAATAATAAAAAGATTATTGCGATATGGCTTCTTTTCTGAGCGTTTTAAACAAACTGTTTAAAACACAGTGGTCTGAATCTCTAAAAATCGGATCTTTTAAAATTTCCAGAAAGTCGTTATATTCGGGGTGGTTTTTATCAAAAACCGTATATTTTTCATAATCATGAAGCATTTCGGTTTCTCCTGACCATTTTTGAAGTTCCCAGAAGGAAGCAAGTACATCCAATTCTTGTGCCAATTGAACAAAAGCTATCATTTCTTTGTAATTTAAACTATGAACCACAAAGTTAATCAGTACAATGGGGAATATTCTTTTTTTATGCTGTTCGGAAATCCATTTAAGATTTTTCATAACATATTTAAAATTACCCGTTCTCGTAATTTTATTATAGGTTTCTTCGGTTGCCGCATGTATTGATACCTGTAATGTGGATATTTTATCCATTAAGCCTAATTGTTCCATAACAATTCGGTTACAGGCAACACCGTTTGTCATTATGTTAAATTTAAGGTTCGGATATTTTTCTGCGGCTTTTTTTATCAACCTTCTTGAATGTTTACTGATTAAACATTCTCCGATTGAATTTAAAATAACCTCCCTCGCATTTTGACAAATCGGAAGATAAAATTTATCAACATTTTCATTTAACTCTTCTTCTGAAAATTTGGATTGTCTGATTAAATGGTCACGACAGGTTGTACACATAAGATTACAGGTTCTGTCGTAAGCAATGGTTACAAATCTGGGATAGGGAGCCTCTATGGAAGGCGGATATTTTACAGGTCTTAATCTGCCGAAGTTACATATATCACGGTTACAATAAGTATATTTTCCGTCAATTATATCTTGTCTGAAAGCCTTCGCCTTTTCTCCGTTCCAAATTTCATCAAAAGAATCTTCATAAATATTTCCGAAAAAATATTCATTCGTATAAGACGAACAGCAGCAATTTACATTGCCCTCCTCGCTTATTTCAACTTCGGTAAAAGGTGCCATACAAATACGATGTTTCTTCATAAAGGCCTCTCGGATTTTAACTAAATAATACAATGTTGAAAAGATATTTGCAATTATTTAGCATAAATGTTACTTTTTCGCTTAATAAAAAATATTATGTTATAATTCGGATATTGATATAATTTTTGGGAGAAAAAAATGTACGGAATAATATTGGCAGGCGGTTCGGGAAGCAGATTATGGCCCTTGAGCAGAGAACTCTATCCGAAACAACTCTTAAAACTCGATGGCGATTTGAGCCTTTTGCAAAGCACTTTCAAACGCTTACAAAGTTTTATCTCTCCCGAAAATATTATTTCAATAACCAATATAAAACATGCTAACGACGTAAAATTTCAACTTGCACAAATAGATAAAAATTCGGTAGTGCTTGCGGAACCGATGGCAAAAAATACCGCTCCCGCCATTGCTTCTGTTCTGGAATACCTGAAACAGATGAAAAACCCCGATGAAATTGTTATCATCGTCCCGTCCGACCATCTTGTAAAAAATACCGAAGCCTTTAATGCTACCGTAAAAGAGGGTATGAAAGCCGCTGAAAACGGTTATATCGTTACCTTCGGCATAAAGCCGACCTACGCAGAAACGGGCTACGGATACATAAAAACAAACGGAGAAGTTTTCGGAATTAACAAGGTTGAACAGTTTGTTGAAAAACCCGATACTAAAACAGCGGAAGAATATCTTAAAAACGGCAATTACTACTGGAACGGCGGTATTTTTATGGCAAAAGTTTCCGTTCTGCTCGAAGAATTTGAGAAATACGCTCCCGAAATTTTTGCAAACCTTAAAAAACTGAACTTCAAAGAATCAAACACAATCAAATACGGTGTTTTTGAAGACATGCCGTCTATCTCGATAGACTACGCAATTATGGAAAAATCCGACAAAATTGCCCTTTCGCCTTTAAAATCAGACTGGAGTGATTTGGGTTCGTGGCAATCACTTTATGACGTAACTCAAAAAGACAGTAATGGTAACGTTTTTGACGGACACGTTATTGCGGAAGATGTTGAAGATTCGTTTATTTACAGCGATAAAAAGGTCGTTGCGGCAATCGGACTTAAAAACGTTATTCTTGTTAATACCGAAGATGCAATCCTCGCCTGCAACAAAAACGATTCTCAGGCGGTTAAAAAGGTCTACGAAAAACTCAAAAAAGAGGACGACAAATCTCACCTTGTTCACAAAACAGTTTTTCGTCCGTGGGGCTGGTACACCTGTCTTGCAGAGGGCGAAGGCTATTTAACAAAAGTTATCTGCGTTTCCCCTGGGCAGAAATTATCAATTCAGTCGCACAATCACCGTTCGGAACACTGGGTTGTCCTTGAAGGGCAGGCAAAAGTCATTCTGAATGACGAAGATAATTATTTGCAGGCAGGACAGAGCATAGATATCCCGCTTAAAGCAAAACACTCGCTTCAAAACCCTTACGATAAAGATTTAAAAATTATTGAGGTTCAAAAGGGCGACTATATCTCCGAGGACGATATCATCAGATACGAGGACGTTTACGGCAGAGTATAGGGCAAATTTTTCATCATAAAAAGATTTTAGTTATAATTTCGCCTAATATATCTTGCAATAACTTCTTTATGGTGTGAAAAACCTATATCTTTCGGCAATTTATTCCAGTTTTTACCGTAATGGTTTTCAAGAACACTGCCGACATTTTTCGGACTTAAAAATTCTGTATCTTCAAACTGAATTGGCTGCAAAGGGAAAAAATCATCTTTTTTAAACCATTTTTTGTAATTGTTTCTGTACATGTTGTTTAAAAGATTATCAATGCCGAAACCGATGTTATCGCCGTCTGTAATATTTTTGTTGGCTTCTCTTTCTTTGTTGTAAAATTCTATTTCTTTCGGATAATTATTTATTTTTTCAACGGTTTTTTTGATTTTTTTCAGATAATCTTTGTGTTCTTCAAAGGGATAATCGCTCTTATAAAAATCAAACGCAAAAAAATCCACTATCGAAAAATCTTTTAAAGAAGTGCCTTTATATACCTGCAAGCAGTTTGACTGTATGAAAATCAATTTGTTCGGATTATTTTTGATAATATCGTCTTCAAATTTTAAAACACTGTTTATAGTCCAGTATCTGTTCATGGGTCTTTCAATAAAAATATGGTTCTGTTTGGCATAATTTATAAGTTTGTCGTAATCTTCCCTAAACAGACCGAAATCGATATCATCGTCCCACGGAATATAACCTTTATGTCTTACTGCACCGAGCAGAGTTCCCGCTACCATAAAAGGTTTTATATCAAGTTCCTTGGCAATCTGCATTAATTCTTTTGCAAAATCAAGATATCTCATTTGGATATCTCTAAGTTCACCCGTCGCTTTCTTTAAATCAGCAGGTTCAATAAGAGTAGTTAAATATTCCAGTTTGTTTTTATAAGAAAATATTTCCTGTATTTTGTTAAAAGGATACAATAAAACATATTTAACAATTTTGTATATCTGATAAAACATAATATCTCCTTTTGGCTAAATTTTATAACAAAGAAAAGGAAACTTAAAGAAACACGGGAAGCAAAAAAAATTACAAAGCATAAAAAACGTAGCATTTACACCAATTAACCCCCGTTAAAAGCTAAAACTTTTCGTAATTTTTCTTAATACCCTGAACTAAAATTTAAAAATTTTAAAAACAAACCGACAGAAAGTATTTTTATCCCTTCACCCTGACCCACCTCTTGCAAAAAATATTCACAGGATATTTTTTGCGGCGGCAGAGTCGCAAGGGGCGAGGGAACGCAAAAGAAAAGCCCTCTCACACACAAAAAAATCTGTCATTCTGAACCCGAATGGGTGAAGAATCCAGCCGAAAAAACAAATGCTGAAATATAATCAGCCGGATACTTCGCTAACGCTCAGTATGACACCAAGAGATAAACAAAACAAAGACCCTTCACCCTGACCCGCTTCCTGCAAAAAATTCTGCCATAAATCAAAAAAGTACGGCACACAAACATGCCGTACTTTTTTATTTTTTACTTATCTGTTATGTAACCGGCTATTTTTTAGCGGGTTCTTTTTTTGCTGCATCAACTTTTGCGGCTTCTTTCTTTGTATCTTCAACCTTTTTCATTGCCTGTGCAGCCAAGGATTCGTTAATTTTTGCATCAACAGCGGCTTTTGCCTTTTTCTGTTCTTCAGCATTTAAAACTCTTGCTCTGACAGTTGTAATATCTTTACCTTCCTGACAGAATCTGAGGTTGATTGCGTATTTGTCGTTGTAAAGGTTCATATTATCCCATACTGTCGGGCCTTCAAACAAATAACCAGCATCGGATAAATCAATATAATACTGTTCAAACATTTTGGAATCTACGTTGCCGATATAAACAACAAAATCTTTGTCCAAATTGATAACTTCAAGAATTTTACCGTTTCTGAAGGCGGGGATTTTTGAACCCAAACCGTCTTTAAACCAAGTGATTTTGCCCTTTCCGGCAGGGTATTTTGCTCTGTTGAAGTGAGGGTCGATTTTTGCAAATGCAGGATTTGCTTTATCAATGATACCTTCATAAGATGCTGTCGGAAGAACCGTTGTTACAACATAGTCAACTTCTGTTTGTGCAGCGGGTGCTGCTGCGGGTGCCGCAGTTTCAGCAGGTGCTGCCGTTTCAGCGGGTGCTTCGGCAGGCGTGTTTTTTGCCTTGTTTGAATTACAACCCGAAAGCATAACTGCTGTTATAATAAAGCATACAGCCAATAACGATTTTTTAAACATACATATCTCCTTTTAAAAATATTTTTTCTTTTTTATGTAAAATTTATCATATTTTTATATAAAAAACAAGCGAAAAGATATTGTTTGTAATAAAATATCAAAAAAGAGGTTTACAAATTTTATGACAAAAAATATCTGCGTATATTGTTCATCAAGTGATTATCTGGATAACAAATTTTATGAAACGGCATATCTGCTGGGAAAAAAAATAGCCGAAAACGGTTATAACCTTATCTACGGAGGTTCAACCTTCGGTATTATGGGAAAGGTTGCCGACGGTGTAATTAATAACGGCGGCTCCGTTACGGGAATTATCCCGAAAGCCATTATGGCAAAAGGTGTTTCAAATCCTAAAAATTCCAACGTAATCATAACAAACGATATGAACGACCGAAAACAAATCATGGAAGAAAAAGCCGATATATTTCTTGCTTTACCCGGAAGTTTCGGTACTCTGGACGAAATTATGCAGGTTATTGTTACAAAACAACTTTCTTACCACAAAAAAGCCATTATTTTTCTTGATATAGATAATTACTACAAGCCTCTGTTTGAAATGTTTGAAAACTTTTACAAATATGGCTTTGCAAAAGATTTTAACAGAGAATTGTATTACATAACGGACAGCCTTGAAGATGTTTTTGACTACTGTTCAAAATACGTTGAAAAAGAGTTTGTATTTAAGTATTAGGAAGAGAAAAGTATGAAAAAAGAATGTATAAAATTAATTACGGCATTAATGATTTTTACCTTAACAATTCAGTCAGGACACGCTTTTGCGCCTAATGATAAGGCTTACAAAGAAGCCCTTTTGAAATCAAGCGGACACCCCGAATACACGATGAAAAACATGAAATCGATTATGGGCGAAAAAGAACTGACTTACCTAATCAAAAAATACAACAAACACCCTGAAAAATATCAGTCCGATTTGTTTAAAAAAGGTGATGAAGAAGGGGTAAAACGACTCACCTACCGAGCAGGTTTACATTCTCATACAACATTTTCAGACGGAAAATTAACCCCCGAAGAAACCTTAAATCAGGCTGCAGAATACGCCGATAAAGTTAAAGCAAAACACCCGTTTGAAAAATACCCTATGGTTATTGCAATTACCGACCACTTTAACACAAGAGGCTGCCAAAAGGCGATTGATATTATCCAGAAAAATCCCGAAAAATACAAAAATGTCAAATTCGTTATAGGTATGGAAACCGAAGCCTATCTGAAAATGCCCTCTCAAAAAAACAACGGCAGAATACATATTTTGGCATGGGGTATAAACCCTTATGAATGGCCGTTTGCGGATATGAATTTCGATGATGCAATGGCTCAATTCGGAAAAGAATACAAGGAACTTAACTTCCTGCCCGATTACAAAGACTTTATCAAAAGAATACACGTTCTGAAATACGGTGTCGTAGGTATTGCTCACCCGTTAAGATACTTTGACAAAGACGAAACCATTGATGCCGTCCTTGATGAACTTTTTGACGAATATGCAAGTCTGAAAGACGAAAAAGTTCTGTTTACCGAAGGCTATTATCAGCCGTACAGATTTGATGTTAAAGAAGAACTTTACAACAAAACTGCGGAAAAAGCCCATAAAAGAGGTATTATCAGAACAGGCTCACAGGATACCCACGGACGTACCATTTTCAGAAATTAACGGGTTTACTGCCGATTTTTTACCCTTCACCCTGACCCACCTCTTGCAAAAAATATTCACAGGATATTTTTTGCGGCGGCAGAGTCGCAAAGGGCGAGGGAACGCAAGAGAAAAGACTCCTCACACAAAAAAATCTGTCATTCTGAACCCGAATGGGTGAAGAATCCAGCCGAAAAAATAAATGCTGAAATATAATCAGCCGGATACTTCGCTAACGCTCAGTATGACACCAAGAGATAAACAAAACAAAGACCCCTCACCCTGACCCACCTCTTGCAAAAAATATTCACAGGATATTTTTTGCAGCGGCAGAGTCACAAGATACGAGGGAATATGAACGCAAATTGGGTTCTAATTACAAACTGTTATTGCCTGAACCGACGTTGGGAAGAAATGTTTTAACATTTCCGTCTGCTTTAAAATCTTTCGGATTGAGTGTCATATTTATTCTGTCTGCCTCAATAGAACGACCCTGCTGTGTTATCTTTGAACGTCCCAAAAATACAACCTGATTTAACTTATTAGTCTTTGCATCGGGATAAACAGATGCCTTTGGCCCTTCAGCAACAAAATCCTGATAATGAACAATCGTATGTCCGCTTGCCGTTACAACGTTTGTCTTTTGGTCTATCTGCTGAAAATCCGACCAAACCTTAATCTTTGTATTCTCGTCATTTATATCCGAAAAAACTTTTCCGCTTGCCGTTGTAACCTTTTTATCCGCATAGTGAACAAATTTATCCGCTTTAATCGTGGAATCCTTTCTCGTAACAGAAGCGTGTCCCGATAAAATCATTCTCTTAACGCTGTTATCCTTTGCCAAATCAACTTCCGCATAGTCGGCAAAAGCCTGTGAATCCTGATAATATATGATTACACCGCCTCTTGCCTTCATAATGTTTGCCTGATTATCGTATTCCTGATTGTCTGCCGTTACAATAACCGTGGGCTGATTTTTCTGTATAATCGTCGATTGGGTTCTTTCTTCCGCCTTGAAAACCTTGTTTAACAAAGAAACTTCAAGAATTTTTGCCTTTACTTCGTGTTTCTTATCCTGTTTTATCTGATAAGAATAAGCATTGTCGAGGAATTTGACTTTTTCCACCTTACCGAGAGCGGGATTGATTATAACCTCGGCATGCGGGCTTGTAACATTGATATCGTCATACTTAACCTTGACAGAACCGTCCAGATTAATTTTATTGTCGGCTTCCTTATAATGCTGATGTTCCGATTCCACAGTTAAATCTGCACCGTATGAAACACCTGCCGCCACTGCCATAACAAATAAAAATGCTAAATACTTTTTCATATTTCCAAATTTCCTTTATCATAAATTTCTGTTTTGGTTCTGCCGATTACCTTTAAAGTCTTAAAATCAGAACTCAACGTGGCTTTATCGGCATATACCACGACTTTTGACGGTAATTCAAGCCGAACATTGCCCTGCGCAATTATATCCGCATTGCTGCCCGCCCATGACATCTGATTGGCTGAAACATTTGAACCGTCCTTGTAAACAATTAAGGTCTTTTCGTACAAAATAATTTCTTTTCGGGTTTCACTGTACGTTCCTCTTGCAGATTCAAAACTTGCAACAACCTGATTATCCTGATAAAAATTACCTACAATATCGTTCAAAACAGCCACTTGGTCTTTGTTATCATAATATCCGCTTTCGGCAAAAATTTCCCAAAACTTGTTTCCCTCTTTCGTTTCGGTAATCAGCATATTCTGAATTGTCAATTCCTGTTTTCCGAGAGAATTTTCTTCAAGTTTCTTCTGAAATCCGCTTGTAATTATGCCCGCAGAAATAAATGCCCACAAACAAGCAATTGCAATTACCGAAAATAAAATTATATAACCGATATTTCTTTTTTTCATTGGTATCACCTACGGATATTCTATCATAAAACGGATTTTTTATCTTTTGTAAAAAATGCCTTTTTCTTTTGGAGGCTTAACAACCGTGTTTTTATCGTCTTTTTTGCCCGAAAGTTTTGTATTAATAATAAGCAAAATTTCATTTTTGCCTGCCATCTTCAAATTGTTTCTGGCAATAGATTCAAGACTCTTTGCCGAATTAAAACTGTTCAGTTCCTCTTTCAGCCGTACATTTCTCTTTAAAGAAACATTATGCGCCGTCTTAACCCTCTGAAGTTTATAATATATATCAACATTTCTCAAAATATTAACAAACAGACTAAACCCCGCCTGCAATATAAAAACAAGTAAAACAAGCGTCAAAGCGGAATAGGCAACCGCATGATATTGTTTTTCTTCCGCAGGTTCCTGCATTTAGCCTTCCTTTCCTGCGTTTGCATTGCTGTTATATACGGTAACTCTGTTTCTTCCGTTAACCTTTGACTCGTAAAGCGCCTTATCCGCTCCCTGATAAAATTCCTGGGGAGTTTCATCGTGATTAAATTTGTTAACACCTATACTTGCCGTAATTTGCAGGAAAGGCACGCCCTTAACCTTTGCATCACGGATATCGATTTTTGAATTCTGGATATTCTGTCTCAAACGCTGGGCAACCATATAAGCATCATCAATATTTGTCATCGGAAGAAGAATGAAAAATTCTTCCCCGCCGTATCTGCATGGAATATCATACTCTCTGACGGTCTTTGTAATGATTTCCGCTATGCCTTTTAAAACACAGTCGCCTGCTGCGTGTCCGTACGTATCGTTTACCTTTTTGAAGTAATCTATATCCAGCATTATGCCGCAAAGTTCTGTTTTCTTTCTGTGGCTGACGGACGTTTCCTGTTTTAATCTTATCTCAAACTGACGTCTGTTGTTTAATCCCGTCAAAGCGTCCATTGTTGCGTGTTTCAGGACATCTGAATATACATTCGCTCTCTGTATTGTTATTCCCGATTGTTTCGTCAACTCTACAAGGTATTCGATTTCGTTTGCCGATAATTTTCCGATTGTGCTGTATGCAACCAAAACGCCGAGCGTTTCGGTTTCGCCTTTTATGGGGAACAAACCTATTCTGCAATCGGGAGAAATTTTTATAGCGCCCTCTTTTTCCTGATTTTCAAGCATTTGCATAATTTCTTCATTATTGCAGTTTGACGGCCATAACAACTTGTATTTTTTGTTTCCGTCTTTGAGGAAAATATAAATCAAATGCGAAGAAATAAATCTGTCTATCATTTCGCCAATCTGAGGAATTATATAATCAAGTTCGTACTGGCTTTCGATAATTTTGGCTATATTCTTCATGGCATCGTAAAAGTTCAGACCCGTTGCCATGTGCTCTTTTACAATCTGATTGTAAATAGCGGTCGATATCTGTAAATCTGCAATCTGCAATACTTTGAAAAGATTTTCGTCAATCTCGATATCATCGTTTAATTTTTGATACCGTACTTCAACAAAACCAAAAGTTCTTTCGGGCGAAAACAACGGAAAATATAATAAATTTATATCGGCAGTATTATTTTTTATTTCCTCAATTTCTTCCTTTGTCGAAGAATAAGAAATATCCTTACCGTTAAAAATAAATTTTTCCGAATCCTGCTGAAACATTTTGAAAATTTTAAAGATATATTCCTGAGCCTGCGGGTCTTCAATATATATCCAGTCCCTGACAAAATCTCTGAACATGCCCGTATTGTAATCAAGAGTGTAAAAATCCATTCCGGCAATTCCGAAGAAATCTTTAAACAGCATTGTAAATCTGTCCACAAAATCCTGAGGACTAAAGGCTTCCGTAATAATTTTGGTATTTTGCAATATTAAATCGTTATAATTCTTTGACATTGTTATAATTCCTCAAAATATTGTTTCTTTGGACATTCCATCAGTTTCTTTGTCAGAACTTTATCTGAATCCTCTTTTAGTATAACTTTTCCATCACGATATGCAAGTTCTGATTCGTCTGTCGCACATTCTTCGGTTCTGTTTTTTAAAAATTCAATCTCGCCTTTATTAACAAGACTCTTTTTAATTTCGCCCAAAACTTCGTAAATATATAACCTTTGGGATTCATCGGCATTTTCGTCTATCAGCATGCCCGCCTTTTCAAGTTCGGATAACGCTTCCTTATAAAAATTAAGCGACCTTAACAAAAGAGCATAGTTATAATGGGCTTCAAAATTGTAGGGTTTAAGTTCAATCGCTTTGCAATATTCCAATCCCGCCTCTTTAACGTTGCCCAAAAGTTGATTTGTCAAAGCGGCATTGTAATGCGTGTCATAATCTTTGGGTATAATTTTTTTGGCATTATCGTAAGATTCTTTTGCTTTTCTCAAATACTGCGCAGAAGCATGTTTATTATCGCCCAGATAAATCGATTTGCTTCGGTAAGCAACCCCCATATTGTAATAAGCCAAACCTCTGTTTGCCTTCACGCTTTTCAGATTGTTATAAATAAAAGGAATATAAAGCATTACGGGTCTTGAATCCACTATTTTTCCGTACTGCTGAATAGCCTTGTCATAATCTGCTAGTTGCTGGGATAAAATAATACCGTAATCCATTCTGCAAGCCATATAATCGGGTTTGTATTTCAAAGCCTCATCATAGGCATCAGCCGCATCGTAATAGTTTTCATAAACGACGTATAAATTTCCCAAATTACATCTTGCCTTTGAATGTTCGGGATAATACTTCAAACCCTTTATGTAATAATCAACGGCCTTTTGGTATTTCATTGCCTTATAGGCTTTATCACCCTTGTAAACGTAATAAAAACCCCAAATCTTTTTGTACTGCTTTTCAAACCAGTTCGGAAACAAAAAAACCAAAACGGCGGTTATTATAATAATAACCGCCAAAATAATTTTTGTTGCTTTTTTCTTCATTATTCTGGCAAAAGCGTTCAAATTCTACCCTTTATGTATCAATATTTGTTGCATAAACAGCATTTGCTTCAATAAAATCACGTCTGGGTTCAACTTTATCGCCCATTAATACGTCGAATAAAGCATCACACAAAACCGCATCTTCAAGATTTACCTTTAACAAGGTTCTTGTCGCAGGATCCATTGTCGTTTCCCACAACTGCTGCGGCATCATTTCGCCCAAACCTTTAAATCTTTGAAGCGTCATGCCTCTCTGACCTCTTTCGTTTATGATTTTCTGCAAATCTGCGAAAGACTTGATAACCACTTCATCTGTTTCGGTTTCAAGATAGAGTTCTTTTTCTTCTTCAATAAGAA
The DNA here is from genome assembly GCA_024695865.1 of Candidatus Gastranaerophilales bacterium. Lineage (GTDB taxonomy): Bacteria > Cyanobacteriota > Vampirovibrionia > Gastranaerophilales > Gastranaerophilaceae > RUG841. The sequence continues at coordinate 13,943 of JAILHI010000012.1, forward strand.
AACTTCTGATTTCGGGATAGGATTTTTTGATTTTCTGAAATTCTGACGATTTAATGAGAGTAGGTGTAATGCTTATTGTATCGCCTGTTCCCTTATCAAGTTTGATTATCAGTTTGCCGTCACCCGTGTCTTTGAGTTCGGTTCTGTAATTTTTAGCCTCGGTAATACCGTAATTTTCACCGTGGTCAACAAGATAATGCTGTAAATAAGCGTTTATCTGTTCCATCTTTGCCTCGTCTTCAAAATCTTCGGCTTTTATTTCGGAACGGACAAGTCCTCTTACTACAACGGCAGGTATTTCTGCCATTACGGGACTGTGGAACGAATTGTAATAACCCGACATATCGCCCGATAAAACAACCAAATCATCGTCCGAACAGGTTTTTGTTTTTGATTTGTTAGACAAGGATAAGCCTTTGACGCCTCTTTCTCTTATCATTTTATCCAAAGCCCTGTCATCATACAAATATTCCGAAGTTTTTCCGATTGTAATTTTGTATAACGGCGGCTGTGCGATATAAACGTAACCGTTCTCGATTAACGGTCTTGCATAACGGAAGAAAAACGTTAACAGCAAGGTTCTGATGTGAGCGCCGTCAACATCGGCATCGGTCATAAATATAATCTTGTGATAACGCAGTTTATCAAGTTCAATTTCGTTGTCGTTTCTGCTGATATTTACACCGATAGCCTGAATTAAAGACTTAATTTCGTTGTTTGCATAAATCTTATCAAGTCTTGCACGTTCAACGTTTAAAATTTTACCACGCAGGGGCAAAATAGCCTGAAACATTCTGTTTCTGCCCTGTTTAGCCGAGCCGCCCGCAGAATCTCCCTCAACGATGAACAATTCGCATTTTTCTGCCTCACGGCTTGAACAATCTGCAAGTTTACCCGGAAGAGTAGAATTTTCAAAAGCGCCTTTTCTTCTTGTCAGTTCTCTTGCTTTTCTTGCCGCTTCTCTTGCTCTTTGAGCCTGTAAGGTTTTTTCAATGATTGTTCTTGCGTGTTTCGGATTAAATTCAAGCCATTCCTGAAATTTTTCTCTGACAACATCGTTTACCGCAGGCGTAACTTCTGCGTTTCCGAGTTTTTCTTTTGTCTGGCCTTCAAACTGAGGGTTAGAAAGTTTTACGCTGACAATTGCCGTCAAACCTTCTCTGACATCATCACCCGTAAGGTTTTGGTCATTGTCTTTAAGAATATTGTTTTTTCTTGCATAATCGTTTAAAACACGTGTGATTGCGTTTCTGAAGCCCGTTAAGTGAGTTCCGCCGTTGTGTGTATTGATATTGTTTGCAAAACTCAAAACTGATTCCGCATAAGAATCTGTGTATTGCAGAGCAATTTCAACGTTCATACCGTCAATGGTCTTATCAATATAAACGGGAGGTTCAAACATTACCTCTTTATTTTTGTTCAGAAATTCAACGTAACTGCCGATACCGCCCTCGTAGTGATAAACCTGTTCGCCCGCATCTTCGTTCTTTGCATCTTTGAAAATAATCTTCAAACCTTTGTTTAAAAATGCCATTTCACGAAGTCTGTTTGAGATTACATCTCTGTCAAATTCGGTTGTTTCGGTAAAAATTTCAGGGTCGGGCCAGAAGGTCGTTTTTGTACCTGTTTTATCCGTTTCTCTGATTTTTTCAACGGGGGAAACGGGTTCGCCTCTCAAATATTCCTGTCTGTGAACAAAGCCCTGACGGGAAACTTCTACAACCATTTTTTCGGACAAAGCATTAACAACTGACGCACCTACACCGTGCAGACCGCCTGAAACCTTGTAGCCGCCGTCACCGAATTTCCCGCCTGCGTGGAGAACCGTGTGAACGATTTCCAAAGCCGATTTACCCGTTTCGGGTTTGATGTCAACGGGGATACCACGACCGTCGTCTTCTACCGTAACACTCTCGTCCTTGTTGATGGTTACGTGTATAACTTTACAATAACCTGCAAGAGATTCATCGATTGAGTTATCTACAATTTCGTAAATACAATGATGAAGCCCTCTCTGGCTGGTGGAACCTATATACATACCCGGACGAAGTCTGACTGCCTCAAGACCTTCAAGTACACGGATATTACTTGCGTCATATGAATTATTTTCTGTTGTCATGTTTATATCCCCGAAATCTGTGTTCTATATGAATATTGTAATATAAAATATTTATTTTTACCAGAAATAGACATTACTTAACACTTTTATTTCAAAGGTTATAATGTCTGTTTTTTGTCGGGGTTCAGTTTTTTCGGCAGACTAAAGTCTGCCCTGCTGCTACCCTAATACTTTTCGGTGCAAACGTTCCTTTTTGCACCCTACCTGCTTCGTCCTACACAAAATCCGCTCCTCGTAATGACATATATTGTCATTGCGAGGAATGTATAGCATTTCGTGGCAATCCCTTTCTGTTTCAGAGATTGCCACGTCACTATTGCCGTCCTGATTATTGATTTATCGGGGTTTGCCCGACAATCTTCTATTCTTTCATTTTTTCTATATTTTTAGTGTAACAAGATGCTTCTCTTGCATCTGCAATACAACCGAATTCCATTTTAATAGGAACGTTTTTATACGTATTAATCGGTTTTTCAACAATAGTTGCAGACTTCATCATTTCCATTGCTTTTTTGTTAATAATGTCAACGGGGCATTTTTTTATAATCTGTCTTTTATTAATCCAGCCGTCCTCATTGATTTCAAAAGAAACAATACAGTAACCCGATTCCGTAATGCCGCTCGGGTCAAAATCTTTCAGCATCTGCTCTCTGACTGCCGTTAAATATTCGTCGTTTCTTTCGGGAGCCTGTTCAACATAATTTATCTTGCCTCTGATAAAGAACACCATGCCCGCAATAACTGCTATTGCTACAATTAAACCTAAAAAGTTAAATTTTTCTTCCTGTTGATTTTCGTTTTCGTCACTCATTTTCTTTTCCTTTTCAAACTATTTATTATCTGTCGCAAGAGGGCTTATAGATTTCTTTTCCCGTCGAAACATACTTTTCAAGAACATCTCTGCCTGCCTGCGCCTCAATTTCGCCGTAAACTTCGATATTTCTATCCGTAAATTCTTTAATCCAGTCGGGTTTAAAACCTTCGTCAAAGCCCGTAATTCTTTCAACATCAAAAGAATTTACACCGTAAAATACTCTTTTTATACCCGACCACATTATCGCACCCGCACACATAATACAGGGTTCTGCCGTAACGTAAATCGACAATTCAAACGGTGCCAAATCGTACGTTTTTAACTTCTCATTAGCCTGTCTGATAGTATTAACTTCCGCATGGCAAAGGCAGCAATTATCCTTTGCAACGGTATTCGGCATTTTGGCTATAAGATTACCTTCTTTGTCATAAATTGCCGCAAGAAAAGGCCCGTAACCTTCTTCCGTGAGTTTTAAATTTTCTGCCTGCAAATCCAGCAAAATTTTTCTTGCCTTTTGATATTCTTCATCAGAAAGCGCTGTTTTTCCGTAAATATATCCTGTTTCAGTTTTTGTCACTATTTTTGTCCTTTAAAATACACAACAATTTTATTTTACTATATCAAAAAAATTTTTCAAACAAATAAAACCATACTTAATATTTCAAAAAACATAAATATTTAACTTTCAATAACAAAACCATACAAAAAATGTATTCTTATTCTGCCCGAGAATTGTTATGATAATACACACAACCAAAAATATATCGTTTTTTATTTAAAAAAAGTGCAAAATGTAATAGTAAGATAAAAAAGAGGTAAAAATGACAGGATTTATAAACTTTTTAAAAGACATTTTTATGATTAACCCCGAAAAAAATTACGTCGGTTTATCAGGCATAAAAGAAAACAAAAAGAAAGTAAAAAAAACAATTGTAAAATCGGTTAAAAAATCGGAACCGAAATTATCAGAGTTGATGAGAAAATCGCATACTGAAACGAGAGAGGAAACTTTAAACTATTAATTCCAACGTAAATCGGCTGACAAACGGCCGATTTTCTTTTTATGCCAAACCCAAAAGCAGACACCCCGCCGAAAAACTTATCAGGTTCGCCGCAAAGGTCAACAGAAAAATCTTTATTATCTCCTTTTTTTCGGGTTTCAGATACAGATAAAAAACTGCAAATTCAAACAACAAAACACTTATTTCCCCGACAACAAATGCCCTTACATAATGCGAAACCCTGAACAAAAACAAGTTTAAAAGAACATTTGAAACAAGGTTTGCAAAAAATACCACCGTCAGAAACTTTTTATTTTCACGGTAAAAAATTCCGAAAAACAGTGTTTCAATCACGGCAGTCAAAATGGCGGCAAAGGCAAATTTTCCCGTAATGTCGGCAAATAACGGCAAATAATAATAAATAATCTTTTCTGTCATACCTAAAATATAACAAAAAAAAAGAAACCCTTTAAGGTTTCTTTTTTCTGTTTTTAAAAACTTTATTACATATTTGCGAGTGAATTGACAACTTCAGTTTCAAATTTATCAAACATTTCAAAAAGTTCCAGATTTAAAACTACTTCATTTACCAATTCATTCATTGTCATCGATTACACCTTTCACACACACTGCTTACATTTTTATACATCGGATTTTTTTGAAAAAACTTCAACATTTTGTTGCTATTGTAACATTTTTGTTACAAAAATTTTTCTGTTTGTCTGTTTCACGTCATTGCGAGCGGTTTTTGTGTAGGACGCCGTGAAACAAAAACCAAGACAATGTTTTTTGCCCGACATGGCAATCTTTTTCAGGGATTACTTCGTCATATCAAATTCACTTCGCTCGCAATAAACGGCGTTACGGTCTTGCTCCTCGCAAGCCCTTCAGCCTCTGCTCGCTCGTTCCTCGTAATGACGTATATTGTCATTGCGAGAAAATCTTTGATTTTCGTGGCAATCCCGTTCGGTTTAAGGGATTATTAATATTTTTAATGGTAGACTTAAATCAGAGAGTAAAGCAAAAAATCTCTTAATTATTATCGGCTGGATACTTCGCTACCGCTCAGTATGACAAAAAAATTTTTCTAAAATTAAAATCGGCTGGATTCCCACGCCCTCTCGGGCTCGGAATGACACATCATTACGTGGAGCGGATTATGTTTTCGGAACAAAATTTACTCGCTGAAAACAAAAAAAAATGCCGTCCCTTTCGGAACGGCACTTTTTGAAATTTATTAGAGGATTGCGCCTTTCGGAACAACGGTTACACCGCCGTTTGAAACAACGAAACCTCTTGCGATATCTTCATCACGGTTGAAACCGATTCTTGTATAAGGCGGAACATCAACGTTTTTGTCAATGATTGCCTTTTTAATTTCAGCGTGTCTGCCGATATTTACGTTTTCCATAAGAATACTTCCCGTTACGTTAGCAAAAGAGTTAATTCTTACTTTCGGAGAAAGAACGCATCTTGAAATGCTGCCGCCTGAAATGATACAGCCTTCGGAAACCATTGAGTTTGTTGCCATACCGATTCTGTCGCCTTCTTCCCAAATGAATTTTGCGGGAGGATAGTTGTAATTGAAAGTTCTTAACGGCCAATCTTCCGAATACAAATTCAATTCAGGAGAGTAGTCGAGCAAGTCCATATTTGCCTGCCAGTAACTGTCAATACTTCCGACATCTTTCCAGTAACCTTTTTCTGTCGGTGTCATTCCGTCAAATTCGTTTGTCGTAAAGTCGTAAATGAAAATTCTTTCGCCGTCTTTTAACATTTTCGGAATGATATTTTTACCGAAGTCGTGGTTTGAACCTTCTAAATCCGCATCAACGATAAGTTCGTTTACAAGTTTTTCCTTTGTAAAAATGTAATTACCCATTGATGCAAGACACATATCGGGTCTGCCGGGGATTGATTTCGGTTTTTCTTTCGGTTTTTCAACGAAACCTGTACATCTCCAGTCATCATCAACTTCGATGATACCAAATTCGCTTGCTTCTTCTATCGGAATAGGAATAGCCGCAATTGTTAAAGCAGCCTCTTTTTCCTTGTGATAATTAAGCATCAGACGAACGTCCATTTTATAAATGTGGTCGCCGCCAAATACACAAACGTAATCGGGGTTTTCATCGTGAATGTGAGTGAGGTTTTGGAAAACCGCATCAGCCGTGCCTTTATACCAATTACCGTCTGTTCTCATTTGTGCGGGAACAAGGTCGATATACTGACCGATAATAGGTGACAAAGGCCAACCTCTTGTGATGTGATAATTTAATGAGTCTGACTTGTATTGAGTCAAAACTTTAATTTTGTGAAATCCCGAATTAACGAAGTTGTTAATAACAAAGTCGATAATTCTGTAACGGCCCCCAAAAGGAACAGCCGGTTTCGCTCTGTCTCTCGTCAACGGGTACAGACGACGTCCTTCACCGCCTGCGAGAATCATTGTTAAGCATTTGTCTGTCAGCATTTTTCGTACCTTTCATTTCTGCTTGTATTTGTGTAACACTACTAATCTTCTTCTAAACTTAATACCGCCATGAACGCTTCCTGCGGAACTTCTACACGTCCTACGGCTTTCATACGTTTTTTACCTCGTTTTTGTTTTTCGAGTAATTTTCTCTTTCTTGTTATATCACCACCGTAACATTTATCCAAGACACTTTTTCTCATTGCTTTGATATTTGTTCTTGCAATTACTCTGCCGCCTATTGCCGCCTGAATTGCCACTTCAAACATCTGTTTCGGGATAATATCCTTGAGTTTTGCCGTCAGTTTTTGTCCGACATACTGCGCATTATCCTTGTGAACAATTGCACTTAAAGCATCAACGACTTCTCCTGCCAGCAATATATCAAGTTTTACCAAATCTGCCCTGCGATAGTCGCAAAATTCGTAATCCATACTTGCATAACCTTTTGAACGGGATTTCAACTGGTCATAAAAATCTGTAATTACTTCACTCAACGGAATATCGTATTCAAGATTTACTCTTATTTTATCAAGATATTGCATATTTTTAAAGATGCCTCTTTTATTTTGTGACAATTCCATAAGAGAACCCACATATTCATTGGGTGTAATGATGTTAACTTTTACGTAAGGTTCTTCTATATAATCACGATACTGGGCATCGGGTAAATTAGCCGGATTATCAATATCCACTACTTCACCGTTTGTTTTGTGAACTTTATAAATAACGCTGGGTGCCGTTGTTACGAGAGTGATATTGTATTCTCTCTCAAGCCTTTCCTGAGCAATTTCCATGTGGAGCATACCGAGAAAACCGCATCGGAAACCAAAACCCAAAGCCGACGAGGTTTCGGGCTCAAAGGTAATACTTGAATCATTGAGTTTTAATTTTTCAAGCGCCTCTTTCAAATCTGCATACTGGTCATTATCAACGGGATACATACCCGAAAAGACCATCGGCAAAGCCTCTTTATAACCCGCAAGCGCCTCTGTTGCGGGATTTTCAACATGGGTAACGGTATCACCCACAAATCTCGTTATTTCTTTTATAGATGCGGCAAGATAGCCTACATCGCCCGTTTTGAGTTCGTCAACGGGAACTCTTTTGGGATTGAGATAACCGAGTTCCACAATCTCAAACTCTTTGTTTGTAGCCATAAAACGAATTTTATCGCCGTTTTTAATCGAACCGTCAACCACTTTAAAAAAGCAAACCGTTCCTAAATACTGGTCATAAGCGCTGTCAAAAATCAAGGCTCTGAGCGGTTTATCCGAAGTATCTTCGGGGACGGGAACGTACTTTACAATGGCTTCAAGAACATCTTCCACACCCGTTCCGTCTTTTGCGCTGACGGGTATAGCCATTGAACCGTCAATACCGAGAATTTCCTCGATTTCCTGTCGGACACCCTCTACATCTGCCGAGGGCAAGTCGATTTTATTGATAACGGGAATAATTTCCAAATCCTGCTCCATAGCAAGATAAACGTTTGCAAGTGTCTGCGCCTCAACGCCCTGCGTAGCGTCAACAATGAGCAGTGCGCCCTCGCACGCCGCAAGAGAACGTGAAACTTCGTACGAAAAATCAACGTGACCGGGGGTGTCGATGAGGTTTAAAACATAGTCTTTACCGTCTTTTGCCTTGTAATTCATACGTGCGGCATTTAATTTGATGGTAATTCCTCTCTCCCGTTCGATATCCATTGTATCAAGAAGCTGCTCCTGCATATCTCTCGGAGCAATCGTGCCTGTTTTTTCAAGCAGACGGTCGGCAAGTGTCGATTTGCCGTGGTCAATGGGTGCTATGATACAAAAATTTCGTACGTTGTTAATTGTTTTCATGAGCCTAGTATAACCCGAATTTAAAAATTTATCCAATTTTTTTATAAAATTAATGATATTTTATGAGGTGTAGGGTAGACTAAAGTCTACCCTATAACTACAGCTTTTTATCGGCTGGATTGCCACGCTTCGCTCGCAATGACAGCAAGCAAGTAGGGTGCGAAAAGGAACGTTCGCACCAATTTTGTCATTTCGGTGCAAACTACGCCCTCTCGGGCTCGGAATGACAATTTGTGTTTCCAAAACAAAAAAGAGATGCCCGAAAGCACCTCTTTCTGCTTTAAAAAATCAAATTAGTAATTATTTGCTTTTCTGAAAAAATACGACTGCGGGTGATTGCAAACAGGGCATACTTCGGGAGCGTTCAAGCCGAAATGTACGTGTCCGCAGTTTGCACATTCCCATGCAACTTCACCGTTTTCACTTACAAAAACTCTGTTGTTCACAATATTTTCATAGAGTTTTCTGTATCTTTCCTCATGAGTTTTTTCGATTTTTGCGACTTCCTCAAAAAGAAATGCTATATCATTAAAGCCTTCTTCTCTTGCTTCTTTGGCAAATCTTGCATACATATCAGTCCATTCGTAATTTTCACCGTCAGCCGCTTCTTTCAGGTTTTCCAAAGTAGCGCTTAATTTTCCGCCGTTTAACAGTTTGAACCACAATTTTGCGTGTTCTTTTTCGTTGTTTGCAGTTTCTTCAAAAATCTTTGAAATCTGAACAAAACCGTCTTTTTTTGCCTGACTTGCAAAATAAGTGTACTTATTTCTTGCCTGTGATTCGCCCGCAAAGGCTTCCTGTAAATTCTTTTCTGTTTTTGAACCTTTTAATTCCATAATTTTTCTCCTAAAAAGTTTTTTTTGATTGTAACACGAAATTTTTCTTAAACATTGACTATCAGTCTAAGTCTATCGTACTTAAAAGTTTAATCATTCTGTCGGAATGAAGTTTTTGCCCCTCGTCATTTGCGTGATAGCCGAAATCGTATATGAGTTTTTCGTCATAAACCGCATTTGATTTGATATCACCGAGCATTTTTACACCATTTTTTTCGTAAAACGAACGGATATTTTCATAAGCCTGTTTTTCCTTGTCGGAATATTTTTCCTGATGGTAGTGAAAGGGCATTGCCGCATAGAGTTTAACATTGTTCTTTTTGCAAAACTGAATAAAATCGTAAAGTGCAAAATTTTTATATGTTTTCGGGATATCTTCTTCAATGTTGATATATTTTCTGTTGTTTTGGATATCGGGAATATTGCCAACATTGGCAACAAAATCGCCAAACTCGTTTGTTTGCGAAAGTATTTTTTCGTCTAATTTATCCGCATCAAGTTTGTGATAAGTGATTATCAGTTTAATGAGATAAAAAGAAAGTCCGACCTTTTGCAAAAACGTTAAATCCTTACAATAGTCTTTTCCGTATGTTACAAGATACTCAGCAAGTTGTGACGGAACGGTGTCCTTGTCTTTTTTGTAAATACTGAATTCAAGCGGCATAATTACAATATCGCCCGATTTGAGAATTTTTTCTGCCTCCTGAAAAATGTAATGCTCCAAGCCCATGTGAATACCGTAATTCACAACGGGAAGTTTTGTTTTTTCGTGGATATACTTTGAATTTATACTGTAAAGTGTGTTTGAGCCCGAAAAAATTAATATTTTTCTGCCGTATTTATTATCAAATTCTTTTGCCTTTTCAGCCTTTTGATTTATCAGAAAATTAACGTAATCCGCCGTTTTGGAATAGTGGTGTTTTCCAATCATGCTTTCAACCCAAAAGACCAGAGAGGTCGGTATCACAAGCATTGTAATCAGAAAAATTATTAAAGTTTTTATAAAAAATTGTCTGTATTTTTTCATTAATGACCTCTAAAACTGGAAATAAATAAACGCCGAGGAATAATCGGGCTTGAAAATCTGATAAAACGACAGTAAAAGCATCAGAACGATATAAACGGAATAAATCGTTTTCGGCTTAAAGTTTGTAAGTTTATCTCTGAAAAAGTTGTTGAAAATAAAAATAATCATAAGGGGCAAAACGATAAGCGGATAAATTTCCCAAGTGTTGCCCGAGGCTCTGAAACGCATGTCAAAGCCGTAGATTTTTGGCAGGTCAAAACTTGCAAAGTTTATACAATGAAGAGCAAGTTTGTTTGCAACCGCAATGGTTGGTGCGCTGAAATATATCCACGAAAAACATACGAAAATAAATGTAATCAGCCATGAAACAGCAAGCGGCAGTTCGATTTTTAGATTTTTATATGCTCTGTTGATAATCGAGGCAATGCCGTGCATAACGCCCCAAATGATGTAAGTCCAGTTTGCTCCGTGCCAGATACCGCAAATCAGAAATACCCAGAAAACGTTCATATACGTTCTGAAAGAGCCTTTTCTGTTTCCGCCGAGAGGGATATAAACGTAATCCTTCAGACATCTTGAAAGTGTCATGTGCCATCTTCTCCAAAAATCCTGAATATCTTTTGCAAAATACGGATTGTTGAAGTTCTGCGGGATATTGATGTTGAACATCAAGCCGATACCAAGCGCCATATCGGTATAACCCGAAAAGTCAAAGTAAATCTGGAACGTATAACTCAAAACCGTAATCCAACTTTCAAGCAGTGTCAAAGTATCAAGATTTGCATATCCGAGGATAGTCCACTTTGCAAGCATATCGGCAAAAACAACCTTTTTAAACAAGCCGACCGAAAATAAAAACAAGCCCAAAGAAAGATTTTTCCAGTTTAAAACCTTTGTTCTCAAACTGTATAACTGGGGCATGATTTCTTCCGCTCTTGCAATCGGCCCCTGCATTAATTTAGGGAAAAACGTTATAAATAAAGCATAGTATAAAAAGTCGTAGTCTTTTGTCTTTTCATTATAACTGTCAACAAGATAGGCAATCTGCTGAAAAGTGAAAAAACTGATTGCAAGCGGCATTATAATGTTCATTGCGTTGAAATTCTGATGAAAAACCGCATTTATGTTGTCGATTATAAAGTTAAAATACTTGTAATAACAAAGTATTGCAAGGTTTCCGACAAGACCGAAGGTCAAAAGGAATTTTTTGCTGATTTTTAATTTAAAAGAACCCGTTAAGGTAGTGCCTATCGAATAGTTAAACAAAATCGATGTAACTATTACGGGCAGAAAATATATGTTCCATGCGGAATAAAAGTACAGAGAGGCCATTAAAAGCCACGTCTGAGAAATTTTTATAAGCCGCATTTTGTTCAGGGCAAAATACACTATCAAAACCACTGGCAGAAATATAAAAATAAACTCTGACGAATTAAAAAGCATACAAAAACCTTTAAATAGTAATAAAAACAGTTTACCCCAAACATAAAATAAAAAAAAGAGCGAATATTAATTCGCTCTGCTGTCTGGAATTAAGAATAGTTGGAAGTATGAAAAAGATATTATCAATATATCCGCAGGAAACTTTCCCCGCAATTAGCCATGTGGGTATTTTTTGGGGAAATTAATGCTTGTAATTTATTCACAGAGTGTAGGTTGGGTGAAACCCGACAAATATGACATCTATTTTGGATTTTTTCACAGTTTAATTAGAGTATAAAGCAAAAAAAGTTCGAGCCTATTGAGCGAGTATTTGTTGTTCTTGGTTTTTGTTTTACGGCTACATATCGCTCACTTTTGTTTTGCTATGCGCAAAACAGACGTTCGCTATTTCGCCGTTTCTTCGGACTTCGTCCTACACAAAATCCGTTTTGTGCAACGTTTGCGGATTTTCGGTAGGCTGATGTCCGAACGAAGTGAGGCAAAGCCGTAAGAGCAATCAAGCCGATGGAGCGGCAGGGCATAGAAGATGCCCGATAGCGAAATGAAGGCTTTTGCTCGCCCGAAAATATAAGATACTTTGCGGTCAAAGAAATGTTGCATAAAATGCCATAATTGAGATTTGAAAGCAAACAATCTTTTGATTATTATACGGCTGGATACTTCACCCTTTCGGGTTCAGTATGACAAAAATTCAAACAAGTTGCAGGGTAGACTTTAGTCCGCCGAAAAACTTTTAATTATTTTAAAAATTTTGCCTTTTAAAATCAAAAGGTCTATGATTTTGGTATGAAATTCAACAGACAGTCATACCTTAATACAAGACGTGATGCGTGGGTGGAAATCAACCTTGACGCAATCGAAAAAAACATTCTTGAACTCAAGAAATATGCCAAAAAAGATGCAAAAATTCTTGCCGTCGTAAAGGCTGACGCTTACGGTCACGGAAGTGTAATGATTACACCGACGCTTTTGGCATCGGGTGTCTATATGCTCGGTGTTGCATCTATCGATGAGGCAATGCAACTTCGTGAAAACAAAATAACCGCACCGATTTTGGTGCTTGGAGCCGCTCCCGTCTGGGCTTTTGACTGGGCTGCCTACAACGATATTTCCCTTTCCCTGTTTCTGCCCGAACACATTGAAGCCTGCAAAGTTACCTATGAAAAAACCGGTATAAAACCGAAAGTTCACGTAAAACTCGACACGGGAATGAACAGAATAGGCGTTTCCCACGAAAATGCCGTCAGTCTGATAAAAGAAGTTCAAAAGTCTGATTTTATCGAATTAAAAGGTATTTTCACGCACTTTGCGTGTGCCGAGGATTTGGAAAAAACAAAAGAACAAATTGCAATCTGGGACGATGTTTTGTCAAAAGTCAACACTGACGGCTTACTCCTGCACATTGCAAATACGGCCGCTCTCATTACGTTCCCCGAAATAAATTACAACATGGCAAGGGCAGGCATAGGCATTTACGGCTTACAGCCCGATTTAATACCCGATTTTAAAAACCCGCCAAAACTGATTCCCGCAATGTCTTTAAAGGGAAGAATTGTCAATATTCACGGCGCTCACGCAAATTCGGGGGTAAGTTATTCCCACAGATACGTTACAGATAAAGAAACCACAATTGCAACCGTTCCGATAGGCTACGCAGACGGTGTTTCAAGAGGTCTTTCGGGCAAAATCTGCGGACTTCTGCACGGTAAAAAAGTTCGTCAAATCGGTAATATAACAATGGATCAGATGATGTTCGACATAACAGGCGTAAAGGCTGATGAGGGCGATGTTATAACCCTGTTAGGTCAGGACGGCGATGAAAGTATTTCCATAAACGAATGGGCGGATATTCTGCATACAATCAATTATGAACTCATCTGCCGCCTGAAAGTCCGTCTTTCAAGAGTTTATACAAGATAAATTTTTTGGGGTTTGAATGATAATATCCGACGATGAAAACAATATAAAAAAACCTCCGAAAGTCAAAGAAAAGATGACACCCTCTGTCACCGAATACGATATGACTTTTGAAAACAATATCCGTCCGAAAACTTTCAACAGTTACATCGGACAGAGCAAACTTAAAAACGTATTAAAAATCTCTATTGAAGCGGCGAAAAAAAGAAATAACCCGCTTGACCACCTGCTTTTTTATGGCCCCCCGGGGCTTGGCAAAACCACTCTTGCCTGCGTTATTGCAAATGAAATGGGTGCGGAAATCAAAATCACCTCTGCTCCCGCCCTTGAAAGACCGAGAGATATCATTGGAATTTTAATGTCCTTAAAAGCGGGCGAAGTCCTTTTTATCGATGAAATTCACAGATTAAACAAAGTTGCCGAGGAAATTTTATATCCCGCAATGGAGGATTTTTTCCTCGATATGAACACGGGTAAAGGACAAACACTGAAAACTTTAAGAGTTCCCGTAGCAAAATTTACGTTAATCGGTGCAACAACCAAAGCGGGCGCTCTTTCAGGGCCTCTGCGTGACAGATTCGGTATTCCTTACAGACTTGAATTTTATTCCCTTGAAGAATTATCACAGGTCGTAAAACGTACTGCGCAGATTTTAAAAATAAACATTACGGACGACGGCGCTGATGCGGTTGCAAAACGTTCAAGAGGCACACCGAGAATTGCCAACAGACTTGTTAAAAGAGTTGCCGACTTTGCTATCGTCTTTTCTGACGGTGCTGTAAATGAAAAAATTGCAAACGAAGCATTAGACAATCTCAACATCGATAAATACGGACTTGATACAACGGACAAAGCCCTTTTAACACTGATTGCGGAAAAATATCAGGGCGGCCCCGTCGGGCTGAACACTCTTTCTGCGGCTCTCGGCGAAGATGCAAAAACCATTGAGGAAGTCTATGAACCGTTCTTATTGCAAGAAGGTTTAATCCAGAGAACAGCCAAAGGACGAAAAATCACACCTTATGCACTTGAAGTGCTGAACATAAAAGGAAGCATAATCCAGCAAACTCTGTTCTGATAACTTTATTATTAAAATTGTTATGCTATACGGTTTTGTCATAAAACATTAACTTTAAGAAATGTAAAATACAAATAATAATGAATTTTTTTACCAAAAATTTTTATTTTTTATTTCATTCTTGTATTTTATTTTAAAAATTTTTGAAAATACAGACCGACAATTTTTAAAAAATTAAAATTAAAAAATTTTTCCATAAACTTTACAAAACAGATTATAACTGACTTTTTGACAATTTTAAAAATCGTTATATATAATTTCAATGTAAAATACGAAAATTAATTATCTATATATTTTTACATAATTTCTAAGGAGAAAAATATGGCTCAGAAAACTGAAACAACTGAACCTTCTGTTGTATTGGAAAAAATTGAAAAAAAACAACCTGTTAAAAAAAAAAACCAAATAAAAAAGTCATATTTTCAATTATTTTAACAGCAACTCTGTTTATTGGCGGCTTTTTGGCTTTAAAAACACCTCAAACCGTTATTTCAGATAATTTAAACGGTATAAATAATGCCGATACTGCATTTATGATAATCTCATCTATTCTCGTAATGCTTATGACACCTGCATTAGCATTATTTTACGGAGGAATGGTCAGAAAGAAAAATGTTTTGGGTACAATAATGCAAAGTTTTGTGGCTCTTGGTGTTGTATCTGTAATTTGGTTTTTATACGGTTACAGTTTGGCTTTTGGCGGAGATATTGCTAATTTGACGGGAAATTTGGATTTTGTAATGTTGAAAAATGTCGGCCTTACACCAAGCAGTAATACTTCGACAATACCTCATCAGTTATTTTTTATCTTTCAAATGATGTTTGCATGTCTGACACCTGCACTTATAACAGGTGCCTTTGCAGAAAGATTTAAGTTTAAAAGTTATCTGTTATTTTTAATCTTGTGGGTAACTTTTATATATTGTCCGTTGGCACATTGGGTTTGGGGAGGCGGCTGGATTAGCAAAATCGGCGGTCTGGATTTTGCGGGCGGTCTTGTTGTTCATATTGCATCAGGTGCTGCCGCTTTGGCTTGCTGTATCATTTTAGGAGCAAGAAAAGGTTACAAAACCGAAAATATGCCCCCGCATAATTTAACATTAACTTTTATAGGTTTGATGTTTCTTTGGGCAGGCTGGTTCGGATTTAATGCAGGAAGTGCCTTATCCGCAGGAAAATTAGCAACAACTGCATTTATAAATACTCAGTTAGGGGCTACATCAGGTCTTTTGGCTTGGATTGGTGTTGAATATTTGCACAGAGGCAAAGTTACTGTTTTAGGAGGAATGAGCGGAACCTTAGCAGGTCTGGTCGGAATAACACCGGCCTGCGGTTTCGTTCTGCCTGTTTCGGCTATTATCATCGGAATAGTTACCGGTATGATTTGTTATGTAATAACTACATTTAAAGGACTCTTCAAATATGACGATTCTCTTGATGTTATAGGTATTCACGGAACAGGAGGAATTGTCGGTTCAATCCTTACAGGTGTTTTTGCAACGGTTTTAATAAATCCTGACGGGGCAAACGGACTTTTATACGGCGGTTTTAAACTTTTTAGCGCCCAAATTATATCAACAATTTCATGTATTATTTTTGCATTTGTTGGAACTCTCTTTGTTCTCTATATTGTAGAAAAAATTTCAGGATTAAGAGTGTCGGAATTTGAAGAAATGCAGGGTCTTGATATTTCACAACATGGTGAAAACGCATACAGATTACAAATTTAAGGAAATAAACTATGAAAAAAATTGAAGCGATAATTAAACCTTACAAAATTGAAGAAATCAAAAATTCTCTTGTCGAAATAGGTATTCACGGAATGACCGTAACCTATGTTGAGGGTTTCGGTTCTCAGGGCGGGCATACTGAAATATACAGAACTTCCGAAATTGCGGTAAGTTTTCTTCCTAAAATCAAAATTGAAGTGGTTGTTGATGATGATAAAGTTGACAGTGTAAACAATGCAATTATAAAACATGCTAAAACCGGCTCTATCGGTGACGGAAAAATATTTGTTTATAACATAGAAAACGCAATCAGAATAAGAACCGAAGAAGAAGGTTCCGTTGCTCTGTAAACAGTATCTACTGCTTTGAAAAACTTAATATTATTGATTTAAAAAGGTAATTATTATAATCTTTTTATGAAAGATGTGTCTTAATGAAGAAAATACCTGTTGTAGAAATTACTTTAGTAATATTAGGTTCATTATTATATTTTCTGGCTAATATGCAAAGAGTTGCCGTCCCGGGTGCAGTCTTTACTCTATTACAAACTGATTTGCACACAACAGCACAAAATATTGCATCTCTTGGTGCTTCTTTTATGTATGTATATGCCGTAACTCAACTTTTTATCGGTATTTTAATTGCTAAATACGGCGGTTTTAGAGTAGTCAGCATTGGTGCCGTTTTGTTTTTTACGGGAAGTTTGTTGTTTCCGCTGGCAAATTCTTTTGTTTTTTTGTATTTGAGCAGAATATTAATAGGTATCGGTTCGGCAAGTTTTTACCTTGCTATGATTAACGAAACAAGAAAAATTGTTTCTCATAAAAACTTCGGAATAGCATTATCTTTCGTTTTGTTAATCGGTTATCTCGGCGGTATTATCGCAAATGCACCTATTGTTATTTGTATTAATCATTTGGGATGGAGAAAAGTTTTCTTGTTAACTGCAATTATTTCAACAGTAATTGCATTATTATTTATTTTAATCAATAAATTTGCAGACAAACAACCTGTTAATAATACCGTTCACCTGAATTTCGATTTATACAAACAGGTCTTTTCCGATAAAAGAAATATCCGTTTATACCTGTTTGCATGTTTAAATTACGCATTATATTACGTTATTCAAACCGTAATAGGAAAAAAATTTTTAGAAGATTTTTGCAGTATGACAGTTATAAATTCTGCATTAATACTTTCAATTATGGGCTTTTTATATGCTGTTTCCGGTTCTGTAATTGCTTTTATGAGTAAATTAACATTAAACAGAAGAACAATTTATTTAAGATTTGCGTCCTTAAATACTTTATTTACCTTTTCCTCTATCTTTATATGTCTTGTTTTTAATATCAAAAACCCGATAATTCCCGTTATATTGTTTTGCACAATAGCATTTTGGGCAAGTTTGTCACCGCTTTTAGTACCTTTACTGCACGATATTAACGGAGAAAAGGTATCAAGCAGCGCAGTCAGTGTGATGACTTGCGGTTTTTATCTCGGAGTGGGTCTGTTGGGAAATGTTGTCGGATTCTGTCTTGATTTATTTAAAAACACAGGAGCATATTTAACAATTTTTGCTGTTTGCACTGCTCTTGCTGTAATTGCCTGTTTAAATGTATTTAAAATTGAAGAATCCGCAAAAACTAAACGAATTTTACACTATGTTAAAAATCATGGAAAAATTGCACCCGAAGATAATACTAAACATTGGCACGATAAATATGAACATGATTTATATAATAACGTTTAATTACAAAAGATTCTGTTTTATTGCTTTGTAATTAATTCTTATAAAACATCGATGAAAATTCACGTTCAGAATGTAATTTAACACTCTTACAAGTGTATTCAAGCACAAGCAGGAAAAATTCCTTTGCCGCTTCGCTCTGATTAATTTTATGAATTTCGTTTGACAAATATCTGACACGAAGTTCACACAAATCGTTTTTATTTGCGGGAACATATAAAGATGCTATTTCCGCATCAAGCAGTTTTGATGCGTAATTATCGGGATTTTCACGGATTATTTTGCTGCAATCACCCTTTGTTGCAACAATTCTGTGACAAATATATTTTTTGTTATCCTGCTTTATAATCGCTGACGGAAAATCGTTTAAAATCAATGTAAAACTGAGTTTTTCCCACAAAACAGACATCAAAATGGTTTGTATATCTTCTTCCCTTTTGCAGTAAACACTTTCTGTCGAAATTCCTCTTGCAGAAAAGGTCTGTTTGAAATATTCGGAAACATATTCCATATTTTTATAAATATTTTCAATAATTTCACTTGCGTTAGCGGCAGAATTTTTAAATTCCGCATGCTGCGCAAGCATACTTGAAGCCACATCGTTAATGCGCTCCAGAGTTACCGAAGTCTGTATTGAATTGTTTAAACCTGTAAAACTTTCCAAACCTTTTCTCTTTTCAGCATTATCACTTTTAAGATTATATCAGACAATTTGGTAATATTTCAAATTTTACTAAATTTGTAATATTTTTTAGTAATCTGATATAATTTGATTATAAATCAAATCTTTGGGCAAGTAAAATAATATTTTCGGGAAAAAAGAATGACAAAAATAGTAATAGTCGGATATGACCAGATGTTTGCAAATCTTATTACCGGCTGTATATTGGCAGGATATGAGCCTGTCGGGGTTTTCAGACACGACAAGGTCAAATATCCGCCGTTTTTACTTAAAATCAAAGACGTAATTCTTCCGAGCAAAGATAAAGCCTTTATAGACGGATATAATCTGCATGAAATTGATGCACGAAGCGTAAACAGCGAACAGTTCAGACGGGAACTCGTAAAACTTAATGCCGACCTTGTTTTTATCGGTTCCTGGAGTGAAAAATTCAGCGAAGAAACAATTAACGTTCCGAAAATCGCAACCATAAACTGCCACCCGTCCCTGCTTCCGAAATACAGAGGCCCAAACCCTTATGCACAGGTTATTTTACACGGTGAAACCAAAACGGGAATAACCTTTCATCTCGCCGACAAAAACTATGATTCGGGAGCGATTTTACTGCAAAAAGAAGTGGAAATTAAGCCCGATGATACAGGCGGAAGCCTTAAAGCAAGATGTGTAAAAGTCGCAGAAACGGAAATCGGCAATCTTTTGCATCAAATAGAGTCCGAAATAATTTTGCCCGTAAACCAGAAAGAAGAAAATGCGACTTATTATCCGCAATTTACCGAAAAAGATGTGCTTATCGATTTTGAAAAAACTTCCGCCGAAATTGACCGCAGAATAAGAGCCTTTCTGCCGTGGAGCAAATGCTATCTTCCGCACAAAAACGAATTTTTAACCTTCAAACACCACGAAGTTCTCGAAGATTACGGTGAATCTGCCGCAAAACTGATTGCAAAAGACAAAAACTCAATCACCATAACAGCGGGCGATAAAAAATTAATCAGATTTTCGGGCATAAAAGTTTATAAAAAAAGTTTTCTATTTACAAAACTTTATACCAAATTTGCCTTAAAAATCGGCGATATTATGAAATAGTCTTATTATTTAGACAAAAAATCAAATAAAATGTTATACTTATGTCTGTAAATTTAACGGAGAGTTCAAATGCTCGATAAAAAGGCTGTATATGAAGTTGTAATATTTGCCGTCGGTGATACAAAGGCAGGAACCAAAATGGGTAAATTACAGGTTAAAAACCTGAATGACGGCTCTATTTTAAACTGCGTAATGTGGGAATCCGTTGTTAATTCGGTTGACCTTAAAATGTTCCGAACGGGAAATAAAATTAAAATTCTTCAGGGTACTTACGACGAAAAATATAATAACTGTCAGGTTTCGGCTTTTGAACTTGTTGAAGAAGCGGCAATGGGATTGTCCGAAGAAGAACAGGACGAACTGTTTAACAAAATTTGTGAACGTGTAAGCCGATTAACAGATGAAAAACTGAAAACTTTTGTTGCCGATTTGCTTACAAAATATGAAGACGAACTCAAAATAAAACCCGCAGCAAAATTAATGCACCACAATTATCTTGGCGGACTTTTAGAGCATACTTATGAATGTATGAACATAGCAGACAGGGTTTGTGATATGTTCACTGAAAAATTAAACCGTGATGAAGTCGTTGCGGCAAGTATTCTTCACGATTTCGGAAAAATTCTTGAATACAAAATAGATAAAAAAACAGGGTTAATAGAATACGAGGAAAATTTTTACCCCGTATGGATTTCCCACTCGCAATGGGGCTTTACAACCTGTATGAACGGCGGATTTCCGAGAATTGCCAAAATGATTGCGGCACACCACGGAAGAACGGATTGGGGCTCTATGATTGATTTGAATCAAAAAGATTTGGAACCTTTTGTTTATGTAATTCACCACATAGACGATTTGTCCGCAAAATTCGGTAAAACTAACAGAGCAGATTTAAAATAAACGGAGATATATCAATGAAAAAATTATTACAGATTTTATTTATGATTACGGCAATAAGCGGTTTGTCGGTTTGTGCGGCACCGCTGAAGGCGGATATAAGCAGCGAACACATACCCGCAGGAACTGTTATTGCAGTCAAAACAATTGATTTTGTGGACAGTTCAAAGGTTCAAATCGGCGACAGATTTAACGTTATGACAATTGCTGACATCGTTGCGGGCGAAAAAATGATTTTACCGAAAGGCTCTGTAATAAGAGGCTCCGTTCAGGCGGTAAAACCTAAAAAAATGGTTTCGAGAGATGCTGCGGTTTACGTAAAATTTGACCACCTTGTAAGCCCGACAGGCGACCAGATTCCCGTTGTTGTCGGTATCCATTCAACAGAAATTCTAACAAAAGACGGTGGTCTCGGCTATGACGGAAACTACGTAACAGCAAGCAAACAAAACGTTGATAACGCAGGTAAAATAATCAAAAACATGACAAAATGGGGCATTACGACAGGTGAAAAGGCTTGGAACGGCTGGCCTAAATACGTTATAACACCTTTCAGTTCACTTTTATCCGTTCCGACGGCGGGACTTTATCTTATAGGCGATGAAGTTGTAGATATCTTCAAAAAAGGTAACGATATCGCTCTCAATCAGGGTGAAGTAATCAACCTTATGTTTATGGAAGGGGTAGATGTACCCACACACTAATGATTAAGTTTTTCATAAATTTGGCAAAAATCACAGAATTACTTTTTGGCAAAGTTTTTCCCGAAAATTCAATCGGGAAAATTTTGCGTGAAAGAGGAAAAACGGTTGCAACAACCGAATCCTGCACGGGCGGACTTGTAAGTTCACTTTTAACGGATGTTTCAGGCAGTTCGGAATATATTTTTGCAAATTTTGTAACTTATTCTAATGAAGCAAAAAGCAAATATCTCGGCGTAAAAGAAGAAACTCTCGCAGAGTTCGGTGCAGTAAGCGAGCAAACGGCAAAAGAAATGGCGGAAGGACTTTTAAAGGTTTCAGGCTGTGATTATGCTCTTGCAACAACTGGAATTGCGGGCCCTACGGGAGATACGGCGGATAAACCGATAGGACTTATGTACGTCGGAATTGCGGACAAAAACGAAACAAAGGTTATAAAAATCAACCAGCCACCCGCCTTATACAGACGTATTATGAAAATCGCCTTTGCAAAAGAGGCTTTAAAACAATTGTATTTATTCATCAGATAAGGAAAAATTTATGCATACAATAACTTTGATAAACGGTGACGGCATAGGCCCTGAAATCAGCAAAGCAGTAATGGAAATTATTGATGCCGCAGGTTTAAAAATCGATTGGGATATACAAACCGCAGGCGCCGAAGTGGCTGAAAAAGAGGGTTCTCCTCTGCCTGACAGAGTTCTTGAGTCAATAAAGAAAAATAAAATTGCCCTTAAAGCACCCGTTACAACGCCTATCGGCAAGGGTTTCCGCAGTGTAAACGTTCAGTTAAGAAAAGAACTTGAACTTTACGCAAATTTAAGACCGTGCAAAAATTTTGACGGGATAGAAACGCCGTTTAAAAACGTTGATTTAATTGTTGTCCGTGAAAACACAGAGGATTTGTATGCAGGCATAGAAAGAATGGTCGATGATGATACAGCCGAAAGCATTAAAATAATTACAAGAAAAGCATCTGAAAGAATTGCGGAATTTGCCTTTCGGTATGCCGTAAATAACGGAAGAAAAGAAGTCTGCGCCGTAAGTAAGGCAAATATTATGAAGTTTTCGGACGGACTGTTTTTGGAATGCTGCCGAAAAATTGCCGAAAAGTATCCCGATATACAATATAAAGAAATTTTAGTTGATAATCTCTGTATGCAGTTAGTGCAGCACCCCGAAAAATTTGATGTTCTTGTGCTTCCAAATCTCTACGGCGATATAGTTTCCGACTTAACGGCAGGCTTAACGGGCGGACTCGGACTTGCAAGAGGGGCAAATATCGGTACGGATTATGCGGTTTTTGAACCCGTTCACGGCTCCGCTCCGGATATCAAAGGTCAAAATAAGGCTAATCCGTCGGCTTTGCTTTTAAGTGCGGTTGAAATGCTGAAATACATCGGCGAAAAAGAATATGCCGACAAAATCGAAAAGGCTCTTTTGAAAACGTTAAAAGAGGGAAAAGTTTTGACGGCTGATTTGGGCGGAAATGCCTCTACCGACGAATTTACGGCGGAAATCATAAAAAATTTGTAAAAAAAATTTATCGGCAAGTTATTACAAAAAAATGGCGAAGGCTTTTCAACCTTCGCCAAATTTATAAAAACTACAAATAATTAAAATTATTTATCGTTCAGTGCTGCAACACCGGGGAGAACTTTTCCTTCGATAAATTCAAGAGAAGCACCGCCGCCTGTTGAAACGTGAGTGAAATCTTCTGCATTGCAGAATTTTTTAGCAGCAGAAACAGAATCGCCGCCGCCGATAACAGAGGTTGCGCCGTTCTTTGTTGCTTCAACAATAGCCTTTAAAATAGCCTTTGTACCTTCTGCGAAAGCAGGTGTTTCAAATGCACCGACAGGGCCGTTCATAAGAATTGTCTTTGAAGTCTTAACAACTGCTTCAAAAACCTTTTGGGTTTCAGGGCCTGCATCTACACCTTCAAAGCCGTCAGGAATGTTTTTAACGTCAACAACTTTGTTTTCGCCGTTGCCTGAAAAATCGTTTGTAACAAGAACATCTGTTGCCATAATCAGTTTAACGCCTTTGTCAGCCGCTTTCTTTTCGATAGCCTTTGCAACTTCGAGTTGGTCGTCTTCGCAAATAGAATTACCGATTTTACCGCCGTTAGCCTTAACGAAAGTATAAGCCATACCGCCGCCGATGATAAGATTGTCAACTTTATCGATTAAGTTTTCAAGAACACCTATTTTAGATGATACTTTTGCGCCGCCTACGACAGCCGTGAACGGTCTTGTAGGATTATCGAGGGCTTGTGATAAACATCTGATTTCTTTTTCCATTAACAAGCCTGATACAGCGGGATTTAAAAGTTTTGCAACTTTTGCGGTTGAAGTGTGGTTTCTGTGTGCCGCACCGAATGCGTCATTTACATAAAAATCACCCAATTCTGCAAGTTTTTCGGCAAATGTCATATCATCGTCTTTTGCTTCTTCTGCCTTGTAGTAACGGATATTTTCGAGTAAAGCAATCTGTCCGTCTTTTAAATCTGCAAGTTCTTTGTCAGCGCCTTCACCAACGGGTGATTTTACAAACTTAACTTCTTCGCCCAAAATTTTTGACATATATTTTGCAACGGGTTCTAAAGACAAGTCAGCAAGTGTCTGACCTTCTTTTAACTTTTGGGGTCTGCCGAGGTGAGCCATCAAAATGATTTTTGCTCCCTTTTCCTGTAAGAGTTTTACAGTCGGCAAAATTGCCTGAATTCTTGTATCGTCGGTAACATTTTTGTCTTTATCGAGAGGAACATTGATGTCTACTCTTACTAACGCTCTTTTGCCTTTTACGTCACCTAAATCTTTAACTGATTTTTTCATGGTTTTTCTCCTTTATACTATCGCTGCCCCGTTTTCTTCGGGAACAAACGTCATTATTTCATATTTTATGTCCAAATCGTGCCAAATTTTTTCAACGATTGTCTTTACATTATCTATATTATCACCCTCGGTTATAACTGCAAGTGTCGGACCTGCACCGCTCAAAACACAGCCTAACACGTTATTTTCTTTTTTAAGTTCGGAAATAATTTCAGACATTCCAGGGACTAACTTTTCACGATAAGGCTGATGAATTTTATCGTTAAGAGCGCTTCTCATAATATCTGCATTGTGGTTTGTGATTGCAGTTATCAACTGTGCCGACTTTTGAATATTGTAAACGGCATCTTTAAAGGCAACTTTTTCGGGCAGAACAGAACGTGCAAGTTCGGTCAAAAGTTTGTAATCGGGGATACAAACGCTGATTTTCCAGTCTTTGCACCAGTCGATTTTTTCATACAGAACATGCCCGTCGTCCTCAATCGAAGCCACAACAAAACCGCCCGTAAAAGCGGGTGTGGTGTTATCGGGGTGACCCTCAATCGAAGCCGCAATGTCTATCAAATCCTGTTTTGACAAAGGATTTCCGTTTAATTCGTTTGCGGCAATCAAAGCACCAGATATGACGGAAGCACTGCTTCCAAGTCCTCTTGCAATCGGAATATGAGTTTCAACTCTTACTTCATAGCCCGTATTTTCAGTTTTTGTCTTTTCGTGAAATCTCTTAAATGCCTGAAAAATGATATTTTTTTCATCAACCACAAAAGTTCTGACGTCGTTTTTCTCATCGATTATAACTTTAACATCACCGTCAGCCGCTTTTTTAACCTTTACAAAGTTATAAAGAGGAAAGGCTATCCCTGCACAATCAAAACAAGGTCCTAAATTTGCGCTTGATGCAGGTGCTTTAACCGTAACTTCCATATCCGCCACCGTTAAATTTTCATCGGCATTGCAAGATAAACGTAATCTTCATTGCTTACGGGCTTAAATACTGCCGCAGACTGACTTCCGTTTATACCCATCGTGAATTTGTCACATTCGATTGTTTTAAGAAAATCAAAAATGAGTTTGTAATTGAAGGCTATTTTAAATTCATCTCCGGTATAATCCGTTTCGATAACATCCTCGGAAGTTCCTGAATCGGGTGTATCTGCTTTAAGATACATCTTTCCGTCTCTTAAAATAAACTTAATAAGGTTTGTTCTTTCGTTAATAAGACACGAAACTCTGTCAATAGCGCCGTAAAGTTCATTCTTGTCAACCTTAACAGTATTAGACATTTCTTTCGGAATTAACTGGTTATACTGCGGATATTCACCAGAAACGAGTTTTGATATTATCATATAACTGTTGGTCTTTAAAATAAGTCTTGAATTTACAACCTTAACTTTGACTTTATCCTCAACGATAATTGATGAAACACGCATAAATTCATTTAAAGTTTTTGCGGGAATAACAATTTTTGCGGTTTTATTATCTGCATTTGCAATTTTATGGGAATATTTTGCAAGTCTGTTTCCGTCAGTTGCAGCCATTTCAATTTTATCGTCCTCAATCTTAAAGAAAACGCCGCTTATAACGTTTCTGTTATCAAAGGAAGCAACCGCAAAAGCAGTGTTTTTTATAGTCTTTATCAAGGTATCTGCTTCAACGGATATTGAATCTTCATCTGTAAGTTCATTTTCTTTCTGAATAATTTTAGGAAATTCTTCGGCAGATATACCGATTAAATCAAATTTTGTATTGCCGCATTTAATTGTAACCACGTTGTTATCAGGATTTAAAGAAAATTCTATCGGCTTGTCGGGAAGTTTTGAAACAATTTCAAAAATTTTTCTGGCGGGAAGTGTGATTTTGCCTTCTTCCTTTACGGACGCCGTCGTTTTTGTTATAATTGATAAATCTAAATCAGTTGCCGATAATTTTATCTTATTATCTTCGGCTTCAAAAAGTATATTTGCCAAAACAGGCTGAATACCTCTCATTACCGTGATTTTTTCAACTGTTTTGATTTTATTTAAAAGTGATTCCTTATCCGTTATAAATAGCATGTTTTTTCCCTTATATGAATTTACGTGTTACCTTTA
>JAILHI010000039.1 GCA_024695865.1 Candidatus Gastranaerophilales bacterium
GAAGGGGATTGCCACGAAATCAAAGATTTTCTCGCAATGACAATATTCAATGTCATTCTGAGGCGAAGCCGAAGAATCCAGCCGATTAAAAAAATTCATGTTAGCTGGATACTTCGCTAACGCTCAGTATGACAACCGACGTCTTTGCGAGGCTTGCCCGAAGGAATCCCCGAAACCGAACGGGATTGCCACGAAAATCAAAGATTTTCTCGCAATGACAATATTCAATGTCATTCTGAGGCGAAGCCGAAGAATCCAGCCGAACATAATCACATTATATTGGTGCAAACGTTCCTCGTCTTGAATTTTGACGGTTCAAAATCTTTGCATTCCATTCCGCTTTTACTGTTCGTAAAAACTTCATTTCAGCAGATTTTTCACAAAGACGGCGTTCCCTCGTTTCACTCGGTCAGCCTTGTCAAAATTCGCTTTTTGCACCCTACAACTATTTTTTATATATTTCTACAATATTAAATGGATTCTGAGATTCACTATTTCCACAGGTTCCACCAAATATCAGAATTGAATCGTCAGGCAGTAATATTGTTGAAAAATCTTCTCTCGGATATATAAAATCATTAATACGTACTAATTTATTTTCATTTTTTGAATAAACCATATTGGGTTTTATTTTCTTCCCATTCATGAATGTATCAAAAAACACAATATCTCCATTTGAAAGATATATCGGTTTTTCCCAGCCCAACGGATAGTTACTTTCTTTTAATGCCTGAAGTTTAGGGTTAATTTGCTTATATTCTTCCGAAATTTTGCAAGAATTATTTTTAAGATTATAAATATAATTTCTTGCGTTTTTACCATACAAAATGATTTCATTTTCATTAATCTGCTTTGCTTCAAAAAGTTCAAAATTATCAATTTTATCAGAGTTAATAAGTGAAAAATCTTTTGAATTAAAATAAAATACCTCTGTTGTTGATTTTTTATCATTTTTATTAAATAACAAAATATTTCCGTTATCTAAAGATAAGAATTTTGAAAAATCAACACTTAAGTACAATTTTGACAAATCAGTATTTTCGTATGGAGTAAAGGTTTGATTATTTGTATCAAAAATCAATACGAAATTTTTATCACCATCTTTTGTTATAAAATGATTATTAGCAACTAACAAAATATTACCATTTTTTAACTTTAATGAACTATGATACCAAGGTATATATTCATTGGGTATTTTATTTTTAGTTTTATAAAACTTGTTTTCTTTCCAATTATATATTTCAGGCTGTCGAGTACCGCATTGACCGTCTATAAGTAAATAGTTATCTTTATCAATCATTGTTACCGATGCTGACTTAAATTCTCCTTTTCCAGCCATTTGCCCATTTTCAAATATTCTTTTTTGAGGTGCTAAAAAATATAAACACAATAAAATAAGAATTATAACCGATAGAATTGTAAGGGGCAAAAAGGAACGTTTGCACCAATCTGAAAATTGTATAAAAATTTGTTTATTATTATTTTGATTATTTTCAGTCATTCATATTATCCTATATATATTCACAGAAAATGTTTTTCTATACTTCCCCAAAAAAATGAAAAATTGCTTATAAACTAAAAAACGGGGCTTTGATTAAAAAGCCCCGAAAATTTTATAAAAACTATACAACACCGTTAAAGGCATCAATATAGATTTTCTTTATATCTTCCATCAAAGGATAAACGGGGTTTGCACCTGTACACTGGTCGTCAAAAGCAAGTTCAACCATTTCATCAAGTTTATCGTAGAAGTCTTTTTCGGTATAACCGTTCTTTTCGATAAATTCTTTGATTGAGTTAGGAAGTTCAATATCTTTCATCAGTTTATCAACGGCTTCCAAAAGCAGTTGGGTTTTTTCTTCGTCGGTTTTACCGCCGAGTTTCAATTCATCTGCAATCTGAGCATATTTAAGAATAGCACAGGGATATTTATACTGCGGGAAGGTTGCCTGTTTCTTCGGACAATCGGTAGCATTGTATTTCATTACCTGTCTGATTAATAATGCGTTTGCAACACCGTGAGGAACGTGGAACATAGCGCCGAGTTTGTGAGCCATTGAGTGACACAAGCCGAGGAACGAGTTTGCAAATGCCATACCTGCAATGGTTGCGGCATAGTGCATTTTTTCTCTTGCAAGCGGGTCGTCAGCGCCCTTGTGATATGAACGGCTTAAATACTTAAATACCAATTTGCAGGCTTCAAGTGCATTTGAGTTTGTGAAGTTTGTAGCCATACAGGATACATAAGCCTCAATTGCGTGAACAAGTGCGTCAATACCTGATGCCGATGTAAGACCTTTCGGCATACCGTCAACAAAGTTCGGGTCAACGATTGCCATTGACGGTGTCAGAGCATAGTCTGCAATTGCGTATTTAACGCCTGTTTTATCGTCTGTAATAATTGCAAACGGTGTAACTTCGGAACCTGTACCTGATGTTGTAGGAATTGCAACCATAACAGCCTTTTTGCCCAAATCGGGAATCTGGCAGATTCTCTTTCTGATATCCATAAATCTCATTGAGATATCTTCAAATACCGTTTCGGGCTGTTCGTACTTCAACCACAGAATTTTTGCGGCATCCATAGGTGAACCGCCGCCGAGAGCGATAATGATATCGGGCTCAAACGGTCTCATAATTGCATAGGCTTCTTCAATCGTTGATAAAGTCGGGTCAGGTTTTACATCAAAGAAAATCTGGTGGTCAATGCCGATTTCATCTAACACGTTAATAATCTGGTCAACAGCGCCCGAGTTGAACAAAAATCTGTCTGTTACGATGAAAGCCTTTTTTCTGCCTGTTAAAACTCTCAAAGCCAGGTCTGTTGCGCCACGTTTGAAATATATTTTTTGGGGAACTTTGAACCAGAGCATATTTTCTCTCCTTTCGACGACTCTCTTGTAATTCAGCAAGTGTTTTACGGTAACGTTTTCGGATACCGAGTTTTTACCCCATGAACCGCAGCCGAGTGTCAAAGACGGTTCTAATTTAAAGTTGTATAAGTCGCCGATACCGCCCTGTGATGAAGGCTGGTTTACAAGTACACGACATGCGGGCATTTTCTTTGCATAAGCCGTAATTCTGTCCTGATTTGCTTCATCGGTGTAAAGAACGGAAGTATGACCTGCGCCGCCTTTTGATACCAGATAGTGTGCTTTTTCAAAGGCATCTTCGTAATTATCCGCCTTATACATTGCCAGCATCGGTGATAATTTTTCTCTTGAAAACGGGTCATTCCAATCAACAACATCTCTCGGAGCAATAAGCACCTTAGTGTTTTCGGGAACGTCAAAACCTGCAAGTTTTGCAATGTAGTGAGCGCTTTGTCCGACGATTTTCGGATGAGCCGTTCCTCTTGCGGGGTCTATGAAAGGAAGGTCTATAAGTTTTTGCATTTCCTTTTTGTTGAGGATATAAGCGCCTCTGTATTCAAATTCTTTTTTTACTTCTTCGTATTTGTCTTTAACTATTATGACGGAATTTTCTGCTGCGCAAATCATACCGTTATCAAAGGTTTTTGACATCAAAATCGAGGAAACCGCCATTTTGATATCGGCTGTTTCGTCGATAACTGCGGCAGTGTTTCCGGGGCCTACGCCGACAGCGGGGTTGCCTGATGAATATGCTGCCGTAACCATTCCCGGCCCGCCTGTTGCCAAAATGCAGGAAATCTTTTTGTGCTTCATAAGTTGTCCAGATAATTCAATTGACGGGGTGTCAATCCAGCCGATTATAAATTCGGGTGCGCCTGCTTTAACAGCCGCTTCCAAAACGACTTTTGCCGCCGCAATTGTACTTTTTGTTGCTCTCGGGTGAGGTGAAAAGATTATTGCGTTTCTTGTCTTTAATGCAATCAGTGTTTTGAAAATTGCCGTTGACGTCGGGTTTGTGGTAGGAACAATACCTGCCAGAACACCGAGAGGTTCTGCAACAATTTTGATACCTGTTGCCTTATCGTGCTTGATAACGCCGCAGGTCTGAACGTTTTTATGTTTGTTGTAAACGTATTCTGCTGCATAGTGGTTTTTCATAATTTTATCTTCCAAAACCCCCATGCCTGTTTCTTCTATTGCCATACGGGCAAGCGGAATACGAGCCTTGTCGGCCGCTGCCGCTGCTGCCTGAAATATCTTGTCAACTTGTGATTGAGTAAAGGTTGCATATATTTTTTGTGCTTCACTTACTTTGTCAATAAGGACATCAAGAGATTCAGCAGTATCTACAATCATATATTTATCTGTCGATTTTTCTTGTTTTTTAGACATATTCATTTCTCTCCTTTTTAAAGAATAAAGTCCTAGAATGACTTATAACACTACCAAAGAGGTTTGTCAACTCTCACGGTAATTGATATTCGGGTATATTATTTACAAAACGGTTTGCAAAATAGTATAATTTGGATATGGTTTTGAAAGGATAGATATGAGTTTTTTCGGAAGGTTAAAAAATATAATAAAGAGTAATCTTTTTTATAATTCGGAAGAAGTTGATTTGTCCGATGTAATTAATGATATTGAGTCAAAGGAAACCTTTTGTGAAAATGATACTGATAGTGTTAACACAAATAGTGCCGAACCCGATGCGGAATATTATGCTATATTGGAAGTTCCTTACGGTGCCGCTTTTGAGGAAATCAAAAAATCGTATAAACGGCTTTTGAAAAAATACCACCCTGACCATTACCATAAAGATGCCGAAAAATATAAAACAGCCGAAAAACTTGTTGGAAAAATCAATGAGGCTTACGGCTATTTTGAGCAAAAATTCAAATAATTTTGTAAATAATAGTCTTTTTTTGATTGAAAAAACCTGTATATATTTATATAATTACTTTATTGTTATTGTTTTTATTTTAAAGGAGCATATTATGGCTGATTTTAAAAAGGTAAAAGAATACTTATCGGAACTTGGTTATACAATTTCACGTGAAGATGCAGAAAATGAAATTGTTGTAATTTCTGATGAAAGAATGGGTATAAAAGAACTTATTATTGATTGCGAAGCGCCTATTATTGTCTTTGAGCAGTTTATTTTTAGAATTAAAGATAAAAATACTGCCAAAATGTTTTTAAGACTTTTGCAGATGAACAGAGCGCTCGTACATGGTGCCTTTGTTGTCGATGAAGCGGGAGAACGTGTTTTGTTCCGTGACACCTTGCAACTCGAAAATCTTGATTTGAATGAGATTAAGGGCTCTATTGACAGTTTATCCATTGCAATGGTTGAATTTACGGACGAACTTTTGGAATTTGCAAAATAAGGAGATAATCAATGTACAGTTTAATAAAAAGATGTTTTAAGTTTCTTCAGTCGCAGGCTCACGCACTTTTGTCAAAGTTTGAAGACCCCGTTAAACTTGCAGAACAATCAATCCGTGATTTGAAACAAAATTACGATGAAAGTCTGAAAAGTCTTGCGGAAGTAAAAGCAATTGTAATAACAACAAAACGCAATATTGAGGATAAAAAGCAGATTGCGGCAGATTATGAGAGAAAAGCGCTTATGCTCGTTAAAAAGGCACAAGACGGTCAGTTAGACCCGCAGGAAGCCGACAGGCTTGCTTCTGAAGCGCTTACCAAAAAAGCAAATGCCGTTAAGGAAGCAACAAAATTAACGGCTGACCTCAATAACTACGAGGCAATGGCTCAAAAAATGGAAGCAAAAATTGTTTCTCTGAAAGACCAGATAACAAAATGGGAATCAGAGTTAACCACGATGAAGGCAAGATACAAAGTTGCAAAATCAACAAAGAAAATCAATCAGCAACTTACTGCAATCGGTGATGATTCCACAACGGCAATGCTTGAAAATATGAAAACAAAAATTCAGGAAGAAGAAGCGCTTGCAACCGCTTACGATGAAATGCTATATCTTGAAAGCGATATCGATAAAGAAATTGATAAAGCAATCGGCACATCTTATTCACCTGATGTTCAAAATGCTCTTGCAGAGTTAAAAACAAAACTTTTGTCGGATAATTCCGCAAAGGATTCTACAAAAGACCTGAAAAATCAACTTGATAACTGATAAGGTTTTTAATAGGAGAAAGAAGTAAATGAATTTTTTATTTGGACTTTTGACCGTAATATTAGTTGTAATCATTGTTTTAAACCCCTCCTTGATTCCGCTTGCCCTGATTTTGTCAATAATTCTCCTGATTGTATTTATTTTGAGAAACAGGGATATTCAAAAGCAGATATATCCGCCGATAAAGGACAAATTGCATATTTTAAATGTTGATAAAGGCGGTGTATTTACACTGACGGGTGTCGGCGATGATTCGGAAGAATTAACACTAAAAGTGGTTTCCAAAAATCTTTATCAGGAAGGTGATTTTTACTGGTATGAACTTGAATGTGACAAGGGCAGCGATGAAAAAGTCTGGGTTGATGTTGAGGACGATGACGGCGTTATGGTCAACGTAATGCTCAAAAAACTTACCCTGTCGGATATCGGTGTTACATCAAGCCGCTTGGATACTATTGACGATAATGAGAGCGGAAGTGTCAGATATGGCGGTTCTTCTTACAAATATGTTGATTCTGATTCCGCCGTTTTTTACAGATTTTGTGACAGCAAAAATCCGCAAAAGTTCTATTATTGGGATTTTGTCTGCGGTAATCGCATAATTTCCGTTGAAAAATGGTCGGACGGTTCTTTTGATGTATCTTTGTCGCAAAGAATGTTACCGTCGCAAATTACGGTATTGTCAAACAAAAATGAGGAACAGGTATGAAACCCGTATTAATAAGTCTTATTTATCTTTTTATATCAGGGATAATGGTTACATTGTCAAAGTTTTCTTTTGAAAAAATTTCTCAGTACAAACTTGATGAACAGATTAAAGAAAAAAACTTTGCTCCCGTCTTGTCTTTCTGCGGTTATATGCTCGGAATAATTTGTATTCTGGCAGGGGCATATATTGGGCCATCGGGTATGAGTTTTAAAGCGGATTTGCTTCTGTTTGTTCTTTATTCGTTTGTCGGTATTTTACTGATGAATTTTTCCAATATCGTTACAGATAAATTTTTGTTGTATAAATTCAGCACAAAAAAAGAAATAATCGAGGATAAAAACGTCGGTACGGCTGCCGTTCATTTCGGAATTTACACAGCAACGGGTCTTATAATTGCGGCCTGTGTAAACGGTGAATACGGCGGAATTTTATCGTCGGTTGTTTATTATGTTTTGGGTATGCTGTTTTTATTTTTGTTTTTGAAAATTTATGACAAAATTATTCCCTATTCAATCCATGAGGAACTTGAAAAGGATAATTATGCCGTCGGAATTGCTCTGGGCGGTAATATTCTTGCAATCGGCATAATATTGATGAAGGCTACTTTGGGTGATTTTTCCGATTTGCGCCAAAGTATGATTTTGTATTTTGTTGATTTATCCTCGATAATATTGTTGTTGCCGAGTTTACGGTATATTTTGGGTAACCTCATAATCAGAACGGTCAATATTAATTCCGAAATTAAAAACAATAATATTGCGGCAGGTCTTGCAGAATTTATAACGGTTGTCTGTTTTGCGCTTTTAATCTTTTTTATGGTCGATTTCAGTTCGGTGGTATAAATGAAAATAAACCCTCAGCAAAAGTTAAGAGATAAATTATTTTTCAACAATATCTGCATAATCATTTGCGTTTTTTGTATTGTTTGCTATTGTACTGCGCTTTCTTTGCAAAAATCTTCAAAACAGCATTATGAGTTCAGTTCCTTGCCTAACAACGCAATTGTCGGGCCGATAAAGATTAATGACAAAAGTGCGGTATATAAGGTAACCGCAACTTTTTACGGCAATAATTCTGCCGTCTATCTTTCGGGAGAAGCGCTTGATGCCGATAAAGATACTATTTATGAATTCGGTAAAGATTTATGGCACGAATCGGGCTACGATTCTGAGGGATATTGGTCTGAAAGCGAACGGCAAATGGTGGCATATCTTACTTTCAGCGAAAAGGGAACATATTATCTTCAGTTTAATTCGGATAACAACTATAATCTGAATAATCTCCTTATAAGGCTGGATTTGCAAAAAGGAAGTTCCGTTGCTCATTCTCAGGTCGGAACAATATTTATGATTTTAATTATGATAGCAGGATATTTTCTTAATAAAAAATGGGTCGATGAAAAGGTTACGATAATTATGGACAAGATACGGGATGAGTTAGATGATTAATTTTAAAGAAATTATAATCTATGTAGTTACGATATTATTATTAACGACCGTGTATTATGCCTGCTTTAATTATGCGGAAAAGGGCTACGGCTATACGGGGTACAGAGGTTTTCACCATCATCGTTCTTTTTGGTATTACAGAAATACAAACGAAGCCTTTTCGCCCAGCAACAGAGAAAGCAGCCAGAGCGGCAACAATTTTTCAAGACGGGGTCTGAGCGGTGGAAAATAAAAGCGTCCTTTCAACAAAAGAAGCCGTTGTACTTTTGTTGTCAGTTTTTATTGTCGGTTTTTGCACAATCATTTATGAACTTTTAATCGGCAGCGTTTCCTCATATTTTCTTGGGGACAGCATAAAACAGTTTTCTCTTGTTATCGGACTTACAATGACCGCAATGGGCATCGGAACGTTGATTTCAAGGATTATAAACAAAGATTTAATTTATTATTTTATTTTTATAGAAATAATTCTCGCAATTACGGGCGGGCTTTGTGTTCCGATTTTGTATTACGCATATACCTTTGAGGCAATTTATTATCCCGTTATGATTTTGCTTATTTTGGCAATCGGTTGTCTTATCGGGCTTGAAATACCGCTTTTGACACGCATTATGGAAAAATATTACGACCTCAAAGATAACATTTCAAATGTTTTATCTCTTGATTATCTTGGGGCTTTTATTGCGACAATTGTCTTTCCGTTTGTTTTACTTCCCTTTTTGGGTATTTTTGAAAGTTCTGTTTTTGCAGGCTTTTTGAATTTGGTAGTTGCGATAATTAACTTCTTCTGGTTTAAGGATAAAATTTTCAGAAAAAAAGCCGCAAAATTAGTCTTTTTTATGGTTTTAATCTTTTTATTTTTGGTTGGTTTGTTTATTTGTTCCGACGGTATTGTCAAAAACTGGGAAAACAATATTTTTGAGGACAGAGTTATTTTTTCAAAGCAGACACCCTATCAAAAACTTGTAATGACAAAGAACAAAGAGGATATAAGGCTGTTTATAGACGGAAATGTTCAGTTTTCCTCCATTGACGAATACAGGTATCATGAACTTCTTGTTCATGTTCCGATGTTTTTGGCGCAGCATAAAGAAAATATTCTTATTTTAGGCGGCGGCGACGGTCTGGCGGCAAGAGAACTTTTAAAATATAACGATGTTAAAAATATCACGGTTGTTGATTTAGATAAAGAAATGACCGACTTGGCAAAGACGAATAAATACTTTTTAAAACTGAATAATGACAGTTTTAATAACGAAAAAGTGAAAATCTTCAACGAAGATGCCTTTAAATTTCTTGAAAACACTCAAAACCTTTATGATGTTATTATTGTAGATTTGCCCGACCCTAATAATTCTTCTCTTGCAAGACTATACAGCAGAGAATTTTATAAAATTCTCAAAAAGAAACTTGCAGTAAACGGTGTAATGGTTACTCAATCTACAAGCCCGTTTTTCTCGCCTGAAGCCTTTTGGTGTATTCAAAAAAGTCTGCTTGCAGCAGGGTTTAAAAATGCGGTTCCGTATCACATTTACGTTCCTTCTTTTGGTGATTGGGGCTTTATGATTGCAAGTGATAACACTATCCGTGCCGATAAAATCGATATCAAAATCCCTGCAAAATTTATCGATAATGAAGTCGCTAAAAATGCCTTTAAACTTGAAAAAGATGTTCAACGGACAAATATTGAGCCCTCAACTTTGGACAGACCGAAGATTTTGGATTATTATTTAAACGGCTGGAGGTATTGGAATTGACGGAAAATTATCTCGGAAAACACATTTTGGCTGAATATTACGGCTGTGACAAAACTGTTTTAGACAGTGTTGAGGCTGTTGAAAATATTATGACAGAGGCTGCAAGAGCCGCTGATGTTACAATCGTTGAAAAGTGTTTTCATAAATTTTCGCCCTACGGTGTAAGCGGTGTAATCGTCATTACCGAAAGTCATCTTGCAATCCATACATGGCCTGAATATAACTATGCGGCGGTTGATTTTTTTACCTGCAATAAAAACTGTAAAACTGAACTTGCGCTTGAAAACTTAAAAGAACTTTTTAAGGCGGACAAATTCACCTCACAATTAGTCAAAAGAGGTTCGTTTTAAATTACAAATCAAGTGCGGCAAACATTGAAAGCCAGATAATCTGATTTGCGAAAAAGAAGGTTACAAGAGTCATTAAAGTACAAAAATACAGAACAATTTTTGTATTCATCTGCTCTTTATAGAACAACTCACGTTTTGCAGATTTGTCAAACATAATGCCAATCAGTCTGAAATATCCGTAAATTCCTGCAACGGTAATTAATAACACTATCAGAAGCACGGGTAAGCCCGATAAGTCAATTCGCATTGCGGACGAATATAAATAAAGCCTTGACAAAAATCCCGCTGTCGGCGGCAGACCCGCAAGTGCGGCAATACAGAACACAAAAGCAGATGTATAATAAGGTCTTATATAAAACAAACCCTTATAATCTTCTATGTTATCACTTTTTGCACAGGCTACGAACGTGATTCCGCCAGCCCAAATGCCGTAATTAATAAATAAATACACTATCGCAAAATATACAAAAGATGCCGTTCCGTAACTCGAAAAAATGCTGAGCCCCAAAAGCATCAAGCCTGATTGGGCAACTGCCGAATAGCCCAAAAATCTTTTTATGTCCGTTTGCCTTATTATAGCCAGAAAACCGCAGGCTATTGTCAAAATGGCGATTACAGACAGAATTAACTGCATTAAAGGCGCTTCTGTCATAATATTTCCGAAAAATCTTGCCAAAATGCTCAAACCCGCAACAACCGGAACAAAAGACAAATAAGCGCAGACAGGATAAGGCGAACCCTGAAAAACATCGGGTATCCATCTGTTAAAAGGAACACAGCCTGCAAAAAACATCATTCCGAACACCATAAACATTGATGCAAGTACAAATAACAACGAACTGTCCTGACCGTAATAATGCAGATTCAGCAGGTTAAAATTCATTTCACCCGAAATGCCGTACATGACAGATGCACCGAACAGGAAAAAGCCCATACCGACGGCAGAACTTATTAAATACTTTATGGCGGCTTCTTTTGGCTTGTATTTGTTCCAATATGCAATCAAAATAATGTTTGAAATTGACATTCCGGAAAGTGCTATAAACATCGGCACAAAATCGTTTGCACCGACAAGACACATTGCCGAAAAAGTTGAGGTTAATAGAATTGTATAATATTCAAAGGCTCTGAAACGCAGTTTT
The DNA here is from genome assembly GCA_024695865.1 of Candidatus Gastranaerophilales bacterium. Taxonomy (GTDB): domain Bacteria; phylum Cyanobacteriota; class Vampirovibrionia; order Gastranaerophilales; family Gastranaerophilaceae; genus RUG841. The sequence continues at coordinate 11,434 of JAILHI010000039.1, forward strand.
TTAATAATATTTTGGGATAACAGAATTGTAAAAAATGTTCCCATTAAAATTAAAACCCTCATTACCATTGTAAAATTGGTCTGAATATAGTTTTCGGAAAAAATAGTGTAACCGCCGTGAGCGATACCCGCCGTAATGGTTATCAGAGGCAGTAAAACCGCAAACAAGGCAATTCTGCTTGAAAATTTATATATCCTTTTTCCAAAAGTTAACGTCGCAACGATGTTGAAAATAATGAAAATCAACAAGATTGCTTCGGGAAGAAAAACATTTTGTAATTCAAAGAATAATAAATTCATTGCTATACCCTCAAAACCTCCGCTAACATATCCGTAACGTCAGAATAAAAACTCATTAAAGAATCGGGAAAACAACCGAAGAAAATGATAAACAGGCAGAGTATCAGAAGCACCATTAATCTGTGTCCTGTTATGTCATTATACTTCTTTTCCGTTTGGCTGATGCCGCCAAAACAGCCGTCTAAAAGACGAAGTCCCGATGCCGCCAGCAAAATAAAGGAAACAAAAGAAACGGCAGTGCAAATTTTAGGCATCAAGGCATCTGCAAAATCCGCCGAGAAGGCTCCCGAAAATACAAGGAAAAATCCCGAAAAACTTATTGTTAAAGGAACACCGATAACGGCAAAAATGATAATGTAAGATAAAGACATAAGCCTCGGGGCAAATTTACCCAAGCCCGCAATCTCCTGAAAACTTTTTGTTTTGAAGGTTTGTTCTATATAACCCGTCATTATGCTTAATGCCGCAGCGACAAAGATATTTGCAAACATTATGAAGAAGGCTCCGTCAAATCCCGTTTTGTTTGCCGCAGACAAGCCAAGCAGGAAGAAGCCCATATAAACAATATTTATGTAGGCCGTTGTTTTAACTATCTCTTTTTGTTTAAAGGCGCCAAACGATGCCCAAAGAATACCGGTAACGGCGATAAGCATAATTATCGGTGCAAATTTAGTAAAAAGTTCGGGGAATAAGTCGAGATTAAACCGAATCAGACCGTATGCCGCCGTATTAATTAAAACTGATGAAATAAGCGCTCTGACAGGAGCAGGTGCTTCCGTCAGACATGATGTATAACAGGTGTGGAACGGAATTATAGGTAATTTTACCGCAAAACCGATAAACAGACACCAAAAGATTATATCCTGTAATAATTCGGGAAAGATGTTATCTGCCTGATAAATTCTTAAAAAGTCTATGCTTGAACTTAATGTTCCGTTTGCGTGATATCCGTAATAGTATAAACTTATCATTGCCACCATTAGCAGCAAACTTCCGGAAAAATTATACAAAATGTATTTTTGCGCTGCTTTGGGAGCCTTTACGCCGCCCCATTGCGAGATAAGTAAAAATATCGGGATAAGTTCGGTTTGCCAAAAGAGCAGGAAAACAAACATATCTTTTGCGCAGAAGATGCCCAAAGTCGATGAAAAAAGAACAAGCATAAGGGCATAATACATTTTGTGTTTTGTTCTTATCATCGTTTTTGAGATTATAAAGACAAAGAGGAAAATTAACGATGTGAAGGCACAAAGCAAAATAGTAAAGCCGTCAGCCCCAAAGGCTGCGTTGATGCCGAGTTTACTCAGCCAACTGTTTCCCAAAATAGTGATTTCCTGATAAAAATTGTCTGAACCGTACAGATAATATGCCACAAAAAACAGTGAATACAAAAGATGTATTGTTGCAAAGGTTTTCGTAAATCTTCTTATGTAAATCTGATTAGTGCCAAAAAGCGGTGATGCAACGATTAAAGCCGCTACTGCAGGTGCAAAAATTATAATATTTAATGATAATAAAGAAGTTATATCAAACATTAATATTTTCCGCCTCCAACAGTATGAAAAGATACAATAATAACATAACAGAAATAAATATAAGTGAATATATAAGATAATTTCTTATTTTTCCGTTTTGTGAAAAAGATATAAGCCACGATTTAACTCGGCAGCAATAGCCGACGATGTTAGCCGCTGCGGGTATCAGGTATTTGTCCGTAAGTCTTGTAATATTACACAAAAAGTCCGTAACCTGTTCAGCCGCAAAACAGCCAAATCGGGTAACAATATCGGCTGAATCGGATATGTTTTTTACCGTCTGAGTTCTGCAATAGAATTTTTCTCCCGAAATAAACCAAAATACATATAAAACGGCAAAGAAAATAAACGGCATATAAAGCATTAAGTCAGATTTGAAAATACCCGTTTTTGAAGTCATGGTTAACGGCAAAATCACATATAATGCGGTAAGACAGGAATAGACAATATATGAATTATCGTTTTTATGCAGATAAAATCTGTTTATGATTTCATATACCAAAGAGTATAACACTATCAGTGCGAACCAGATGAGTATTGTGTAAATGATTTTTTCGGATAAATCAAACATTGGCAATAATCTTATAACCAAAAGACTTCCCGAAATCGATAAGGATATAAACAGGAAATAAAAGGCGGGCGAGTAGTCGTATAAGGCCACCGCAGGTTTGGAATGAAACGGGAAAATACCTGATTTTGCGCAGATGCCCGTAAAAATCATTAAACATAAGATATAGAAATTTTCATCGGATATATAAACATACAAATCGGCTACAATGTCGTTAAAATTATTAAAACTCAGCAGGGAGCCTTCAAAAGTTAATTCGTAGGTATTTATAAAATAAAATATAATAAATAATGCCGTTATAAGACAAAAATCACCGATTCTGTCAATAATCAGAAATCGTCTTGAGTATCTCATAACATTGTATTTTTCCGAGTTTAAATTCAAAAGCAGAAAGGCAGATGCACCTGTTACTGCCGCCAAAATTACCGACTGAACTAAATTTGAACTTAATACAAACGCTGTTATCAGGAATAACAGCAGATTAAATCTGCCAAAATACGTAAGGAATTTGTCGTTATCCTGAAAGAATTTATATGATGCGATTTGTACCGTAAGAGCGGTAAGCAGGACTACAAACAGTGCGCAAACCGAAAACTTATCAATCAGACAGCCCATAGATACCGTCAAATCGGTCGTTTTTAACCATATAAAATCAAAGGAGAACGGCTCAAAATCTCCGAAGAACAAATAAAATATTAAAGCCGAAACAAAGGCAAGAGAAAGCGCATTTGCCGATATTGAAACAACCGCAACGGATTTTTCGGAAACCGAGTATTTGAAGAACTTTGCGAAAATTGCAAGAAGAAATGCAATCAACGGCAGCAAATATATTAAGGCTGTATTGTCGTATAAAATTTGCATTATCCTTTTAATTCTCCTATGTCGTCAATATCTGTCGTACCTTTGAATTTATATATGTTCAGAGCAATAACGAGTCCGATTGCAACAAGCAGGGAAGCAAGCATTATGATGCTCAAAGCGAGCATGCCGCCTTCAAAATGAGTTATGTCGCAATACACCGAAAGTGCCGCTAAATTTAGTGTAATCCCGCAAAACATTATTTCAACAGAAATTAAGATTTTTAACAGATTTTTTGAAATAACAAGACCTAAAATGCCCATAGCAAAAAGGATTATGGCAATGGTCATAAAGTGATATAATCCTATGTGTAAAAATCCTTCCATTATGAATTACCTCTTTTTCCGTTTTTGATATCCGACATTAATACACCTGCACCTATCAGTGCCGATGTGAGTATAAGCCCGATGAAAAGAAAGGGTATTCCGTAGTTAATAAACATTTCTGTCGAAATATCTTTTGTTGAGGGCATTACACAATTAAGATTTATTCCTTCGTAACTGAAACTGCCGTATTTGATGAAGATTGCAATAAGAACAACCAGTAAAAAGACAACAGCCAAAGAAATAACGTTTCTCACAAAGGAAGATGGTTTTTCAGCGGTTTTATTTTTATTTTCTGTCAGAATTAAAAACATTAAGAACAAAAACGTCAGCCCGACAGCCGCAATCAGTATCTGAGAAACAGCGAGAAAAGGCAGTTCAAGAGAGAACATTAACATTCCGACACTGAAAAAGCATATAAATGCGCTTGTAACGGCATTTTTATTTTGTTCCGAAAAGATAGCAAAAAATCCTCCGCCCAATACGAACAAAACGAAAATATAAAATATAACCGCTTCTGCATTAATCATAATATATACCAACCTTTTCGGAATATCGTATTATAAAACATAAAAACCTCCAAATTTGACAGCAATAAAACCGACAGCAAATAAATTGCATATCGCAAGCGGCAATAAATATTTCCAGAAGGTTTCCGTTTTAATTTCCGAAGTAAAACGACTTTTTATGAAAATTATGCCGATATACAGAAGATATGTTTTTATAATAAGCCAGAAAGCCTGCTCTATTGACAAAACAAGCCCGTATAATAACGGAGAATGTTCAAAGAAATTTGCGGCGAAAAACGGGAGCGGAGGCATATATCCGCCAAAGAACAAAATGACAAGATATGCGCAGAGAGTCAGAAAATATGCGTTTTTCCAAAAGTGCATAAACGGGGTTTCACTGCTTTCGGGGTAAAAACGTGATGAGATTGCCGCAAGAGAAACAAGAATTACAACAACGCCGATAAGGCAGGGGAAACAAAACATACTCAAAAAACCGTGCATATTCTGTATTAAAATTATGTCACGAAAGGCGGGGCTGTCTGTCAGTAATAAAACGCCTGTTGCAGACAAAACAACGGGAAGAAGTCCGCCAAGACAAAAGAAAATATTGTGTAACTTTTCTTTTATAGCCGTTTTATCATCGGATAATTCAACACTGCCCAAAAGATTGAGCATAGGAACAAAAAGAAAAGCCATAAAAAAGAATATTCCCACATCGGTTTTTATCGGGTATAAAGACGTTGTAACCGGTAAAAGCAGCCACATAAAAATCACCGATGCGATTGAAATTGTTGTTAAAAACTTTGATTTAGGCAGGTTGTTTTGGTCGGTTTCCGTGTTGATACCACTATCCGTGTTTATAAATTTTACCAAAAGTTTCTTTTCGATGAGATTAAAAATAACGACTGATACAAATAAAACAATCAGCATCAAAAGAAAGGTAACAGCATGCCATATAAAAAAGCCTGTTGTCATCGTGAGATGGTTTTGCATTAAAAATACTATGTAATAGTTAATCAAAAAATCCATCAAAATACACTTTCGTTTGTTGTTAACAGACTGTTTTTCATTCTTTTATCCTCAGCATGTTTTTCTGAATTGCATACCAGAGGGCAAGAACGAGGAAAATAACCAAAATACCGCCTTCGAGAAAGACGAAGGAGCGTAACTTGTTGAAGGCTGCTGCAAGCGGGAAAAACAAAACCGCCTGTATTAAAAATATGAAGAATACAAACAGATGAACAAAATAAGCCTGCGGTATCGGCATACGTGATACCTGAAAAGGTTTATCTTCTTCGGTTTCGGATACATCAACGGTTTTTGATTTCTGCACGATTAAAACCGCCGTTCCCGCAATGAGAAAAGCAATTAAAATATAAAAACCTGTGATTAAAATGCTGTACAAAATTTAAACCGCCTTGCAACATAAGTTATTATAATATTTATATCATGTAATCTTGTTGTTATAATGATTGTAAACAAATCTTAAAGTATTTAATTAAGGCATGAACAAAAAACTCTTAAAAAAATTATATAGGTTTTTAATTTCGCTTACCGTGGTATTTTCGGTTTGCGAATTGGTTAATATGCCTCAAAACGTTTCAGAGTCTGTAAAAACCGCTTCTGCTGCAAAGGCCCAGCAGGGTCAGGAGGCTGAACAGTATATCCCTCAAAACCTCAATTATGCAAAAATGATTCAGGATATAAAAAGAGAGGAGGGCGTTCCCGAGGAAGAACTCAAATCTCCGACAATCAGTGAAGATTTGAGAGAGGAGCGCATCAATCTTTCTTTATCCCCGAGAGAAACTTTGCAGGTGGCAAAACGCTGCGTTCAGGAGGCTATGGAGCAGCCAAGCGAGGCTAAAATACGATTAAAAGTCAGACAGGCTCTGCTTTATTATAAAGAGTTTTTGAAATACTATCCCGAAAATCTTGACGGTTTGCTGGGTGCGGGTGCAATGGCTACTTATTTGGGCAGAGAAGATGAAGCAAGAAATATTTTGATGCAGGCTTACGCTACCTATCCGACAAATCCTAATGTTCATAAGGCTCTTGGTGATTACAGTTTCAGATTTTCAAATTATAATAATGCTATCGAATACTACAATTTGTCTTTAAATTCGGGCAATCTTAAAGATTATGCGACAAATCTTTCGACGGCGCTCTGCTACGAAAAATTGGGCGAAGTCGAAAGGGCAAAAGAGTATTTTAAATTTGCACAGCATCTTAACCCCGAATCTGAAATTGCAAATCAGAGGGTTAAAATGTATGAGCAGATGGAGCATGAGGGTTACAGTGCCGACCCGAGAGTTTACGACGAGGCGACTAAACCGAACGAGGAAAACGACCTTGAACTTGAAACCTTAATCCTCGACGCCCAACAGTTGAAATAGTTTTTCTTTTTGCCACACTAAACTTGTTTCAGTATGTAGGCTGGGTGAAACCCAACGAATACTCTGCCCTCTGAATGACAGAAAATTGCGTCATTGCGAGAAAATCTTTGATTTTCGTGGCAATCCAGCAATATAATAATCAAATGATTTTTTGCTTTGTAATCAGCCGCAAACAAAAACCAAGACAGAAAACACGATTCCTGCGGAATGCTCCGACTCACTTCGTTCGTATTTAAACAAAAAATAAATTTTCGTTTGCAAGATAGCGGTAGGGTGCAAAAAGCATATGCGTTTGCACCGAAAAATTGTGTGCACCCAGCAAATACTTTTTATTTTATTCCTCTGTTTTTGTTTCCGTTTCGGTTTTGGTTGTTGCCGTTTGTGTTTGAGTTTGAGTTTGCGTTTGTGTTTCTGCGGGAGCAAGAAGTTGTTTGCCTAGGTTGAGTAAGGTGTTTTTGCCTGCCTCTTTTAAGGTGTTTATTGCTTCCTCTTTTGTTGTCGGGATTGATTTTACGACATTTTCAACAACTTCCTTCGGAGAAAGCATTGATTGCGCTTCTGTCAAATCGCTTTCAGGGCTTAACCATTTGAATGATTTTACTGCGGATTGCGGTTTTTCGATATTTCCCTTTATTTTAACAACAAATTTTGAAGTGTTGTCTGTTGAGGGGGCAGGTGTCAACTGCGGAATTTTATTGATTTCTGCGGGTGTCGATTTTTCATTGATTGCGTTTAACACTCCCAGTGTTATTGCCGCCCATGAGGTATTGGATTTTTTCAGTAATCTTGTCGGATTAAGTTGTTCCAAAGGTCCTAACAGGCTTGCGACTTCTTCCGATACCTTACCGAGAATGAGCATATCCGCATTGTTGTTAGTCAAGTTCAGATTACCCGTAATGTACATACTCATGTTTTTACCTGATGAAGTTATCGGGCTTATTGCCATTAAACCGTTTTTAAACGTTACATTACCGTTTAATTTGTCAAATTCTGCTGTATTATGCGGAGATACTTTATTCATTACGGAGCCTATCTTTGTGGAAATAAAGGCAATAGATGCAAGGTTATCCGCCTTTAAGAAGGTTTCAAACTTACCGAGAGAGCCGAACTGACCTTTTGTTATGTTAAAATCGGCTTTTCCGTTTAAGGTGCGCATTTGTTCCTCGTAGGTTACACCTTTTAAGGTTATATCGGCTGAAAAACCTAACGTTCCGAAGATAGTGTTTTTCATTGCTGCACAGGCTGTTACGGTCTTATCCGCATTCATGCCCGCACCCGATACAACGGCCGTAATGTAGGAATTGATTAAATTCATTGTAACATCGCCGTTGAAAAGTCCGTCGAAAGCATTTGCTTTGAGGTTATTCAGATAAACCACGTTTTTGATGAGTTTTAAATCGCTGACAATATTTTCTGCAATTATGTCGCCCGATTTGAGTTTTTGTATTTCAATACTTCCTGTGTTAACCTTTATCGGCATATCGGCAGGAGCGCCGTTTGAGGGCGGATTGAGGGCGGGAACCTTTGCCATATATTCCGTGACTTGTGCTGCTTTGTCCGCATCAAGATTATCCGATTTGAGTTTTACATCGGTTATCGTTAAAATCGGTGCGAAGTCCAAAAGTCCTCTGCCGTTTAAATCAAGCGAGGTTCCGTTTAAGTTAAGTTTTTTCAGGTCAAAATCAAAAACATCGCCTTTTAACGTAATATCACCGTTATCGAGTTTTGTTTTAAGTTGGGGTATATTCATATTTTCGCCTTTAACAACCCCTTTTATAACGGGCTTGTTTGCAGTTCCCGTAACCGTAATATCTGCATTTGCGTTCATTGAAGATTTTTCAAAAGCGTAAATTCCGATTTTTTTGTTTCCGTTTGTCTGAATTTTTATGTTGTTAAGAGTTAAGTTTTTATCAAGTTTAATTCCGCCTGTTACGGATACAACGGGGTTTGAGGTGATTTCGGAATTTACATCGGTATATGAACCCGAGAAAAGCCCCGTTTGTTTGAACGTAACCTTGTTGTTTGCTATTTCCGCAAGAAGTTGAATTGTCGAATTTTTACCCGTAATTTCGGCAATATCAATCGGGGTAACGTATTCATTGGGACTTCCGTAGGCTCTGAACAAGATGCTTTGTTTTTTGTCATCACCTTTAATTAACAGTTTAACGGGAATAACGCCCTGTGATTTAATATACAGAGCCAAATCTTTTCCCGCAAGATTTTTGATGTCGATGGCACGCATCGAGCCATTTCCGATAACCGCAAATTCGGGTTTTTGTATATAATTTTTGATTTCGCCCGAGATATTGAGGTTTGAAACACCGTTTATGATAAAGTCCGTCGGTTTAATAATTATATCCCTGTCGTTAAAATCAACATTTGTCTGGATATTTCTGATGGTTAAGCCCATTGCATCTGATGTAACAACAAGATTTTTGTTTGTAATTTTTCCGTTATAGGTTTTTAAATCTGTGTCCAAATCAACGGAACAGTTACCGTTGACGATATCAAGTCCGTCCGCAATATCTTTGACGATAAGGTTTACGATTTCCGTTTTGATTTTAGGTTCAATCTTGTCGAGTTTGCCGTTAATCAGAATGTCTAAACTCAAAATACCGTTTTTAACGAGATAGTTTTTCTTTAAATCGGCGGGGGCAAAGGAAGCATACAATTTTGCGAGCGGTAAATTTTTTGTATAAATTTTTATATCCGCTTCAGACTTTTCGTTGATTGTTCCCTGCGCAATAAACGGGGTTCCGTTGACGTAAACTTCCGTATCATCGATTTTGATATTGTTGTTATCGAGCAGTACGTTTGCTCTCATATTGCTCAAAGAAAGTCCTGTTGCGCTGTCCCTGACAGAGCCGTTTGAAAGTGTGATTTTGCCCGATGATTTAATGGTCTTTAAGTCGGTTTTAACTTTCATATCGGATTGCAAAATACCGTTTGCACTGATAGTGTCAAGGTTGTTTTGTATATTTGCCGTATCTAAAATCGCTTTTGCGAGTCTTAAAATACTGCTTAAATTGATTTTGTCGGTTTTGACGGCAATATTTGTATCAAAATCTTTGCCAAAGTGCATATCGCCCGCAATATTTGCGGTTTCTTTTTCCGCAAGACATAAATTACTGTCAATGTTTACGTTGTAGCCGCCGAAATCAAGTTTTAAATAACTGTACGGAAGCGCAAGTCCTCCGCCTATGTTCATCGTTGTGTCCGTAACATAAAGGTTTCCGTTGATTTTGGGTGATGCTTGACCTTCCGTTATGGAAAGTTTTGTCTGAATTTTTGATTTTAAATTGTATTTGCCGAACATTTCGACGGGATTTATAAAATCCGCATTGTTTGTTTGCGAAGTTGTATTTTCTTCGGGAAGTGTAAATTCGGGAACATAGGTTTTTACATCGATATTTGCGGTAATATTTTCGTTATCGTCATATTTTAAAATCGGGTTTGAAGTGATTTTAAGGTGTTTGCCGTCAAATTTAAGAGTTAAATTGCCGCCGTGCAGGGATAACTTATGTTTGTTTTTAACATCGTTGATTAAAATATTGTAGTTGTCGATATTGAGTTTGTTTATTTTGATTTTTATGTCCGATAAATTGAACTGAGGGGTTTCTGCGGCTTCTTCTTCCGCTTTTTCTTCTTCTTTTTCCTGATTTGTGTTTGCAAAATATTCGGTTAAATAATCCGCTATTTCGTATTGCGTAGATGTTTTGTTTAAATCAAGATTTACGGTCGGATTTTTAATATCCGCACAAGTTACTTTTATTGTTTTAAATAAAAGTGACGGTAAAGAAATTCTGAAGGTTAAATTGTCAAAGTTAAAGACTTTTTTATCCTCGGGCATGGATAAAACGAGATTGTCGGCTTTGACACCGATACTCATTAACGGTGTTGTTATGACTTTAAGGCTGTCATAATTCAAATCAAGTCCCGTATTTTGCTTGACAAAAGCCTTTACGGTTTTATCCTTATCGTAAAAGGTATTTACCGCAATCGGCAAAATCAGCACAATAGCAAGATATGCAATTACAATTAACGATAAAAAAACTATACACGTATTTTTCAAAAATTTAAACAAAATTATACTCCTCAGATTTAATTATACGAGGAGTATAATACAAAATATTATTAAATTATATAGCCGATATGAATATGTTCAAACTATCTTAACATAATTGTGTTTGATTTAGGTGCTTCTCTCAGAACTTCTTTAGATTGCTCGGGTCTGATAATCATTTCGGAATCTCTTTTCTTCTGGAAAGAGCCTGTTTTTTTGTTGTAGTTTAAAATATTGTAGGCATAAATTTCGATTGTAGGAACCTCAAGAATGTATTTTGGCATTTGAGGGTTGAAATTCTTTTTGATGTTTTGCAGATAGAAATACTTTCCTGTTTCGTCCTGATAGAGATTTATTTTTGTTGTTCTGAAAACAAACTCTTTAAAACGGATTGTTTTCATTGCAAGAGGAATTGCGGGAATTTCAAAAATAGCAAGTCTTGACTGCAAAAACAGACCTTTATCGTTTATGGTTGAAGAACCGGGGTAATATAATTTCAAGTCTTTAAATCTGACACCAAAATCGACTGAGTTTGTGGTATAGAATTTTGCGTCCTTGTAATCCACTTTGAAACCGATTCTTTTTTCAAGGAAGTTATTAACTTTTTTTTGTGTAATATGTGCGTTTAATAACGCAGGAACTCCGTAGAGCCAAGTGAAATATATCATAGATGACAAGAAGAAGATTATAAGAAAACCGCCGTATTTTCTTATCATTTTTTGGGATTTTGTTCTTTTAACCAAAATCTTTTTCTTCTTTTTTACAACTTTTTTTTCTGTCGTCATAAAATACACCTGATTTTTTACTTACTGAAAATATCATATCATAAAATTGATAACATTGCAGTTTTTTTAATTTTATGTAAAAATTGTTTAGATAAATGCTCAAAGGAAAAGGGAAATGGCAGGTTTTAAAAGTTGCAAATGTATAGAACATGAGGTTGTTTTAGACTTCATGAATGTTGTAAGGCATTGCAGTAACCACAATTTAGAATTTGGCGGCCGACCTGTTATATATGATTATTTTGACGGAAAAAACTTTACAAAAGAAGAATTTTTTAACAAAAAGCGTGTTCACAGACAAATGTTCAGAGAGGGAAAATGCCCGTCAACATGCCAAAACTGTTTTCACCTGCGTGAAATGGAATGGGACGATGATGATTACATTGATTTTCTTTTGCTGACTCCGTGGGCTGAATGTAACTCAAAGTGTATATATTGCCCTGTTTGTACAGATGAATACGTTAAACAGAATACAAAAAAATACGATGTGTATTCTGCCGTTAAATATATGATGGAAAACGATTTTTTCATTCCCGAAACCGTGTTTGATTTTGCGGGCGGCGAGCCTACTTTGTATGAAAAATTTGACGATATTCTTGAACTGATATTTGAAAAGGGCTATAAAAACGTTGTTATTCATACAAACGGCATTAATTATTCCGATACCGTCGCAAAACTTATCAAAAACGGTCAATGCAAGGTTTTGATTTCGGTAGATTCCGCAAACAGAGAATTGTATAAAAAAATAAAACGGGTGGATAAGTTTGACGACGTAAGAGAAACCATGCGAAGATATTCGGCGGCGCAGACGGCAATCAGACCCAATGCGATGAAGTCAAAATACATTCTCGTTCCTGGGATAAACGATACGGAAGAATTTATTCTTGAATGGCTTGATATGTGTCAGGAACTCGGTATCATTTCCGTAATCTTAAATCTCGATTTTAACTGGATTGTGAAAAATACCGATTTGGCATACAAACAAAAAGACATGCCTCGTTCACCCGAAAATACCACAAGACATTTGTATGATTTAATAGATTTTACAAAAACGGAAGCCGAAAAACGAGGCATTATAACATCGCTTTACGGAGAAATTTTTACAATAAAAACTCTTGTAGAAGGCGAAGTTACAGAAAATATTATCGACCCGTAAAATATAAGGAGAAGAAAATGGATTTAGAAAATACTTTGTATTTGTATTTAAAAGACGGAAAAGTAACGATTGAACTTTTTCCCGAAAAGGCGCCCAATCACGTTGCCAGAATTAAAGAATTAGTCAGACATAATTTTTATGACGGACTTTTATTTCACAGGGTAATTGAAGATTTTATGGCGCAGACGGGCGACCCCGAAGGTAACGGAACGGGCGGAAGCGGTGTAAACTTAAAGGCTGAATTTAACGATATGCCCCACAAAAGAGGTACTGTTTCAATGGCAAGAGCGCAGCACCCCGACAGCGCTGACAGTCAGTTTTTTATCTGCTTTAAAGATTGTTCTTGGCTTGACGGTCAATATACCGTCTGGGGACAGGTTACGGACGGTATGGAATTTGTTGACAACATCAAAAAGGGCAGCAGATATCTTAACGGTGCGGTTGAAGAACCCGATTCTATTGTCAAAATGGTTGTCGCCGCTGACGAAGCCTAAAAATAATAGTCGCAAATACTTATTTATGTTATCATTATATTGTCTTGCGTTATATAAGAAACAGGTAATACCATGTCTGCTATATTGCTGGAAAAAAGTGAAAAAAATTATATAAAGTACAAATTTAAAGGTTTTCAGTCGATTTGCGACTATCTTGAAGATGCTGCAAACAGAAATGCTATGATGCCCGCAATAACCGATAAATACAATAATATCGAGCAAAATTATGCGGAATATATTTTGCAATCCAAGGATTTTGCATCGGGCTTGCAGAGTTTGGGTATCCGAAAAGACGATACAATCGGTTTGTTTTCGGAAAATAACGGAAGATGGATTGTCGTTGATCAGGGGATATTAAGATGCGGAGCAAGAGATGCCGTTCGTGGTTCAAACGCTCCCGTTGATGAACTTGATTACATTATCGGACAAAGCGACAGTTGTGCGCTTGTTTTGCAAAACTCGATGCTTTTCGACAAATTAAAGCCGTATTTACCAAAATATGACCTGAATTTTATTGTTATTATGTTTCACGATGCGAAGTATAAATACGAGGATGTTAATTGTCCCGTTTATACTTTTGACGATATTTTGGCTATGGGCAAAAAACATTGTTATGCGCATGTTGATATCACACCCTATGATATCGCTTCCATTCTTTATACCTCGGGTACGACGGGCAATCCGAAAGGTGTTATGCTGACTCACGGTAATTTCCTTTATCAGTTTGAAACACTGCATAAATGTATTTTGTGTACATCGGGTGAAACTATTTTGGCAATTTTGCCTATTTGGCACGCTTATGAAAGAGTCGGAACCTATTATTTTTACGGCAGGGGTTGCCATATTTGCTATACAACACTTTCAAAAATTAAAGACGATATGATTGCATTTGCTCCGAGTATGATGATGTCGGTGCCGAGAATTTGGGAAGCCGTCAGAACGGGCATTTACGCAAAACTCAAACAAAAATCACCAATGTTATACAACGTTTTTGATAAAGCGGTTAAATTCAGTATGGCTTACAAAAGTCATTCAATGTACGTTGAACAAAGGATTACCGACCAAAAGAAATACAATCCGCTTGCAATGGTTTACCATGCAGGCATGGGGCTTGTAATGAAACCGCTTCATGAGTTTTTCAAACGAACTCTTTATAAAAAACTCAAGGATATGGCTGGCTTGAATTTCAGATTGAGTATTTCGGGCGGCGGAGCCTTATCTTCGCTTGATGAAAGATTTTATGACGCTATTGGTGTTAATCTTAGAGTCGGCTACGGTCTGACGGAAACTTCACCCGTTTTGACCTTGAGAAGTCTTAATATTAAAAACTTTTTAGGCTCGGCGGGTATTCCTATTACGGGTACCGATATCAGAATTGTTAATCCCGAAACGAAGGAAGAATTGCCTTTCTTTGAAAAGGGCTTGGTTATTGCAAGAGGCCCGCAGATAATGAAGGGTTATTATAAGGACGAAAATGCAACAAGAGCGGTTCTTGATTCAAACGGCTGGTTTAACACGGGTGATTTGGGTTATATGACAAACACTCACAACCTTGTTTTGCAGGGCAGAATGAAAGAAACGATTGTACTTTCAAACGGCGAGAACGTTGAACCTATACCGATTGAAGATGCTTGCCTTGCAAGCCCGTATATCAATCAGATTGTTCTTGTCGGTCAGGATCAGGGGGCAATCGGGGCTTTGGTTGTGCCGACAAAAGAGGCGCTTGAAAAATGCGGAATTGACACAAGAGGCTTGAGAATGCAGAAAGATGTTTGTGTTAAAAATCCCGCTTTGAGAAAACTTATTAAATCGGAAATTGATACCTATATTAAAACAAAAAGCAAACTGAAACCTTTTGAAAAGATTATGAAATTTGAAATTTTAAAAGACGGCTTCAGTATTGATAACGGACTTATGACATCAACCGCAAAAATAAAGCGTAATAAGGTTTTTGAAACTTATAACGATGTTATCACGGGCATGTATCAATAAATACGGCGCAAATGTCTTATTTTAGTTATTGGTTTCGCCCGCAACTGTCATTGTTTCGGTTGAAAAACTAATACTTTTCGGTTCGTTTTTCCATAAAATACCGAACGGTTTTATTTATCCAACTTTGCGGGAAAATTTTTGCCGCAAGCATAATAAAAAAGGAATCGGCGCCAACGGTGTAAGAGGCTTTCGGATTAGCCGTTTCAACGGCTTTTAAAATTGTTTTTGCAACGTCAATCGGTAAAGAACCTCTGTTGTTGTTTGCTCTTGCATTTTCGGCGAGAAACTTCATTTCTTTTTCGTATTTTTTCTGTATTCTCTCTGATGATGTTTCAAAGACGGGAATGTTTGACTCTACCGATTTATCCCAGAACGGTGTTCTTATACACCCGGGTTTGATTGATACTATTTTTATATTTTTATTTTTAAATTCGTTTGATAGGCTGTTTATCATTATGTCGGCTGCTCTTTTTGATGCGCAATACGGAGATAGGAACGGAAAAATACCGCTTGCAGCCATAGAACTGATATATATAATTTTGCCGTCATAAATCAGGGGTAAAAACTTTTGGATAACCGCAATAGCACCAAAAGTGTTAACCTCAAATTGTTCTTTAATCCTTTTTAAAGGCAGGGCTTCCATCGGGCCTGCAACCGCAATACCTGCGCAATTTATAAGTGCATCAAGTTTGGACGTTTTTTTCATAACGTACCAGAAGGCTTTTTCTATCCCGCCCGAATTTGTTACGTCCAAAAATACCGCATTTATGTTTTTGTGCAGTTTTTCAAGTTCGAATTTGTCGGATTTTTTTCTGACACAGGCAAGCACTTTGTAGCCGTTTCCTGCAAACAAAACAGCCGTTTCTTTGCCTATTCCTGAAGATGCCCCTGTAATCAATACTGTTTTTTCCATATTTTTGTTGTATCATAAATATACAGAAAACGAAAGGTGTTTGTTATTACAAATCAGACGGTACAGACGGGGAAAAAAGGCGAGGACATTGCAGCGCAGTATCTGCAAAAATCGGGTTACACGATTTTGGAACGCAATAAACATTTTTCAAAAAACTGTGAAATTGATATTATTGCAAAGGATAAAGATACGACGGTTTTTGTTGAGGTGAAAACCCGTAAATCGCTGAACTTCGGTCATCCTTTTGAGGCGATAAATAACGCAAAGATGCAAAAAATCTTTCATGGTGTTCTGCTTTATTGTGCCGAAAATAAAATATCAAAATACAGAATTGACGGAATAGCCGTTATCGGAACGGTTTCTCCGCAAATTGAACATCTTAAAAATCTGAGTTTGAATTAACTATTGTGACGATTTTATAACTCCGCCGCCGAGAACAGTGTCGCCGTCATAGAATACGGCAGATTGACCTATTGCTATTGATTTTTGCATATCATCAAAAATCACCTGAACTTCATCGTTGCCGCAGGGCGTAATAATTGCGGGTACGGGCTGCTGAGTTGAACGTATTTTTGCGGTTATTTTTCTGTCTTCCGTCAGGCCGTCAATCGCTATCCAGTTTAATTTATCAGCAATCAAAGACTTTTTAAAGGTTTTATCGGCAAAACCGACAACCACCTCGTTTGTTTCTTTTTTGAGCGCTAACACGTATAGTGCTTCCGTCGATGATACGCCTAAACCTTTTCTTTGACCTATTGTATAATTCCAGATGCCTTTGTGTTTGCCTAGAATTTTTCCGTCCGTATCAACGATGTTGCCTTCTTTTTCTTCAACCTGTAAAAGTTCGTTGTAATCTCCGCCGTAAAAATCCTGACTGTCGGGCTTTTCTGCGGAATTTAATCCGTGTTTTTTTGCAATTTCTCTGATGGTGTCTTTTGTATATTCGCCTAACGGCATAATTATATTTTTAAGTTGTTCCTGTTTTAAGCGGTAAAGAAAATATGATTGGTCTTTCTTCGGATTGACACTTCTTTTGAGCAAAAATCGTCCATTTTCTTCGGTTATTCTTGCGTAATGTCCCGTTGCAAATTTGTCAAATTCAACGCCGTTCTTTTTTGCAAGTTCGGGCAAAATGCCGAATTTTACAAGTGCATTGCACCATACGCAAGGATTTGGTGTGTGTCCGTCAAGGTATTCTTTTTTGAAATTTTCAAGAACAATTTTTTCATATTGGTTTGAACAATCGAAAACATAGTAAGGGATATCAAGTTGATTGGCGATTTTGCGTGCTTCTTCAATATCCTCTTGTTCGTCAGGGCCATAGCAGGCATTTTTGTGTCCCTCGCTGACGGCTATGCCGTTCTTGCCCCAGATAGACATTGTTGCGCCCATAACTTCATTTCCCTGCTCTTTCAGGATAAGTGCCGCAACCGATGAATCGACTCCGCCCGATAAACCGACCAGTATTTTCATTTTTACCTCAATCTTTGTTACGTTTAAATGTTAACAAAAAAATGATTTTTCATAAAAATTTTTTGTAAAAATTTTTGTCAAAATGTAAATATTTTTGATTTTTGCGTTAAAAATATTTTTTTTCGTCATTATTTAATATGTTTACAGTATAACTATTTTAAAAAATTTGTATATAATAGTCTTGTAAAACTTGATAATGATATTAAAATCATTACATATTGAATGGGATACGTATATGAAAAACAAAAAGAATTTTTTAATAGTTTTAACGATATTGCTGGGTATGAATTTTCATGTTTTGGCGTCTGCTCTTTGTCCGCAGCCTGTAAGAAATGCGATTGCAAAATATAAGGCGCAGGATTATGTCGGCTGTATTCAGGACTTGGAAGATTATTCCGACGAAGACCCCTCTAATGCCGTAAGTTATTATTATACGGGTATTGCATATATGAAGGTCGGAATGAAAGACAGAGCGATAAACGCTTTTCAAAAAGTTGCGACCATTAACAGTATTCCCGTTCTTTCTTCATATTCCATTCAGGCTGTAAACTGTATGAACAACAATATAAACCCTTGCGTTTATAAAAAATTCTCTGAAACTGATATTGAAAATATGATTGCAAATCCGAAAGACTTCTTTGTCAATAAAGCCAAAGAAGAAGCAGAGGGTAAAGCAAATACTCAGGTTGTTGAGGATATTTCGGATATCGACAGGCTGATAAAAGGCGAATATCCTGAAAACGTTCACCCCGATGCAAGACGTGTTGTTGAAGAAGCAAGACTTATGCAGGAACAGGAAAGAGTTAATGCTGAACTCAAAAAGAGAACAAAAGGCACAACTAAAGAACCTGAAAAAAAGAACCCTGATTTAAGCAGTAAAGAAAGTACAACAAAAATTGCTTCGGGTGATTTATCCGACAAAGAAATCGCTGATGCTGTCAGAACGTTAAGCAAGGCGGGCTATAAGTTTACGGCGCCTGATGCCGATAACGACAAAAAGAACATCAATCCGTACAAGCAGATGGCTGCACAATATGCAATGCAGGACGATTATGCACAGATGGCACTGATGTTCGGAAACAACAATAACAGAAATAACTCATTTGATGCAATGTTACCGTATCTTCTTATGCAGGACAAGCAAAACGATGACGGTGCAAAAAGAAAACTTGACCCTGAATTAATCAAAGCAATGATGATGAATCAGATGATGGGTGATTTTGATTTGGGCTTTGACAACGATAAAAATAAATAGTAATGAACAGATTTGAATTATTAAAAATAATATTTGAAAAAAAAGATTATACTTTGGCTGAAAAACTTTGTATGACGAATGTGAACAATGATTCCATACGAATGCTCGCTAAAGTTTTGTTTTTCAACAAGAAGTACGAAAGAGCGGAAATTCTGTTCAAAAAACTGCACATGTTCACGGAATACGGATATTGCAGACTTTATCAGAGAGATAAAAAAACTGCGGATAAAGTATGGTTTGCGCAAAAAGACGAGTCGCCGCTTTTATTGTGGGCAAAGGCGCTTTCGGGATATATTGAAAAAGAACAAAGACGGGAACCTACCTTCTTTCAAATAAGAAATTTTTATGAAACCGATTTGGATACTTTGCTTAGTTTGAGAATGAACAGGTATGCGGAAAATTTAATTAGCAGTATTCAGTATTTTGCCGATATTAACCCCGAGGTTTATAAGTTTACGGCAAGAGTTTTGTATAATCACGGATATTATACTCTGGCGGAAAAGTTCATAAATACCGCAAAAGATTATTTTTATGAAGACACCGAACTTCACGTGATTGATGCCGAAGTAAGAATGGCTCTGAACGAAAAATCCGCAGCCATAAAATCGCTTCAAAATGCGCTTGATATTTCACCTGCATACTATCCTGCCAAAAAACTTCTTGCAAATATAAAATAATTATTAATTTATTGGCATTATTTTGTTTACTGTTGTAGAATAGAATTATAATTTAGAAATATAATGGATAATTATCATGTTTGAACGTTTTACGGAAAAAGCAATCAAGGTTATAATGCTTGCTCAGGAAGAAGCAAGACGTTTGGGTCATAACTTTGTCGGAACCGAACAGGTTTTACTCGGATTAATCGGCGAGGGAACGGGTGTTGCCGCAAAAACGCTTAAATCAATGGGCGTAACACTAAAAGATGCAAGAGCTGCCGTTGAAGAAATTATCGGCAGAGGCGCAGGCTTTGTGGCAGTAGATATTCCTTTCACTCCGAGAGCAAAAAGAGTTCTTGAATTGTCTTGGGACGAAGCAAGGCAACTCGGACATAATTACATCGGTACGGAACATTTGCTTCTTGGATTAATCAGAGAAGGTGACGGTGTTGCCGCAAGAGTTTTGGAAAACCTCGGTGTCGATTTAAACAAAGTAAGAACCAATGTTGTTAAAATGCTCGGTGAAATCAAGGGCGGAACGACATCTTCGGGAAGTTCGACATCAAGTTCTTCCGCAGCAACCCCGGGCGGAAAAACCAAAACGCCTATGCTTGATGAATTTGGTACGGATTTAACACTTGCCGCTGCGGAACAAAGACTTGACCCTGTCGTCGGCAGAGAAAAAGAAATCGAACGTGTAATTCAAATTCTTGCAAGAAGAACAAAAAACAACCCCGTTCTGCTTGGTGAACCCGGTGTCGGTAAAACCGCTATTGCAGAAGGCTTGGCTATAAGAATTGTTAATTCGGAAGTTCCCGACCTGCTTGACGGCAAAAAAGTTATCCAACTTGATATGGGTCTTTTGGTTGCGGGCACAAAATACAGAGGTGAGTTTGAAGAACGTCTTAAAAAGATTATGGACGAAATCAGACTTGCAGGTAACGTCATTCTCGTAATTGACGAAATGCACACTCTGATAGGTGCAGGTGCCGCAGAGGGCGCAATTGATGCCGCAAACATTTTGAAACCCGCTTTATCAAGAGGTGAAATTCAGGTTATTGGTGCAACAACAAACGACGAATACCGTAAGTACGTTGAAAAAGACCCTGCATTAGAAAGACGTTTTCAGCCGATAATTATTGCGGAACCGTCTGTTGAAGACACAATCGAGATTATAAAAGGTTTGCGTCATAAATACGAAGACCACCATAAACTCAATATTTCCGATGAAGCAATCGTTGCGGCAACGGAATTGTCTTATAAATATATTACGGACAGATATTTGCCCGACAAGGCTATCGATATTATCGATGAAGCCTGCTCAAAGGTCAGAATACAGACAAGCACTTTGCCTCCCGAGGGTAAGGAACTTGAAAAAGAACTCAAAGAAATTGTCAGAAAAAAAGAAGAAGCCATCAGAAATCAGGAATTTGAAACCGCATCAAATTTAAGAGATGATGAGGCTGATTTAAAAGACAAAATCAGAGAAGTTTCTGAAAAATGGCGTGAAGAAAATGAGGCTAATAAGCCGACCGTTGTTGCGGAACAGGTTGCCGAAGTCGTCAGCACGATGACGGGAATCCCGACTACAAAGATTACCGAGGGCGAAAGTGAAAGACTTTTGAAACTCGAAGAAACGCTCCATGCAAGAGTAATCGGACAACATGATGCAGTTGTTGCAATCTCCAAGGCAATCAGACGTGCAAGAGTCGGACTTAAAGCACCTAACAGACCAATTGGAAGTTTTATTTTTGCAGGCCCCACGGGTGTCGGTAAAACCGAACTTGCAAAGGCGCTTGCAGAGGCTGTTTTCGGCTCTGAGGACAATATGATAAGAGTCGATATGTCAGAATTTATGGAAAAACATTCAACGGCAAAACTTATAGGTTCACCTCCGGGGTATGTCGGATATGATGATGGCGGACATTTGACCGAAACAATCAGAAAGAAACCTTATTCCGTTATTCTTTTTGATGAAATCGAAAAGGCTCACCCCGATGTGTTCAACATTATGTTGCAAATTCTTGATGACGGCCGTCTGACAGATGCAAAAGGCAGATACGTTAACTTCAAAAATACGATTATCATTATGACAAGTAACGTTGGTGCAAGCATGATTTCAACGGGTTCAAAACTCGGATTTTCTGTTGCGGGTGATGAATCAAAGGATAAATACGAACACCTTAAAGATACGGTTATGGAAGAAATGAAAAAGGCATTTAAGCCTGAATTTCTTAACAGAATTGATGAAACGATTGTCTTCTCGCATCTTTCCAAACCCGAAATCAGACAAATTGTTGACCTGCTCTTTAAAGACCTGTTCAAGAGATTAGAATCACAGGATTTGAAGATAGAAGTTTCAGACGAAGTCAAAGATTATCTTGCTGAGGACGGATATTCCGAGGCTTACGGTGCAAGACCTCTCAAACGTTTAATTCAGAAAAAGGTTGAAGACGGTCTTGCCGAAGAAATTCTCGGCGGTCATTTTAAAGCGGGTAAAAAGATACTTCTTACTTTAGAGGATAAGAAAATCAAATTTGCAACCGTGGCTGATGACAGCAGTAAAGTTACTTCGGAAGAACAAAAAAGCGAATAAAATATAAAAGGCGGTTTTCAAGACCGCTTTTTTATTTATTTACAATCGGTTGAAAATATTGTTTAACCATGTCAAAATATGCTCAACAGAGGACTCGATATGAAAATTGTAATTTCAGGCGCAAATAACAGAGCATTGCTGATTGCAACATCACTTTTTGAAGACCACGATGTCGTGCTTATTGATGATACCGAAAATCTCGGTGATGATTTTAACAACCTTGATATCGAGGTTGTTGAGGGTAATGCCTCTGACATAAAGATATTAAAAGAAAATCATCTTGATGAGGCTGATGTTTTTATTGCCTGTACGGATTCCGATGAGGCAAATATTGTTTCCTGTATAATGATGAAATCTGTTTCCCAGGCGAGAACGGTTTGTTTTATCAGACAGGAAT
Source organism: Candidatus Gastranaerophilales bacterium (assembly GCA_024695865.1). Taxonomy (GTDB): domain Bacteria; phylum Cyanobacteriota; class Vampirovibrionia; order Gastranaerophilales; family Gastranaerophilaceae; genus RUG841. The sequence goes on from JAILHI010000039.1 coordinate 33,699, forward strand.
CTTATTATGATTCTTTAAATGCGGTCAAAAATTCGAGGTTTAACCGAGATATTTTTGCCGATTATGTTATAAGACCCGAAGAACTTTTGACGCAGGAACTTTTCAGAATAATTACCGTTCCGAGTGCTACTCACGTTGAAAATTTTGCAAAGGGTAAAGCGAGAATGCTGGAATATCCGATAAAATCCACTTCCCCTATTGCAAATAAGAAAATCCGTGACTGCAATTTTCCGCCCGAAGTTTTGATTGTCGGAATTACCAGAAACGGTGAATTATCCTTGCCGACAGGTGATACGCAGTTGCTTGAAGGTGATAAGGTTATTTTTATGGGCGCCGTTAAATCTCTTGATATTCTTGCGGCAAACGTTTTCAGAGAAGATATTAAAATCGACAGTGTTACGATTATCGGCGGCGGTACGGTTGGTCTTATGCTCGCACAGACTCTTGAAGAAGCGGATATTCACTGCAAAGTTTTTGAAATCAATATGAAACGGTGTGAATATATTTCCGAAAATCTCAAGAAATCTCTTGTTATTAATGGTGATGGTACCGATGTTCAACTTTTGCTGAATGAGGGTGTCGAGGATTCTGACGTTTTGGTTTGTGTTACGGATAATGATGAAAAAAATCTTCTTTGTTCTCTGCTTGCCAAACAGTCGGGTGTTAAAAAAGTTATTTCGAGAGTTTCAAAAGCGGTCAATGTTAATCTTTTTGAAAAAGTCGGAATTGATGTTGCAATTTCTCAAAATGAAGCGGCGATGCATGAAATCTACAATCATTTGATAGTGCCGGATATTTCAATTCTTGCAACCGTTGAAAGCGGTCAGGGCGAGATTATGGAATTGTCTTTGCCGATTAATTTCAAGCAGAGAAAAATTATGGACTTGAAACTTCCCTATAAAGCCGTTATTGCAATTGTTGAACGCAGAAACAGGGTTATTATCCCAAAAGGCGATACTCTTGTTTTTCCGCAGGATAACCTTATAATTTTCACAATGCAGGAAACATCTGCGGCTATTCAGAAGTATTTGTTCAGTTGTTGAGGCGGGAATGAGATTAAACTTTATATCAATAGCCATCAGTTTAATTATCAAGTATATGTCGGTTGTTATGCTTGTTCCTTTCTTTGCCGCTGTATATTATAAAGATAATACTTCGGTTATTGCCTTTGCAATTACAATATTTGTAACTCTTGTTATCGGTTTTCTTCTCAACCCCAAAAGAATTGACCCTGATTTGCTTAACGATTTTAAAAAATCCGAAGCGCTTGCAACAGTTGCTTTTTCTTGGATATTACTTTCTTTGATAAGTACAATTCCGTATTTGTTTTACGGTATGCCCCCGATTAATGCTCTTTTTGAGTCTGTTTCGGGTATTACAACTACGGGTGCAACGATTATCACGGATTTTTCGGCTTATCCGAAAACTATGTTCCTGTGGCGTTCATATACCCAGTGGCTCGGCGGTATGGGAATTATTGTCCTGTTTATTGCAATTTTGCCGCAGTTTGCTATTGCGGGCCGTCAGATGTTTTCGGCGGAATCTCCCGGGCCTACGGACGGAAAGTTTACTCCGAGAATTAAATCTTCAGCCGCTGTTTTATGGAAGATGTATATTCTTTTTACGATAGTTTTAATTCTTCTTTTAAAGTTCTTCGGTATGCCTTTGTTTGATGCGGTTTGCAATTCTTTTTCGGCAATTGCATGCGGAGGTTTTTCGCCTAATCCGCAGAGTATAATCGGGTATAATAACCCGAGATTTATCTGGACAATCGCTTTCTTTATTTTTTTATCGGGAACAGGTTATCCTTTGATTTACAAAATTTTTGTTCAGCGTCGTCCGCTTGCCCTGCTTAAAAATGATGAATTTTTTACCTATGTCGGTATAATTTTGTTATTTTCGGCAATCATTGCTTTGATTTTAATTGTTGATAAAACCTATAATGTTTATAATGCTATTGAAGAAAGTATTTTTCAGGTTATTTCCATAATGACGACGACGGGCTTTGCGACAGTTGATTATACAAAATGGCCTTTTGTTGCCCAAATGATGATTGGTATTTTATTCTTTACGGGTGCCTGTGCGGGTTCTGCTTCAGGCGGTCTTAAAATCATAAGAATAGTTTTTGTCTATAAGTATATCAGACGGGAATTGTTTAAAATCCTTCACCCTAACGCAGTTATTCCCGTTCGTGTAAACGGATTGCCCGTTTCCAACGAGATTACCGCGCAGATGATGTCCTTTGTAATTTTCTATTTTGTTATTTTTGCAATAACGGCACTTGCCGCAACAATGATAGAGCGCAATATTCCCGTCGGCATTACGGGTGCAATAGCATCGCTCGGAAATACAGGCCCCGGTTTGAGTCTGATAGGGCCGATGGGTAATTTTGATTTTCTGCAGCCCGCAACAAAGATAATTTTTATTTTCAATATGTTGATAGGTCGTCTTGAATTGATACCGTTTTTGGCATTTTTACATCCCGATTTTTATAATATAAAAAAGTAGCGAGATTGGATTATGGATTATAAAACAAGGCAGGCAAAACAGTTAAAGGGAAGTGTCGTTATCCCGCCAGATAAATCGATAAGCCACAGAACAGCGATGTTTGCGGCTCTTTCAAAAGGTCTTGTAAATATCAAAAATTATTCAAAAGGAGCGGATTGCCGCTCGACTCTGAAAATTGTCGGGCAACTCGGCTGCGAAATTAAATTTAATTCCGAAACAGATATTACAATCAATGCAAAAAATGCCTTATCGGCACCGATGGACAAACTTGATTGCGGCAATTCGGGAACGACAATGCGTATGATGGCGGGTATTCTTGCGGGGCAGCCTTTTGACAGTGTGTTGTTTGGTGATGTCAGTTTAAGCAAAAGACCGATGAAACGTATTATTGAGCCTTTGACACTAATGGGAGCAAAGATTGAACATAATGATTTTAAGGCACCTTTGACAGTTCACGGTCAAAAGTTACAGGCAATAACTTATAATTCACCGATTGCATCTGCACAGGTTAAGTCTGCTTTGCTTATAGCAGGAATGAATTTAGACGGTGTTACAACGGTAAATGAGCCTTATCAGTCAAGAAATCATACCGAAATTATGCTCAAATATATGGGTGCTGATATTATTGAACATTCGCCCCTTTCGGTGTCTGTCAGAAAATCTGAGATACAGCCAAAGGACTTGGAGGTTGTGGGAGATATATCTTCTGCGGCATTTTTCATGGCAGCTGCCGCTATTGTTCCAAATTCCGATGTTACGATTCAGAATGTCGGTATCAATCAGACACGTTCTGGCATGATTGACGTGATGAAACGAATGAACGCAGACATCTCGCTTTTGAATAAAAGAAATATTTGCGGCGAGGACGTTGCAGATATTAATGTTAAATATTCCGACTTAAAGGGAACCGTTATTGAGGGTGCAGATATCCCGAGGCTGATTGATGAACTTCCCGTAATTGCAGTTATGGCTACTCAGGCAGAGGGTACGACGATTATCAGAGATGCTTCTGATTTGAGAAACAAAGAATCAGACAGAATTACCACCATTGTAAATCAACTGAAAAATATCGGTGCTGATATTGAGGAAACACCTGACGGAATGATTATAAACGGTAAAACCGAACTCAAGGGCGGCATCGAAATTGATTGCCACCACGACCACAGAACCGCAATGAGTTTTTACGTTGCGGGTTTGATTGCAAAACAGCCTATGTTAATCCGTGAATTTGAGTGGGTAAATACATCTTTTCCCGAATTTTTAGAGTTGATGAACAAAATTTGTTCTGATTAAAAATTTGAAAGAATTTAAAATAATTGTTAAAATACAAATATGGAGCAAAGGATACAGGAACTAAGGCAAATAATTCATGATGACCCTGCAAATTTTCAGGCGATGAGAGAACTTGCATCTATTTTAATGGATATCGGGGAAAATGAAAGCGCTTTAAAGGCAATTTTGTATCTGCTTAAAATTTTTCCTGATGAGGCTAAATTACATTACAATCTCGGAATTATCTATGAAAAATTAAGACAGGACGATAAGGCTATCAACGAATATCAGACAGCCACACAGTTAGAGCCTGATGATCCTGATTATATGTATAATCTTGCCTGTGCTTATGTGAATAAAAAAGAATATGAAAATGCAAAGATACTTTTTCAGAAGGTTTTGAATACCGATACCGAAGATTCAAATTCCATGTTCCATCTCGGTATGATAAATTCAAGACAGGGAAATTCAAAAGAGGCTATTGAATTTCTTGAAAAGACAATAGAAATTAATCCCGAAGATACTATTGCCCGCTTTTATCTTGCGTATGAATATAAAAGAACGGGGCGGGTTGAAGAAGCGCTTGAACAGTATTACAAGGTTACAGAATATTCTCCTGATTACAGTTGGGCTTATTTCAACATTGCCGAAATTTACTGGGAGCATGGTGAAGTAGTTAAAGCAATTGAAAATCTTGATAAGACGATTGATTTGAACCCGCACGATACAAAGGCTTATGAAATTTTTATTAAAATTTTGCTCAAAGAAAACAATGAGCAGGGTGCTTTGGCGGTTGCGAGAAAGGCTTTGCAGGATAATCCCGATAACGGCGATTTGTATTATGTTGCGGCAAAGGTATGTAAAAAACTTAAAGATATACCGAATTGTCAGAAGTTTTTAAAAGCGGCAATACAAAATCAGGCGACTTTATCCGTACCTGCAAAGGAACTTCGTCAGGAACTTAAAGAAATTGGCGGTTAGAGGTAAAATCATATATTTTTTGAAATAATAATAAGAAATTTATCGTAAATTGTGTTATGTATTGTTATAAGTAGTATTCTATACGTATTTTTATGCTAAACTGTTAGTTGAGAGGTAACAGCATGATAGGTTTATTATTAAAATTACTCGGCGACCCTAATGAAAGAAAAATCAAGAAGTTAATGCCGACAATAGATTTTATAAATTCGCTCGAAGAATCAATGTCAAAACTGACAGATGAAGAATTAAGGGCGAAAACGGACGAGTTTAAGGCTCGTTTGGCACAGAGAAAAACGTCAACCGACCCGAAGGAAGACAGAAGGCTTGAAAAAGAGGAATTAGATAAAATTCTTCCTTATGCTTTTGCGGTTGTAAGAGAGGCGGGCAAAAGAGTTTTGAACATGCGCCATTTTGATGTTCAACTTATAGGCGGTATGTTTTTGCACGAAGGTCATATTGCGGAAATGAGAACAGGTGAAGGTAAAACACTTGTTGCAACGCTTCCCGCTTATTTGAATGCTCTTACGGGTAAAGGTGTTCATATCGTAACGGTAAACGATTATCTTGCAAAACGTGACAGCGACTGGATGGGCAAAATTTATAAGTTTTTGGGCTTATCTGTCGGTGTTGTTCTTGCAGAGCATGCCTATGACGATTTTGAACAGAAAAAACACGCTTATGAGTGTGATATCACCTACGGAACGAACAACGAGTTCGGTTTTGATTATCTCCGTGACAATATGGCATCAAGTATTGAACAACAAGTTCAAAGACCGTATAATTATGCGATTATCGACGAAGTTGACAGTATTTTGATTGATGAAGCGAGAACACCTCTTATTATCAGCGGTCGTCTTGATAAATCAGCCGATTTATACAGAACAATGGCAAAAATTGCTCCTCAACTTGAAGCCGTTAAGGATTACGAAATTGATGAAAAAAATAAAAACATCATTTTGACGGAAGACGGTATCGATAAGGCGCAGGAACTTTTACAGGTAAAAGATTTGTTTGATATTTCAACGCAGTATGCTCATCATCTTTTACAGGCATTAAAGGCGAAAGAACTCTATAAACCCGATATTGACTACGTTATTAAAAACGGCGAAGTTATGATTGTTGATGAATTTACGGGACGTCTTATGGACGGCAGACGCTGGTCAGACGGACTTCATCAGGCAGTTGAGGCAAAAGAGGGACTGAAAATTCAGGACGAAACGCAAACGCTTGCGGGTATTACGTTCCAAAATCTTTTCAGACTTTATCCGAAACTTGCGGGCATGACGGGTACTGCCGTTACGGAAGAAGCCGAATTCGGTAAAATCTACAATCTTCCCGTAACGGTTATTCCGACTAATAAAACAGATATCAGAATTAATATGCCCGATGTCATTTATAAAACTGAAGTCAGAAAATATCAGGCTGTCGTCGATGAAATTATTGAAATGCACAAAATCGGCAGACCTGTTTTGGTTGGTACTATCAGTATCGAAAAATCGGAATACATTTCCGCTTTGTTAAAGAAAAAAGGTATCAAACACAATATTCTGAATGCAAAGCATCACGAAAAAGAAGCGTTTATTATTGCGCAGGCGGGCAGATTGGGTGCGGTTACGATTGCAACCAATATGGCGGGCAGAGGCACCGATATTCTGTTAGGCGGCAACCCCGAATATATGGCTTTTGAGGAATTAAAGGCAAGACACATGTCGCCCCAGCACCCGAATTACAAAACAATAAAAGACGAAATCTTTGCAAAATCAAAAAAAATTACCGATGAAGAACATGCAAAGGTTGTAGAACTCGGAGGACTTCATGTTATCGGTACGGAACGCCACGAATCAAGACGTATTGATAACCAATTACGTGGTCGTGCGGCTCGTCAGGGCGACCCCGGTTCAACAAGATTTTTCCTGTCTTTACAGGATAATCTTATGAGAATTTTCGGCGGCGAACAGGTTATCAAACTTATGGAAACCTTTAACGTTGACGATGATATGGCTATCGAATCTCCGCTTATTACACGTCAGATTCAATCTTCCCAGAAGAAAGTCGAAACTTATCACTTTGATATAAGAAAACACGTTCTTGAATATGACGATGTTATGAATATGCAGAGAGAAAAGTTCTATTCTCAAAGACAGCGTGTCTTAAAGGGTGAAAATCTGTACGAAGATATTTTGTATATGATTGATTGTGAACTTGACAGACTTCTTAAAAGTTACATTGCGCCCGGAATGGACCCAGCCGAATATTCAAAAGAGGATATTGAAACACTTGTAAAAGAATTGATATCAATTGCGCCGCAATTATCCAATAAAGTTACGGTTCAGGATATTATGGGGCTGCGTTTTGAAAACGTGTTTGAAAAAATGAAGGATATGCTGCTCGATGCGTACAGAGCGCATGAATTGCAGATAGTTACTTTCTATAACGATATTGTTTCAAAATACGAACATGATTTTGACCCGCAGGTTCCTTTTGAGAGTGATAACGTTATGCGTTCGCTTGAAAGAGATATTTTGCTTCGAGTAATTGATATGAAGTGGATTGACCATTTGCACAATATTGATATGCTGCGTGACGGTATCGGTCTGCGTGCCTACGGTCAGAAAGACCCTCTTATCGAGTACAAAAAAGAAGCCTATGACCTCTTTAACAGAATGATGTACGATATCCAGTCGGAAACGGTTAAGCACATTTTCCGTTCAAAATTCGGTATTCAGATTGTAAACCCGACGGGTATAGATGAGGCGGTTTCTGCCGATGTTACCGAAGAACAGGCGGTTGACCTTGATGAGATAATTGATGATGAAATTTCCTGCCCCTGCGGAAGCGGAAAGAAGTATGAAGACTGCTGCGGAAAAGATAAAAACAAAGAGTAAACAGGAGAAAAAATGTTTTTAATATACGAAATTTTGTTACCGATTTTGGCGCTTGTATTATCCCCTGTTATTATAATAGCACTGATAGTGGTACCGAAATTTCGTGCAGGTTTTTTTCAGAAACTCGGTTTTTATAATAAGGATTTTAAGGGTCAGAACACAACCGTTTTTCATGCTGTTTCGGTAGGTGAAACAAATGCCATTGCGGATACGGTTAAAGCCTATAAAGAAAAGTATCCCGAAAGAAAAATCGTTATTACAAACACTACAAAAACGGGTCATGATATCGCCTCTAAAATCTTTAAAGATGTTGCCGATGAAATAACTTATTTTCCGTTTGATTTTTGTTTTTCGGTAAATTCTTTTTTTGATACTTATAACCCCGAAAAAATTGTTATTGCGGAAACTGAAATATGGCCTGCTTTTGTAAAGGAAGCCAGCAAAAAGGGTATTCACGTTTACATTGCAAACGGCAGAATTTCGCCTCATTCTTATGAGGGTTATATGAATTTTTCATGGGTCTTTAAAAAGGTTTTATGTCTTTATGAAAAAATCTTTATGCAGACAAAGGCAGATGCCCAGAGAATTAGAGATATCGGTGCGCCCGATGATAAAGTTGAGTTTATGGGCAATCTGAAATTCGATATTTCAAGAAATATGTCCGATGATGAACAAAATGCTTTAAGAGAGCGTTTTCATGTTCAGTACCCCGTTTTGATTGCGGCAAGCACACATGAGGGTGAGGACGAAATTGCTCTTAATACTTATAAAAGGTTAAAAGAAAAGCATGACGATTTGAAGTTGTTAATTGCTCCCCGTCATCCCCAGAGATTTAATTCCGTTTATGATTTAATTCAAAAATACGGCTTTGCTAACGGCAGAGTAAGTGAAAATGCTAATTTTGACGATGCGGATATTATTTTGGGCGACACAATGGGCGAACTTGCAAAATTTTTCTCATTTTGTTCTGTCGCTTATATCGGCGGAAGTTTCTTCGGCCCTGGCGGGCATAACCCTCTTGAAGCAAACATCTGGAATAAACCTGTTGTTTCGGGCCCCAATGTAGCAAATTTCAAGGATATTTACAAAATTCTGACCGAAAAGGGTGCCGCTGTTGTTGCACAGGATACAGAGGAATTTTATCAGGCACTTGATTTGTGGTTCTCTGATATAACCGAACTTGAAAAGGCATCTGCATTTGCAGGTGATGTTTTCGCCGAAAACAGAGGGGCAGTGCAGTTTTTGATTAACAGACTCAATTAAGGTAAATTTCGGTTGCCATAAAAAATTGTTGCCTTGCATCTTTGCGAGCCGACTTGTCGGCGTGGCAATCTTTTTAATTTTTTCAGGGAATTATCTATAAGTTACCACAAAAATTAACCTAATACGTCACTGCGAGGGCTTGCCCGTAACGCCGTTTATTGCGAGCGATGTGATTGGTTTGCCCGTGGCAGTCCCTTAAAAATCTGTTTAGGATTGCCACGCTCACTGTGTTCGCTCGCAATGACGATAAACATAAAACTTGATAACTGTTTTTGTGGTAACAGTCAGATATTTAACTTCTTTTATTCTTCTTCTGTTTTTTCGGTTTCTTCCGATTTTTCGGTTTCAGCGTGAATATCGACTTCCTGACCTGCCTTTTTGGCGTTTCTTAATTCAATTAGTTTGTCTTTGTCTAAAACTTTTAAATTGATATGTCCTTCTGATTCGCTTGTAAGCGTTTCTTTAATATCAACGGGGTATGAATAGTAACTGTCAGGCAGTTCGCCGTTTACAATTCTTCCTTCGACGTGTTCTATGTAAACCTGCGGGTTTCTTGAAAATTCGGGGTGAATTTTGAGCCATTCAAGGTAAGACATACTGCTTCTCGGGTTGTTACAGCCTGCGCATTCCGAGAGGAAATTAGCCGCCGTATTTTTGCCGCCGAGAGAATGAGGATGAACATGCTCCGCCGTTGCAAGAGATGGAGCATATAACGTTTGAGCAATGATTGTCGGTGATTTGCCGACGATGGTTTTCATTACCTTTTCAACGGACTTGTAGTCCAAAGGCATTTTCATAATCATATCTTCAAGCGCATTATATTTATCTTCGGGAATTGTGTTTTTAAATTTTGCAAGTTCTTCCGTTAAATTCGGTCTGTAAAAATCGTTATTCTGATTAAAATTGTCGGTTTTTGACATCAAAAATTTGAAAATTTCGGAATTTTCGCCGAAGTTTTCTTCACAATAGACGGAAGCGTTAAGTAATACATCGGTACAAATATTGTTAAAGTTTGCGGGTAAGTTTTCGTTTGCTTTATTTATTGCCTGCATTAAGTTCATATCTGTGCCTCTTGCGGTTTTTGCCGCCATCATTGCACATGCTCTTTCGTTTGAACGAAAAACGGGTTCTTCTTCCTGTTCGATTCTGTCTGCAAGTTTATTGCCTTTTGCCATATTTAAACGGTTTACATGCTTTTTTGTTGAATCTGGTGTAAGCATAATCAAACCGCAGCAGGGGCAGGGAACATCTTCAAGTTTTTTGATTTTAAAACCGGATGTGCCGCCAAAATTAATTGATTGAGCCGCTTTAAAATAATTTGCCGCCGCTTTTGATGATGTTTTGTTGTCTGTGTTGCCGATTTTGTTTTCAGCCGCAGGCAAAGGTTTTTCTGCTTCTTTTGAAGCAGGCTTTGCGGGTATAAATTTATTTGTAAGCGATGATATTTCCATAATTTTCTGTTTTTAAGAAACAATCACATAAATTATTTTTGCTAATTTTTAAATAAATATTTATATATATTAAGATGTAATACAAAAAAGTCATTCCCGAAAGAATGACTTTTTGTATTTTTATTTTTTTGTTTATTTTACTTCTTCAAAGGCTTCTTTGCCTGCCATGCAAACTGGGCAAACAAAATCTTCGGGCAAATCTTCAAAAGCCGTTCCGGGTGCGATACCTGCTTCGGGTACACCGACTGCGGGGTCGTATTCCCATGTGCATAAAGTGCAAACATATTTTTTCATAATCTTCTCCTTTAATTGTTATCTGTTAAACATTTATAAAAACCATTTTGGTGGTGGACGTAAATACAGTTTTTACCGTCATTTTTTGCTTTATAAAGTGCATCATCCGCAGTTTTTATTAACCCCTCTGGTTCATTTGCGGAGGACGGAAATTCCGAAATTCCGATACTGACACTTGTTCTTAAAGTTACTTTATCGTCAATCGGCACTTCGATTTTGGCGATATTTTTTCTGAGTCTTTCTGCAATAATTGTTGCATCTTTTGCGGCAGTTTCGGGAAGAATAACCGTAAATTCTTCGCCGCCGTATCTTGCGGGAACGTCTATGTTACGGCAGGTGTTTTTGATTGTTACCGCAATTTCTTTAAGAACTCTGTCCCCGATTAAGTGGCCGTAGGTATCGTTTACATGCTTAAAGTTATCAATATCCATCATCAGTAGGGACATAACGTGTTTATATCTTGTTGCCCTTGTAACTTCGGCATCAAGCAGAGTTTTGAAGTGACGGTGAATGTATAATTTTGTCAGGCCGTCTTTTGTTGCAAGTTCGTACAATTTTGCGTTGTCTATTGCGATTGCCGCCTGATTTGAAAGAGCCTCGATAAATTCCAAATCCTGTCTGTTAAACAGTTTATTGTTCTTTTTGTTTGTAATGTTGATAACGCCGATTGCTTCGCCTTTTGCGATAAGAGGAACACAAATCATTGAAGATATGTTGTTAAGCATGTTTGCCTGTTTAAAACGGGGGTCATTCTGACCTAAGTTTGTGATGATTGATTTTTTTTCGGCAAAAACTTTACCTGCAATACCTTCATTGATTTTGAGTTTGCTGCATTCGATAACCCCGTTGTTGATGTCAAATTCAACTTTCGGGTCTTTCAAACCGTAAACAACCTTAACCTGTAAGGTGTTGTCGCTCATATCGTAAAGCATTAATGAGCCTTTTTCCGCATCAATAGTTTCAAGCGCTCTGCCTAAGATTACCTGAATTAAGCCTTTTAAGTCATCAATGAAGTTAACCGCCTGTGAGATGTTATACAGGATAGACAGATTGTGCAAAGACTTATGTAAAAAGGATATTTGCGATTCCTGTTCTGCCTGCCGTACAAACTTTACGAGCAAAGGTTCTATGCAGTAGAACATTTTGTTTAAAAGCAAAAGTTCTTCCTGTTCAAACGGTTCGCCGTCTTCTTTTCTGCCTATTGAACATACGCAGAACGGAATATCGTCTTTGAAAAAGACTTTGAAATATGCAGAGTTTAAATCATCAAGAGATGCGTTTTCCCAAAGATTTTTGTAGGTCGGGGTGCCGTCAGAGTTGACGGTAGGCAAAAGTTCTTTTCCCGCATAATTCAGAAAATCGGCATATTCCGCATCAAATTCAAAGGGGTGTTCAAGTGAGGTGTTGTTGACGGACTTATATGCCTGGTCTTTTTTGACGAAAAATACGACATCGTTAAGGTTAAAATTCGAGGTCATAAAAAAACTGATTTTATTGAGCAAATCATCAAGGGAATACGCCTGACTTGACAGAATATTTAACTCAAAAAGATTGTTAAGTTCCAAAAAATTCTTTTGGAGATTTAAAATCTTATCTGATAAGTCTTGAGCCATGTACTCATTTCCCCTTCAACGACCTCTTGTTATAATTATTATATCATCAAACTCAAAAATCAATAGAAAAAGGTCGTATTTTAAGAAAAGTAATTATTCGGTTATTTTAATTCGTTTAAAAGCACGTTTGTAATTATTTGAGAGTATTTTCCGTAGGTATTCATTGAAATAATAATGACATTTTTGCCGTCTTGTTCCGCAACACCGATAATGCCCTGAACGCCGTGCACGGGGATATTTACAATGTCTGAATCAAATTTTACATAAGGAATGGTTTGGCCCATTGCTTTTACGGAATCCTGTCCTTTGATTTCAAAATTTTCAAACTGCAAAATTTTAAAATCTTTTACAAAATCCATAATTTTTTCATTTGCTTTTTTGTTGTTAAAATCTGCCTTTGTCAAAGTATCGTTTTTAGTCGGTTTTGAAAAATAAAATCTTTGTGAGGTTGCGCCGTGTTTTACGTAGACGTAATTGCCGATTTTAGGAAGTTTTGATGATGAAACAAGTTCAAACTCTTTGTCAATTTTTGAAAAATCGGCTATTTGTGCGGCTTTTTCCATTTTTGTTGTTTGAGCCTGTTGAAACGGGTTGTGGATAAATTCGCTGACAAACTGCCAGCCGCCTATTGCAACAAAGCCGATAGCCGCTAAAATTAATATGATTATAAATATAAATTTTTTTAAACAACCGAACATTTTTTTACCTCAAAACTTGTTATTTAATTATTGTTTAACTAAAATTAGTATAGTCATGACAAAAAAAGAAATCAATAATATAAACAGTTTCGATGTGGATTTGAGTCTTGCAACCCCGATGTTGCGGCAATATCTTGATATTAAAAGAAAATATCAGGATATTATCCTGATGTACAGAATGGGCGATTTTTATGAATGTTTTTTTGAAGATGCCCTGACGGTTTCAAAGGCGCTTGAAATTACGCTGACGGCACGTGACGGCGGCGATTTGGGAAAAATTCCCATGGCAGGTATTCCTGCAAAGGCTTTTGATAATTACTTGCCGAAACTTCTTGAAAAGGGTTTTAAGGCTGCTGTCTGCGACCAGATGGAAGACCCTGCGCTTGCAAAAGGACTTGTAAAACGTGAGGTTACTCAGGTTATTACGGCGGGAACAATCAGCGAATTGAGTCTTGTTAATTCCGACAAAAACAATTGGCTTGCCGCAATAATCAACGTCGAAAACGTGTACGGACTTGCCTATACGGATATTACAACGGGTGAATTTTTTGTTACTCAGGGCGGACTTTCGGAAATTCTTGCAGAACTGCAAAGAATAAAGCCGTCAGAAGTTCTCGCTCCAGTTAAAAAGCAGAAAGTTCTGCCGTTTCAGATAGTTCCCGATGAAAAATTTGATTTGCCCGAACAAATTTATCTGAGTTACAACTGCTCAAAAATGTCGTCGATTGCCTTTGATAAGGCACTTGCCGAAAAAAATATAAAAGAACTTTTTGAAACGGAAACCCTGTCATCGTTCGGCTATAACGAATTTCCCGAGGGCTTCAGAGCCGCAGGCGCTATTGTTGCCTATCTGAATGAAACAAGAAAAGCAAATCTGCCAAAATTTGACACGATTAAATCTTATAATATTTCAGAGTTTTTGTCGCTTGATATCAATACCGCAAGAAATCTTGAACTGCTTTATACGAACAGGGACAAATCAAAATACGGAAGTCTTTTGTGGGCTGTTGACAAGGTTAAAACCAATATGGGCGCAAGACTTCTTAAAAAGTGGATTACACAGCCTTTAAAAGATGTCGAAAAAATCAATAAAAGGCTTGATGCGGTCGAGGAACTTTTAAATAATTCTTTTGCATCTTCCTCTTTATCCTCTGTTCTTGCAAAAGTCTATGATATTGAACGTCTTGCCGTAAAATTGAGTAATTCTTCGGCAAATCCGAGAGATATTCTCGCAATAAAAAATTCACTTTTGTTGCTGCCTGAGATTGTTGAAATTCTCGGTAATTTTAACAGCGAATTTTTGCGGTTTAATGAGGATATTGACGATTTAACGGAATTTGCATCTATTGTTGACAGAACCATCAAAGAAGATGCCCCCGTCGGTGTTAAAGACGGCGGAATTATTAATGACGGTGTGAACGGCGAACTCGATTATTACAGAGAACTTTTAAACGGCGGTGAGAAAAAACTTGCGGAAACAGAGGCAAAGGAAAAAGAACGAACGGGAATTAAAAATCTGCGTATTGGTTACAGCAAGACTTTCGGATATTTTATTGAGGTTACGAACTCAAACCTCGGACTTGTTCCGCAGGATTATATCAGACGGCAGACACTTACAAATGCCGAAAGATTTATAACAGAAGAACTCAAAACCTTTGAAACCGAAGTTTCAGCCGCAAAATTTAAGTCTGTTGAAACGGAATACAAAATCTTCTCTGATTTGCGAGAGTATGCAAAAGAGTTTGCGGATAAAATCAAAGAAATTGCTCACAGATTTGCCGTTATGGACGTTTTGTTGTCTTTTGCAACGGTGGCAGCGGAAAATTCTTATGTCCGTCCGATAATTAATGACAGTAATGATATGTATATAAAAGACGGCAGACACCCTGTTCTTGAAAAAGTTTTGCCGATGGGAAAATATGTTCCGAACGATTTAAGATTGCGGGCAAACGTTACAAATTCAACCGATACGCAGTTTATGATTTTAACGGGGCCTAATATGGCGGGTAAATCCACCTTTATGCGCCAAAATGCACTTATAGTGATTATGGCTCAAATGGGCTGTTTTGTTCCCGCTTCTTATGCAGAAATCGGTGTTGCGGATAAGATTTTTACAAGAGTGGGGGCTTCGGACGATTTATCGCTCGGTCAATCAACCTTTATGGTAGAAATGAGTGAAACGGCATATATTTTAAACAGCGCAACGGAAAAAAGTTTTATTCTGCTCGATGAAATCGGCAGAGGCACAAGCACCTACGACGGTGTTGCTATTGCTTGGTCCGTTGCAGAATACATAGCAACCAAAATCAAAGCGAGAACGGTTTTTGCAACACACTACCACGAACTTAACGTTATGCCGAGAAAATTTGAGCAGATTAAAAATTACAGAATAACAATCAGCGAAAAAGACGGCGAAATCGAATTTTTAAGAAAAATTGTCGAGGGCTCTGCAAGTAAAAGTTACGGTGTACAGGTTGCCAAAAAAGCAGGGCTTCCCGAATGTGTCATTTCAAATGCCCAAAAGTTAATGGTTGAGATGCAGAAGGAATTTCAGAAAGACCTTGCGGGTAAGAAAAGACAGGGTGTGAAAAACCCCGAAATACCGCAATTAACACTGCCTTTCGGAGATTAAAAATGTCAAATTTAAAAAAAATATCAGCATATCTTTTTTTGTTTTTCGGCAGTTTTGTTCTTTTGTATTTGCTGTCTTTGCTGATGCTTAACCCGGCTATTGATACGGGCAGAGAACTTTATATCCCGTTCAGAATGTTAAACGGCGAAGTTCTCTATAAAGATATTTTCAATATTTACGGGCCTCTGGCTTATCAGATAAATGCATTTTCTTATTGTTTGATGGGTGCAAGGATTAATTCCCTGAGAATTTTCGGAATTTTTAATTTTATGCTGATATTGAGTTCAATATGGTTCATTTTGAAAGAATTTTTTGAAAAAGATGATAAAATAACGGTTTTTTCAAAATTCACAAAAGGTTTTAAGGACTGTATGCTTGTTTTCATTCTGCTTTCCTTATATTCGTTGGGGATTTTTAACTACATTTTGCCGTATTCCTTTGCAATGACATACGGGCTTTGTTTCTTTTTGTGGTCTTTATTCTGTTTAATTGAATTTTCAAAAACCGATTTACCGAAGTTTGCATATCTTTCCTGTTTGTTTGCGGGCGGTGCTGTTTGCTGTAAATACGAGTTTTTTGCTTATCTCATATTTCTTTTGTTGTATCTTTTATTTTGCAAAAAGCCCAAAACGTTTTTGATTTCTGTATTATCGCTTGCAATTATCCCCGTAATTTCTTTCGGAACTTTATTTTTGCAGGGAATGTCCTTTGCCGATTTATCAAAAACCTTTCAGATAATGAAAACAATGGCTGATACAGTTGCAATAAAATACCTTTATACAAATTTTACGGGAACATATTTTAATTTAAAGGTTTTCGGTATTTGTTTCGGCAAAACTCTTGTCCTTGCCGTTATCGGCGCAATTTTGTATTTCTTTGGCAGATTATGCCGAAAAGATAAATTCCTGACACTGATAGTTTATACATTTTCTTTTTTAGGAATGATTTATACTGGAACGGTCGGTTTTTCGCTTTTTGCAATAATAAATACTTTGCTGCTGATTATTTATTTTAAAAAGATTTACGCAAATAAGCCTGTTTTTATATTTATGTCAGCATCGATTTTGTTGTCTTTAAAAACATTTTTTGCGGTAAATATTGAAACCTACGGGGCTTATACTCTGCCTTTGTTGATTATTTCGATTTTTGTTTTCCTGTCCAATATTGACTATTGCGAAGACAATGAAGTGAAAAGTAACATCTTAAACACTTATAGTGTTATTGTCTTTTTCTTTGTTTTAATTTTTGTGATAAATTCAACCATTATAAATTTAAAAAAGCTGCACGGTTTTATTACGACGGAGCCGATACTCACTTCAAATCATATTGAACAGATAACAAAAACAGAATACACATATCCATATATTGCAGAACCCATTAATATGGCAATAGCTTACATTTCAAATAATACAAAAACGACAGACAAAATCGTTGTTCTTCCCGAAACACAGTTTTTGAATTTTGTAACAAAACGCCCTGCGGATAATCTCTATGACAGTTTAACGCCGTTATATTTTGAAACTTTCGGAGAAGATAATATCATAGAACATTTTAAAGAAACAAAGCCCGAATATTTTATTCTGAACAACAGAAACACCATTGACTACGGTAAGCGTTATATCTGCGAGGATTACGGACAGAACTTCTGTTCATTTGTTGATAAGAATTACAAAAAGGTTGAAACCTTCGGCGAAAAACAGTATATTTTACAGGTATTTAAAAGAAAAGATTTATTATGAAAATTGCGTTAATTAATCACGGTTGTGCAAAAAATTTAATAGACAGTGAATTGATGGCGGGCATGTTGGCTGATGCGGGTCATCGAGTTACTCTTGATGAAACAAAGGCTGATGTGGTTTTGATAAATACCTGTTCCTTTATTCACGATGCGGAAGAAGAATCCGTGCAATCAATCGTTAAAATGATTAATGAGGGCAAAAAAGTTATCGTTGCAGGTTGTCTGCCTCAAAAACATAAAAAAGAACTGGAAAAAGCACTTCCTGAAGTTAAGGCTTTTTTAGGTACTTCTGATATAAACAAAATTGTCGAAATTGCGGATAAAATAGCAAGAGATGAGCAAATCTACGACGTTTCGACAAACCCTCTTTACCATTACCCCGAAGAAGCCGAAAGACAGCAGATAACGGTCGGTTCTTATTCTTATCTCAAAATTGCAGAGGGCTGCGATTGCGAGTGCGGGTATTGTATTATACCAAAATTGAGAGGCAAAGCCGTTTCAAGACCGATTGAAAATATTGTTGCGGAAGCCGAAAAACTCACTAAAAAAGGTGTTACGGAAATTATTCTTATTGCACAGGACACAACCGCCTACGGCAAGGATTTGTACGGAAAACCCTCGCTTGCAAAACTTTTGACGGAACTTGTCAAAATAAAAGATTTAGGCAGAATAAGAATAATGTACACATACCCGACAGGCATTACGGACGAACTTTTAGAGGTTATTAAAAATAACGAAAAAATCTTTAAATACATCGATATTCCTTTGCAGCATTCAAGCCCTGCTATTTTAAAAGCAATGAAGCGTCCTGCAAATGATTACCGCAAATTAATCAAAAAAATAAGAAAAGCCGTTCCCGAGATTGCTTTGAGAACGACCTTTATTGTGGGCTATCCTAATGAAACAAAAGAGGATTTTGAACATCTTAAAAAATTTGTTGCCGATATTAAATTTGACAGGCTGGGCGTTTTTGAATATTCGCTTGAAAAAGGCACTTATTCCTATACTTTGCCAAACAGAGTGCCTGCACGGGTGAAACACAGCCGAAAAAATCAGATTATGAAATTACAGCAAAAAATCTCAAAAGAACTCAATGAAAAATTAATCGGCAAAACAATCGAATGTATTGCCGAATACATCACCGATGACGGTTTGATTACCGCAAGAACCTTCAAAGATGCCCCCGAAATTGACGGTGTAATATATTTAAAAACCCGAAACGATGATATTGATGTCGTTCCGGGTGATATAGTCAAGGCTATTGTAACGGGTGCCGATAATTATGACCTTTTCGGTGAAATTATTGCTTAAAGTCTTTCGATTGTCGTTTTTACATCTCCGCCTTTATAATTTACGGGTACAATCATAAATTTTACGGGCGGTTTATCGGGGTCATATTCTTTATCTGCTTTTGACTTGTCTTTTGATTTTGTTTTGGATTTCTTTTGATTTTTATTTTCAAGATTTTGTTTTACATTTGAGGTTTCCTGTTTAATAACCTCCTGAGTGGTTGTTACTTCTTTTTTTACGGTTTCTGTATTTGTTTGGATATCTTTTTTAACCTCTTGCGTTGTTTGATGTATTATTCTTGTCTGATTTTTTGTATTTTGCATATATGCAGGAACTAAATCAGTTTGATTTTGATAGTTCTTAATTTCTTCTTCACTATCTTGTGTAGTTTCCTGTGCGGGTGTTTCCTGCGTTTTTACGGTCTGATTATTTTCGGTTTGATTTGTTGTATCGGTTTTTTGCTGAACTTTTTGTTCGGTCGGCTCGGTTGCGGCAGGTGTTTGGGTTTCGCCGGCAGTTACCGCTTCGCCGTTCATATTAAAATTATATTTTCCAATTTCGTATTTGTTTGGTGCTGTTGTCTGAACGGCAGGTTTTGCGGGGGCTTTTTGTTTTGAAACATGAGTTGCCGCCCAAACAGGTGTTGTAACACATAAACATAAAATTGCTGCCAGTAATTTTTTCATATATACTCCCTGATTGATAAATATTGTTTTACTTTTTTAATGTAATATATTTTTCGGATATTTTCAAATATTTTACAGTTTGAAACGATGAAGATTATATTTTTTCCAAAGTTGTGATATTCGGGTCTAAAAGTCGTCTGCCGACGTTATCAAACTGAATGGAGCAGAGGAGTTTTTTGCCGTAATTTATAACTTTTTCAATAGTACCCGTGCCGTATTGAGCATGAGAGACCCTGTCGCCTTCCTGAAACGTTATATTTTGCTGAACGGAAGGTTCTTTCGGTTCATAAACCTGTAATTCATCGGGGTTGGGCATTTCCCTTTGTGTTGTTGAGTTTGCTGTCGATGCAGAAGTTGTATTTGATGCTTTAATTTCAATCTGTTGTTCCTGTCGGTAATTATTAGCGGCAGGCGGATTGTTTCGGAGATTTTGTTCGGACTTTTTCACTTCTTCTTCCGAATAAAAATCTTTTACCTCTGCTTGAGCAGGCTCGGCATTTTCAATTTGCTGAACAGGAGTATCAGTTAACTTTTTTTTTTCAAAATCTTCGGCAGATTCTTCAGTTTGGTTTATAATTTGTTCATCAGCCGTGTTTTCTGTTTGCTGCTGAAGATCCGTTTGAACCGCAACTTCTTCTGTTTCCTCTTGCTGAACGGTATTCTCCTGTTCCCGTATCATCATTTCTCTTACTGCGGCTATATTTACCATATCCAGATTATCAAGGTCTGAATTTGAAATATCATCAAAACTGTTTGAATTATTGTCTTTCTGAAGTTCCGCAAAGGCTTTTGTAAGTGATACGGGCAGCGGTATAAATAGTGTATTTTCTCCGTATAAAATCAATTCATCGTTTCCGAGTTTGTCTAAAAAGAAACCGAATTTATCATCGGATAAATTTTTCTCTGACGGCGCAAATAATACAAAATTGCCGCAAACCGATTTAATTTTGTTTAAAAACGGGTTGTCATAGTTTATAATCGGCAAAAGACGAAGGTTCGGCTTTTCGTAGATTTGTTTAAGTATGGACGCCGATGAATTTTCTTCCGTAATATCCGCTAATATGTAAACCTTTTTCTTGATAACGTTAACCACCGATTTTAAAATTAAAGGATAGAATTTTTCATCAACCTGAGATACGTCAAGTTTTAATGAACCGTTAACGGAATCAATTGCGGCAAATTGTTCTTTTTTATCCGCAAAAATTTGTTTTTGTCTGTATTTCATAAGTTTGTTGCCGAAAACCATAAGACTTGCGTTATTAATATTTTTGGATTCGGACATTATGATATTTACAAACGTGTCAAAGGGAATAAAGCCGTCCTCGCTTGAATCAACGTATTTTTGCACCGATAAAATGATGCTTTGTATGTATGCTTTTGCTTCAACGGGGCAATCGTTTAAATCGTTTTCAAAAATGTAATCAAGCGCAATGCTGTCTAAAGGCAGTCTGAAATTTTTGCCGAAGATAGCGGTATTATCTGCTTCTATTCCTTTGTATCTGCCGTCAAAGTCGAATAATAAAAATCTGACTTTGTTGTCTTTTAAGGCATCGGTTATGGTCTTAACAGCCATTTGTTTTTGTTCCGCTCTGTCGCAGATAATTGCACAGCCTGCGGATAAAAATTTCAAATCCGTAATTACTTTGATATCAGAGTTTCGGATATAATCGCCCCACTCAATGCCGTCGCATTTCGGTTTGAAAAGTTCGATAATGTCTTTTGCATCAAGAAATCCGACAGGAGAGTTTTTAGACGGTGTCTGACCCTTGTATCTCGTTAAAACGTTGTTTTTATCAACAGAAAGGTGAAACTTAACTGATGCAAGGTTGATGTTTTCGTTGTCCGTTGTTGAAATATTTGTAACCTGCGACACTATGGTCGAGTTTTTATCCTCGATAAACAGAAAATCCGATAAGAAAAGGGAATTTTTCTGAGGTACATATAATATCTCTGCGGTATCGTTTTTTACCTCATAAATTTGCATGCCATTTTCCCTTTCTTGAATTTATTATACACAAAAAATCGAATTTGTTAAAACATGTCAAATTGTGTGTATTCATATAACCGCTTGAAAGTAAATGTTTACACTAAATTGTTAAATAATTGAATTTATTTTTTTTGAGTGTTATAACTGTACGAGAAGAAGATATTTTTACAAAGGAATTAATATGGAAAAGACTAATGAAAATTTGCATATTTTAAGACACTCGGCATCGCACATTATGGCACAGGCTGTACAAAAATTGTTTCCCGGAACAAAACTTGCCATAGGCCCTGCTGTTGATAACGGTTTTTATTATGATTTTGATACGGAACATTCTTTTACCGAAGATGATTTGGCTAAAATTGAAGAAGAAATGAAAAGTATCGTAAAACAGAATTTAACCTTTGAAAGATATGAAATTCCCGATGTACAGAAACAAATTGATGAATTTAAGGCAGAGGGCGAGATATACAAGGCTGAACTTCTTGAAGAACACAGAAACGACAATCCGACTTTATATCTGACAAAAGATAAGGACGGAAATGTTCTCTTTAACGACCTTTGCGCAGGCCCTCATTTACCGAATACAACTTACATTAAGGGCAATGCGATAAAACTTATGAAGGTTGCAGGCGCATATTGGAGAGGCAACGAAAAGAACAAAATGCTTCAGAGAATTTATGCTACTGCTTTCTGGAACAAAGAAGATTTGGCTGCCTACCTTAATTTATTGGAAGAAGCGCAAAAACGTGACCACAGAAAACTCGGCACACAACTTGATTTGTTCTCGGTAAGAGAAGAAATCGGCGGCGGTCTGGTATTATGGCACCCTAATCTTGCTGTCGTCCGTGAAGAAATTGAAAACTATTGGCGAACAGAACACAGAAAAAGAGGTTATGTAATTGTTCATACACCTCAAATTGCAAAATCTAAACTTTGGGAATTGTCGGGTCACATCGACCATTACAGAGAAAATATGTTCTTTATCCAAAAAGAAAATGAAGATGACGAACAATATATCGTAAAACCGATGAATTGTCCTTTCCATATTTTGATTTACCAGTCAAACAGACATTCTTACCGTTCTTTGCCTTTGAGAATGGCGGAACTCGGAACTGTTTACAGAAAAGAAAAATCGGGCGCTTTATCCGGTCTGACTCGTGTTCAGGGCTTCACGCAGGACGATGCTCACATTTTCTGCACCCCCGAACAGTTAGTCGATGAAATTAACGGCATTATTGATTTTGTTGCAGACACAATGAAAATCTTTAATATGGACTTTGAAGTTGAACTTTCTACTCGTCCCGAAAGTTATGTCGGAAAACTCGAAAACTGGGAACTTGCCGAAAAAGGACTTAAAGAGGCAATGGACAGACGTGGAATGAAATATGATATCAATGAAGGCGATGGAGCCTTTTACGGTCCGAAAATTGACTTTAAGGTAAAAGATGCTATCGGAAGAACATGGCAATGTGCAACAATTCAACTTGATTTTAATTTGCCCGAAAGATTTGATATCAAATATCAGGATAAAGACGGTTTGTTGAAAACCCCCGTTATGCTGCACAGAGTTATTTTCGGCTCAATGGAAAGATTTCACGGTATTCTTATCGAGCATTATGCGGGCGCTTTTCCGACATGGCTTGCTCCGACACAGGTTGCAATCGTTCCTATTGCGGAACGTCATAATGACTACGCAAAAGAAATCTATGACAAACTCTTTGCACAAGGCATAAGAGTCGAACTCGATGACCGTTCCGAAAGTATGAATTACAAAATCAGAGAAGCCTTGCAGGATAAGAAAATTCCTTATGTTGCGGTTGTCGGCGATAAAGAAATCGAAAGCGGTGAAATTGCATTAAGAGTACGTGCAGTCGGTTCTGTCGGAACTCTGAAGGTTGATGATTTTATTGCAAAACTCGAAGATGAAATAAAATCCAAAAAATCCAAACCTGAAATCGGAGCATAATAATGTTAAAAAAATGTCTTATCTCAATGATAATACTTCTTGTTTCTTCGGCATGCGCCTTTGCAGACAAGATACCTTCATCTTCAAAAAGCGTAAAGCATTACGGTATCGGGTTGCTAAAAATCAATGATGATTTTGATGTTTACGATAAACCACATGCAGATGCAAAAATTATCAGACATTTTATCCTGCCCGCTGCCAAATCGGCAATTGTGCAGGATTCAAGAAAGGGTGCTAATCCTTATATAGTCAGTATTCCTGCTCAAAGACAGTTTTTTGCAGCAATCTACGAATATCCCGAAAAAAATTGGGTTCAGATTTACTACAACCAGAACGGAAAAGAAGTAGGCTGGGTTAAAATGCCCGAAAAATCAGACTTTTTGACATGGAAAGAGTTTGTCTATAAATACGGCAAAAAAAACGGCATCGTCCTGATGAAAGATGTTCCGACTTCGCAGTACAAATTGTATGCACAGGATAACGAATCCGCTCAGGTTGTTGATGAATTTACTTATCCCGAATATATTGCATTAAGAATGATTAGGGGTAATTGGGCATTGGTTACCGTCGTTGATACAGGAACCGTCTATAAAACAGGCTGGTTTAGATGGAGAACCGATGACGGAAAATTAAGAGTTTTCCCGAAAATGAAACAAAAATAGATTAAGTTTTTTCAAATAATACTTAACAATACGGTATAAAACACTTTTATTATTTGTAAATATGTTTTATAATTTAGAAGTTATTATGTAGGAGGCTAAAATTTTATGCGAATTATCGTAAACGGACGAAACATTGAAATTACAGATGCAATTAAAGCGTATACCAAAGAAAAAATTGGTAAAGTTTTAAATCACTATGACCAGATTCAGACTTTAGAAGTTGTATTAAGTGTTATAAAAAACCCGTCTGTAAGCGAAAGCCATACGGCTGAAGTTATTTGTAAAATGACATCAGGCTCGATTAAACTTGAAGAAACGGCAGAATCAATGTATGCTTCAATTGATTTGCTGGCAGACAAATTATTAAGACAAGTTGAAAAACATAAAAGCAAATACATAAAAGCCGCAAAGAATGCATCTATCAGAACAGATGCTCCCGAAGAAAAGGAAGATAAATAACAGATTTTTTATGCGGAAAATATATTCTGAATATATTTTCCGCTTTTACAAAAGTTACGGACAATAAATATGCTGCCAATTATTACTGAAGAACAATCATCATTAGTTTTCGCTGAAATTTTTCAGGATGTTCATGCGTGGAGAAAACGTATGATTCACTATATAAAGGAAGAAAATCCCGAGATTAATTCTGCAATAATTGAGGCTGCAAATAATACGGAACTTGACCCGAAAGCCGTTGCTCTCGGTGCTTATATGACATATATCCTGTTGGAAACGGCAATGAAGGAAGATAATGACGACATTGCTTTAAAGGATTTTACAACGGATTAGTTTTTTTATTTCAAAAAGGTTATTAATATATTTCAGCAATATGAAAAAACTGTTCATCCTTTTGTTAATTATTTTTGTTTTTGAGCCTGTTGTGTCGGCTAATCATTTATATCCCGAAAAATATTATCAGACGGAATGGTGCGGTAAATGGAACGGAAAGCAGGAATATAAACTGAAGGACAGTACAAGAGTTGATTGTCTGACCAAAAACTATGCCGTTGAGTTTGATTTTGCGCCCAAATGGGCTGAAAGTGTCGGACAATCTTTGTATTATGCAAAGATGACTAAAAAACACCCCGCAGTTATTCTTATAATTGAAAAGCCTGCCGATTGGAAATATTATCACAGACTAAATAAAATTGCCGCCGATTATAATATTACCGTTTGGTATATGAAAAGTCCCGCCTATGATGATAAGGGTAAAGGCGGAAGCAAACAAAAGACCGATTTTGATGCGGTTAAGGTTGTTTCTGATTTTGTCGATAATCTTTTTGATATGATAAAATTATATTTTTGATTTTTATTTTTTTATAAAAAAAAGAGGGCAAATTTCTTTGTCCTCTTTTTTATTTATATCCTTTTCAAAATTAGAAGATAACAACTAATTCTTCATCAGGATTCAATGCTGAATTGTTAGAAGCTTTCGGGTAGATGAGGTAAACGAGTTCATCAGTAACTTCATAAAGAATACCAAATGTACCGCTGATTGCTGTCTTAGTAATATCAACAATGCCTTTACCTACTGCCAAGATGCCATTTCCAGCGCTCTTAACACCTGAACCGGGGTGTAAGCAGAGTGTTTCAACGAATAAATCTGAAGCATCGTCACCCAATTCTTCAAGTCTGTCGCCTGAAACGTTAAGTGCGTTTGCACCTGAACGTCCGATGATACCTGCAACTCTGCCTGTTGCTGAGAACGGAGCGCCGCAAATTCTAGCGAGGATGTTGGGGTTCTTGATAGTTTCAGCAGTTGCTTCTGAAACTGTGTTCGGGAAGTCAACAACTACTTTACCGTCTTTGATGTTTTCAAATTTAACTTTGATGTAACCGGGGTGGTTAACGCCGGGGCGTTTAACTTCTGTGATTTCACCTGTTACAGTTGAACCTTCAGGGAATGTAGTTCCTGCAATTGTAACTTCTTTTGTTGTTTTTGCTGTGAATTTTTCACCAACATTTGAATGTCTAGCACTTACTCTGCTGTTCATTTTCATTGTAAGAACAGTCGGAGCATATTTTTTAACTACATCAGGAGCGTTTGCATCTGTTGCAAGCTTCTTAGTGTAAGCCAAATCACTTCTTAATGCGCTGATTAAGTAAGCAACCTGTTGTTTTGAAAGATATTCATCATCAATAACTTTCTGAGGATCCGGAGTTTGTTCAAGTAATTTTGAACCGATAACTTCTTTTGTTGCATTTACAGACCAAAGAGGAATGTATTTGATTTCCTGGTCTTTGAATTCAACGTTAGTAATATCTTCGATGTTTACATCTACGATTTGAGCGATTGTAGCAAATACTTCTGCTTTTGTAACCGGTTGGTCAGGTCTGAAATTGCCATCGGGGTAACCAATCATCAAGTTAGTATCGTATGCTGTATCAATCCAAGATTTAGCCCAATAGTTATCAGTGATATCTTTGAAAGCATCCTTTTTAACTGTTTGTCTGTCTGAAGCAAATGTTTCAGCAAGAATAACTGCCAATTCTGAACGCAAAACCGGCATTTTGGGGTTCCAGTTAACATCGTTGGTGTTTGTTTTCAAAACGTTGAGTAAGTCTTTTGCAAAAGAATCAACAAAAACGTTTGATTTTTCTACAACGCCAACTTTGTTTGCTGTTTCTGCAACTTCGCCGCCTACGAGGTAGTTAGCTTTTGTTGTTGCATAAGAATGAGCCTGTGAACCGAACAACGTCGGGTGAGCGTACTGCTGAACTTCCGTATCAGCTGCATTTGCTGCCATTGAAACTGCACCTGTAAGGATAGCTGCTGTTAATAATGATTTTAAATTTTTCATCGTATTTTATCTCCTAAGCTATTAAATCGACTACTTTACTCTTAAAGTATTATACAAATATGTCATTAAGTCAACAATTATTTACAATTATAACAATTATTTTAAAATTTTTACTGTATTTGTTTGATTTTTCCCATAATTACTGTTTTTATATTTCTGATTAAATCATACGAAAAGAGGATTAAGTAATTCGGATATAATTTTTTTGTTTGTCTTATGTATAATTTTATTATGGGAGGTAAAATTTATTTTGTTAAGATTAATATGTAAAACTTCATTATTTTGCCTCTGTCTGTATATTTGCTTTTGGTGCTATCAAAATCTGGATATGGTGTCTGTGATTACAGGTACAAAAAATTCGGTTAAATATGAATTTAGTAATGAAAATATTAATCAGACTATAAATTCTGTTAAACATTTATTAAAATAGTCTTAATAAAAAATGTTTTTATACTAAAATTTTTATATGGCTCGTATAAAAAAATTATCCAAAAATTTAATTAACCAAATTGCAGCGGGAGAAGTAATCGAAAGACCGTGCTCTGTTGTCAAAGAACTTGTTGAAAATTCTATTGACGCAGGAAGTACACGCATTGAAATATCTGTTTCAAACGAGTGCAGAAATATCAGAATAGCCGATAACGGCTGCGGTATATATCCCGACGATGTTTATACCGCCTTTGAAAAACACGCTACAAGTAAAATCAGTGATGAAAAAGATTTGTGGGATATTCATACTCTCGGGTTCCGAGGTGAAGCGCTTGCAAGTATATGTTCGATTGCAAAGATTATCTGCACCACAAAGACAAAAGATTATGATTACGGTGTCAGAGTAACCGCAGAAAATTCCGTTGTAACAAAAACAGAAACGGGCTGCGCTTTGGGTACCGTAATGGAGGTTGAAAATATTTTTTACAACCAGCCTGCAAGATTAAAATTTTTAAAGGCGGAAAGAACCGAGTTTTCTTATATTCAGGAGGTTGTAACTCAGGCAGTATTTGCAAATCCCGAAATATCATTTACTTTGATACATAACGGCGAGGAAGTTCTTAAAACTATCGGAAGTGCGAGCCTCTTGCAAAAAATTACCGACATTTATTCTACCGATATTGCCAAAGAACTGAAAGAACTTGATAAAACGGATAAAATGTCTGGTATGCGTATAACGGGTTATGTTTCAACGCCTGATTATACAAGGTCAAGCAAAAAGGCTGTAAGAATTTATGTAAATTCAAGACCAGTTAAATGTCCTGTTGTTTTAAAGGCAATCGATATGGCGTACAAAAATATGCTGCCAAAGGGCAAATATCCTTTTGTGATTCTGAAAATTGACATTAATCCGCACGATATTGATGTTAACGCTCACCCCACCAAAAAAGAAATCAGATGGCGTGACCCTAATTTAGTTTTCAATTTTGTTATTTCGGCGATTGATAAAGCACTTACCTCGTCTAATTACAGCCCGCAAAATTATTTCTTAAAAAGTGAACCTTCTTTTTCTTTTAAAAAAGAAGAAACCGATGATGCTTATTATATAAGTGAAAAGACCGAGAATACCATTGTAACGCCGATAGTTCGTGAAGAAACTTTATTTGAAAATAAACCTCTTGCATATCAGGAAACGGAACAGCCGTCTTTGATTCCGACGGTTTTTCAGACGGAAACCGCATCGGATAATGAATTTACCATTATCGGACAACTTAAAAATACATATATTCTTATTGAAACAAAGGACGGTCTGGAAATCGTTGACCAGCATATCGCTGATGAAAGATATCTTTTTGAAAAACTCAAAAATCAAAAAGAAACGGCATCTCAGTTATTGCTTTTAAGCGATGTAATTGATTTGGAGCCGGAGGAAGTAGAACTTCTAATGTCTGCAAAAAATCATTTGAATAAATTCGGATATGAAATTGAAAAAATTTCTTCATCTCAAATAAAATTTATAAGAGTCCCGCAGTTGTTATCAAGAGTAAAACCGCAGGAAATTGCGTCAGAACTGATACATAATATTAACGGTTCACTTGACGGGGCGGAAGAAAAAATTCTTGTAACAACATCTTGTAAAGCGGCGGTTAAGGCGGGAGAAAAACTTTCTGTCTGGCAGGCGGAAGAATTAATCAAACGCTGGAAATCAACCAAAAACCCCGAAGTCTGTCCTCATGGCAGACCTATCAGCCATTTTATTTCAATTGATGAAATTGCTAAATTTTTTGACAGACAAAATAAAAAATAAACAAATTTGAAAAAATATGCTACTATAAAGACAAATGATTAAATTTGTCGGTCAATGTGTTATAAATTTGATTACTGCCGTAAAATATATGTTTGACGGCAGAGTGAAATTTTCATCCGTTATAACAAATGCCGCATCGATAGGTTATGATTCCCTGCCGATAGCGCTTGCCATAGTTTTTATTGCCTCTGTTGTTATTTCTCTGCAAATTTCAAAACAGTTTTTGATGTCAGGCGGAGAAAGTTATGTCGGCGGTTTTATGGCGGTTGCTTTAATCCGAGAACTTGCCCCCGGTTTTGCGGCGCTTGCGATTTCTGCAAGAGCGGGTACCGCAATAAGTGCGGAAATAGCCAATATGAAAGTTACTTCTCAGGTTGATGCAATGAAAACCTTAAAGGTTAATCCCGTCGGATATTATTTTGCTCCGAGAATACTTGCGGCATCAATTACTATTCCCGCTATTGTTGTTTTGTCGGAACTGTTCGGAATTATCGGCGGTATGGCTGTGTCATATCTGACAATCGGACTTCACCCCGCAAGATATATGACATCGGTTTGGCTTTTATTAAATTTAAAAGATATATATATAAGCATTTTAAAGGGCTTTATTTTCGGTGTAATTATAACAACCGTCTGTGCAACGCAGGGTTATAACACCGAGGGCGGTGCCAAAAACGTCGGTATTGCAACAACCGAAGCCGCAATAAAATCGACTGTATTTTTACTTACAGCCGATTTGATAATTGCTTTATTATTTTATTTTTAACTATCTTGCGATGTTTGCAAGACGTTTAAATTCATCAGGTCTCTGGCTCTTTTGCAAAGCATCTTCCATTGTAACTTTACCTGCTTTGTAAAGGTCTTTAAGAGCAATTTCCAGAGTCTGCATACCGTATTGACCGCCTGTCTGAATTGCGGAATAAATCTGCGCCGTTTTACCTTCACGAATAAGGTTGGAAATAGCGGAGTTAACAATCATAATTTCCTGAGCCATAACACGACCGCTCTTTGTTCCGTCTTCGTTCAGTTTTGTGAGCAGTGTTTGTGAAAATACGGCAACAAGTGAACTTGAAAGTTGGATTTTAACCTGTTGCTGCTGTGCTTCGGGGAAGACGTCGATGATACGGTCAACCGTTTGAGAAGCCGACGAGGTGTGCAAAGTACCCATTACCAAGTGACCTGTTTCTGCTGCTGTCATTGCGAGCTGAATTGTTTCCAGGTCACGCATTTCGCCGACGAGTATGATATCAGGGTCTTCACGAAGTGCTGAACGCAGGGCATTTGCAAATGAACGGGTATCTTGTCCCAACTCACGCTGGTGGACTATACTTTTTTTCGAGGTGTGAACAAATTCGGTAGGGTCTTCGATGATAAGAATGTGTTCTGCTCTTGTTTCGTTGATGTGGTCAATCATAGATGCCAACGTTGTTGATTTACCGGAACCTGTCGGGCCTGTTACAAGAATTAATCCTCTCGGTCTTTCCGTGATTTTTCTGACAATCGGCGGCAGACCCAAATCTTCAAACTTGGGCGCAACGCTGTTGATGGTACGGAAAGCCGCAGCATAGTTACCTTTATCTTTATATATGTTTACACGGAAACGACCCAAGCCGTGAATACCGTAAGACATATCCAATTCCCAAACCTGTTCGAGAGTTCTTCTTTGTTCGTTGCTCAACATAGGGAACAATAAACTTTCGACTTCGTCCGATGAGAACGGAGGATATTCGGTTCTGACCAAAACACCGCTTATTCTCATTACGGGAGGGAGGTTTGCCGATATATGTAAGTCACTTGCTTTTCTTTTGACCGTTTCTTCGAGTAATTCTTCAATGAGCATATATTAATCCTTTTTTTCGATTGTTAATTTTATTATATTGAATAAAACTTTTTTTTCCATAAAATATTTACTTTTATAAATTCTATTTTATATCAGGTTTTTATAAAATGTGAAAAAGCCTTATTTTATTGGGTATTAAACGGAGAGGAAATATTAAGTTTTTTGCAATATTTCTTTAATTGTTTTTTGATTTCCGGAGCAAGAATATATAACGCAATGATATTCGGCACCGAGGTGGATAACATCATTGCATCAACAATGTTGATAACACTCTGAACGTTTAATTCCGAACCTATTACAACTACAAGACAATAGAAAACGTGGAAAGCAAGGGAGCGTTTTCTGCCTTCGCCGACGAGGAAGTTCCAGCATTTTTGTCCGTAATAAGCCCACGAAATCAGTGTTGAGAGTGCAAACAGCATAACCACGACGGTTAAAATTTTCGGGAAAAACGGCATAACTAACGCAAAAGCATCGGATACCATTTCAATCCCCGCAATTTTACCGGGTTCGCAGACGTAGGTTCCCGTTACGGTAACTATGAAAGCGGTAAGCAAACACATCAGGGCGCAGATTAACGGCTCCATAAGGGAAACAAATCCGGGTTCGACGGGTTCGTTTGTTTTTGCCGCCGCATATACAATCGGAGCAGAGCCTGTACCCGCTTCGCTTGTCTGTACCGAACGTCTTAATCCGATAATGATTGTACCGAAAATACCGCCGACAACAGATTGCGGGAAAAATGCCTGTTTTAGTATGACGGCAAAGGCGTGAGGAATTTGTGCGTAATTAACGGCTATTACGATTAAACCGCCTACGACGTACAGAAAACACATAAACGGAACAATTTTTTCCGTAACTTTTGCTATGCTTTTAATGCCGCCGATTGTGATTGCACCGACTATAACTGCGACAATCAGTCCGAAAACCCAAGCATGAGTTGCAAAAAACCCGTTTTCACCGCCGACAATTGATACAAAAATTTTGGTAGTTTGGTTGATTTGAATTAAGTTTCCGCCCGATAAAGCGCCGCCTATAAAGACTATTGCAAAGATTACGGACAAAGGCTGTCCGAGCCAGCGCATACGTTTTTTTGTCAGCCCGTGTGCGATGTAGTGCATGGGGCCGCCCGAAACCGAGCCGTCACTGTTAAAGGTTCTGTATATGAGAGCGGCAGATGCTTCTGCGAATTTCAAGGACATTCCGAAAAGAGCTCCGAATAAAATCCAGAACGCTGCCCCGGGGCCGCCGATTGAAATTGCGATTGCGACACCTGCGATACTGCCCATGCCGATTGTACCCGAAAGAGCGGTTGCAAGGGCCTGAAATGCCGAAACTTCACCGTCACCCGATGATTTTTTATTTGAGCCTAATATTACACGAAGTGAATTTTTAAAGCCCCAAATAGGGATAAATTTAAAATATAAGGTGAAAATTATTCCCGCAAATAATATCCAGAGAATAATTATCGGAACTTCGGCACCAAAAATGCTTACGGGAGTAAAAATAAAGTTTGCAATCGAATCTGTAAATTTTGCTATATAATTTTCAACAAAATCGTTAACCGCCGATGCTTCGGCTTTTCCCGATAACATTATAAAAACAGCAATCAGTGCCGTAAAAAGTCTTACCATTTCTATTCTTTCAAAGTGTTTGTTTTTGTTTATCCTATTTAATCTTACAAT
>JAILHI010000047.1 GCA_024695865.1 Candidatus Gastranaerophilales bacterium
ATGTAAAAATCAAAAAATGATTATAATTATAATCATTTTTTGATTTTTACATCATAAAGCATGAAACTTCAATTTACATATTCGCCATACCTGTTTTGGTGCAAACGCTCTTGTCTTAAATTTTGACGGTTCGCAATTTTCGGACTTCATTCCGTTTTTACTGACGTAAAAACTTCATTCCGCCAAATTTCTCACACGGACAGCGTTCCCTCGTTACACTCGGTCAGCCTTGTCAAAATTCGCTTTTTGCACCCTACAAAATAAATAATGTTTTTATGAATTTTTTTACAATTACAAATTGCAAGCCGTTAAAGAATAGAGTAAAATTGCAGTATGGAAACTATTGCCGAACAATTAAAACTTCTGCCCGAAAAGCCAGGTTCGTATCGTTTTTTGGATAAAAACGGAACGATTATTTACGTTGGCAAAGCAAAAAACCTGAAGAAAAGAGTTTCTTCATATTTTCACAAAAAACACGACACCCCGAAACTCAAAATTATGGTGCCGCAAATTGTCAAAATCGAATTTATTATTACTAACACCGAAACCGAAGCCTTAATTCTGGAATCGCACCTGATTAAAAAATACAAACCTAAATACAACGTTCTTTTAAAGGACGATAAAAAATATCCCTATTTTTTGATTACGGAGGAAGAATATCCGAGAATTTTAATAGTCAGAAAACACAATATCAATATGGAAAAGGGCAAGTATTTCGGGCCTTATACCGATTCGGGAGCAATGCGCTCGACTCTCGAACTTATGAAAAAACTCTTTCCTCTGAAACAGTGCAAAAGTCCGAAGTTTAAAGACAGACCGTGTATTTATTACGATATAAAAAAATGTTCTGCGCCCTGTCAAAAACTTATTTCTTCCGAAGATTACAAAAAACTTCTTTCAAACGTTGAACTTTTTCTCTCGGGCAACAGGCTTTTGCTTGTTGAGGAACTCAAAAAAGAAATGCAGTATTATTCGGACAGATGCGAGTTTGAAAAGGCCGCAAAATACAGAGATGCGTTTTTTAACGTCAAAAAGACGATTGAAAAACAAAAAGTCGTTTATGAAAGCACAAACGTCAATAAGGACGTTATCGGCATTACGGACAAAGGCAGTATCTGCGCCGTTTCGCTGCTGCAAATACGTGACGGCAGACTGACGGACAAAAAAGATTTTGAACTGACTTCGGGCGAATTTAACGGCGAAGAAGATTTGTCCTATGCCTTTTTGGGCGAATATTATTCAAGAACAAACGACATTCCGAAAGAAATAATTATTCCCACAAAAAATTCCGAACTTAAAGCGATTGCAAACTGGCTTTCGGAAATTAAAGGCTCAAAAGTCAAAATCACTACGGAAATAACCGAGTCGAACGAGGATATCGTTGAACTTGCAAAGAAAAATTCAGACTTTTTCCATGAAAAACTGAAACTTGCAAAAATGAAACAAATTTCAGAGGATTACAACCAAGTCGGAGCGTATATCTGCGAAAAATTAAATCTCCTCAGGTTTCCGCACAGGGTTGAATGTTATGATATTTCTCACATTCAGGGTACAAACACCGTTGCCTCAATGGTGGTTTTTATAAACGGTCTGCCCGCAAAATCCGAATACAGAAAATACAAAATCAAAACGGTTGAAAACGGTAAGCCCGATGATTTTCAGTCTATGAAAGAGGTTTTGTCAAGACGTCTTAAAAGGCTTAATGAGCAAAACTATCCCGACCTGATAATAATCGACGGCGGAAAAGGTCAGTTATCAAGCGTTTTGCAGGTCGTTGAGGAACAAGGAATAAAAGACATAAACTTCGTTTCTCTCGCCAAAAGAGAAGAAGAAATTTTTATTCCGCATCAGTCAAGACCCGTTATTTTTCCGAGAAATTCGGAGCAGTTGTATTTTTTCCAGCGAATAAGAGATGAAGCGCACAGATTTGCGATAACTTTTCACAGAAAACTTCGTGAAAAATCCTCTCTTGAGTCTGTTTTGGACGGCATAAAAGGGCTTTCCGAAAAGAGTAAAAAGATTTTGAGGAAAAATTTTAAAGATGTCAAAAAAATATCACTTTTGACCTTGCCCGATATTGCGCTTCTTTTACCGCCGTCACAGGCTCTGAGGGTTTACAGGGCATTTCGGGACAAAACCGATAATAATTGACAGTCTTGTTTGCTCAGAGTACCATATTTGAATAAGGAGCAAAAATGGAACAGAAATATCCTTCAAAACCACAGGTAATAACACTTGATTTAACAGACAGATGCCAAATGGAATGTCAAACCTGTTCAAAGTGGAAGATTTCGGCAGATGTACGCCACAAAGAACTTACAACGGAACAGTGGAAAACCGTTTTGGACAAATTAAGAAATTGGGTCGGAAACGGCTTTTGGATTTGTTTTTCGGGCGGGGAACCGTTTTTGAGACAGGATATTTTTGAACTGACAGACTATGCGACATCAATAGGTTTTAAAGTATCTTCAATGAGCAACGGTTTTTCTCTTGAACCTTTGGTGGATAAAATCATTGACTCAAAATTCGAGAGTTTAAATATCTCTTTAAACTCAATTGCGGATAAAACCATTCACGACAAATCAAGAGGCAGAGAGGGCAGCGCACAGAAGATTTGCGATGTTGTATGGCAGATTTTGCACTACAAAAAAGGCAGAAACGACAATCTCGGCATAAATCTCGCCACAATAATGCTCCCTGAAAACCTTGATGAAATTGTTTATCTCGTTGAATACGCAACAAAAAATCACCTGAAACATATTATGTTTCAACTTATAGAAGACCCTAATTCTTTCCACGCCTATGCGGAAAGGGACGGACTTGATACGGACAACTACGTTATCCCTGAGGATTACAAGGCAACGATAAAAGGAATGGCGAAAAAGGCGCTTCCCATAATTGACCACCTTATCGAAATGAAACAGGCAGGTCATTCCATTGCAAACACTTATGAACAACTTGAAGCGTACAAAATTTTCTTCAACAATCCCGAAGATATTATCAAGGCAATCAAGTGCGATGTCGGCTCGACAAATTTTGCCGTTGACCCGTACGGCGATGTCAGATTATGTTTCAATATGAAACCGATAGGCTCAATTCTTGAAACTTCGCCCGAAGAATTATGGAACAGCGAAAAGGCACAGGAATGCAGACACAGAGTTCACACCTGCAAAATGAGTTGCAGACTTATTAACTGTAACTTTAAGGCTAACTTTGCAAACTTCAACAAACCGTTTTTGGTAAGATTAAAGAACAAAATAGTCAAATTTTTCACAAGCAAATACTAATCAACAAAGTAATTTGCGGGAATTGCATAGGTTTTGTTTTTGGAAACATTTTCAATCTTGTATTTGTTGACGGTTTCAATCAGTTTTGCCTTGTCTGCAATAATTTCTTCCGAATACGGAATCTGTCTTTCCTGTTCAACGTAAAAGGCAAAGGAAAAAATTTCAAAATTCATATTTTCGTTTTCGGCACATTTTTTGGCATAATCAAGCAGATAGTGAATGTGCGGCGAAACATCTTTTCTGTGGTTAAGAGTTGAATATCCCGCTTCCACATCAAAAACCACATTTTTGATATTTAATTCTTTCATTTTTGCAAAGAATAAATCAATTTCCTCGACAGAATCGTTATACCCCGGGGTTAAGAGATATTTTATGACTAATTTGCTGAACTGCGAAACATTTGCGGCATCAGAATATTTTCTGATTGAATTGCAGACAACATCAAATTTATCAACGTATTTTACCTTGTTATAGGTTTCACGACAACCGCTGTCTATTGAAATACAGGTTAAAATATTTCCTGTTTCCATACCCTTTGCAAGCACTTCACTGAATCTGATTGCCGAAGTGTTAACCTTAATATTTGCGTTATGTTCGTTAAAGAGCGCAATCAAATCGTCAAAATGGTTCATTATCGTGGGTTCGCCGCCCTGAAAAATAACAAGTCCGTAATCGGTTCTTCTGAAATAACCCTTTTCAACCAAATCTTTAATTACAGGATAAACATCGTAATAATTCTTGTGATATCTGAAATCATCACCGCAGTAAACACACTTTGCGTTGCAGAGTTTTATCTGCTGAAAGGCTACTTCCGAAATGTATTTTTCTTCGGTAAATTCTTTTTCTTTTAAATAATAGCAGCCCTCACATTCGGGAATGGTTTTGATTTTCTGGCGTTCAATTCTTTCTCTTTTGATGTCAAAAATTTTATCCCAATCGATTTTTTCTCCGTTATAATCTTTTATCAGCAGAGGCATACCCAAATTGTCATGGTGCATCATACAGCAATCGTACAAATCCTTGTATTCAAAGGATAAACCGTGTTCCATATAATCGCAGCCGAGATATTTCATATATTTTATTTCCTAAAAAATCTTTTTTCTGTCCAAAATTTGCTGGCAATAGTCATAGACATACATTTCCATATCCTTTACGGATAAGAAGTAATCGTACAAATCGTACCATTGTTCGGGGATTTCTTTTCCGATATTTTGGCAGTTATAGTCAATTGCCAGATACATTTTGTTTATGCCTGTTTCTTTGGCAATTTTGATACATTCTTCAAGATTTTCTTTTTTGTCGTTTAAACCTTTTATAAGAATGTATTTGAAATACACCGAATTTTTGTTCTTTGGGTTTGCTTTCAGATATTTTTTTACGTTTTCAAGCACCTGATAAAACGCATCAACCCGTTTAATTTTTTTGTATAAAACGGGATTACCCGCATCAATCGTGATAATCAGTTCCGTATTGCCTTTTGCGAGAGTATCGTAAATTGCCTGTGAATACTGAATACCCGATGATAAAATTATGATATTGGACTTTGTATATTTTGTGAGTTCGGTCATAATTTCGTCAAATTCGCTCAAAACGGTAGGCTCGCCGCCGATAGTCGTAATTCTTGTGTTCTCTCCGACATAACCCTCTTGGCACAAATATTTTATTGTGGGCAAAAGGTCGTAGTAATCGCTTTTTTTAGGTTCGGGAGTGATTTTCAGTTTTGTAACACCTCTGTTGCAGCAGTAAATACAGCCGCAATTACAGTGATACCAGTGAGAAATATAAAGATGATCAAGTTCCTTCGGCAAAGGTTCGTCAATTTTTCCGTCCTTGTCCTCTTTGAGCATATAGCAATTTCGGCATTTATCGGGAACAATACCCGCACGGAAACTGTTTACAATTTCCGCTCTTGCGGAATTTACCTTTTCAATATCAAAATTATTACCCTCAAAAGGCACTATATAAAGCATACCGTAGGTGTTTGAACAGCCGCATTTGACGCAGTTGAAATCAAAAAACAAAGAATTTATGCAGTCACAGGTATATTTCATACTGTTATTATACTAATAAGGCACCTTTTTGTACACAGTATAATAACACATCTCCTTGTAATAGAATTTCAGAACATAACATGTACTCTGATTTTCCATTTCGACAAAGGCTTTCGGCGGAGGCTGTTTTCCCGAGCCTTTAAAAACCTTGCCCCACATGTTTGTCCAATTCTTTGCCGTAGCCTGCCCCACCGTCAGTTTGGGATTAGGCATGTACTTTTTATAAAAAGCGGCAGGCACAATTTCTTTTTTTACAACGGGAATAATAAACTTAACCTTTCCGTTTGTTTTGAACAAAATATAATAACTTCCGTTCATTTTTCTTGGCGTTAACTGGTAATATCCGGGGTCAATTTTCATGCCCTTATAATACAAATGGGCGCTTGTTCTGAACAACGGATAAGGGGTATAAGCATATTTCAGATTATCCTCGTCTTGAAACGGGTCAATATTATTCATAAGTTTTGACGGAAACGGTTTTGAGTTTTCATACAATTCGTCCCAGTCAAGAACGGCAGAGGCAGGCATCGCCGTAAACAAAAAACAAGAGATGAACAATACAAAAAACAACTTCTTCATAATATTGTTATAATAATTTTTTTTATCAATTTCAATATTGTAAATTTTGCAAAATAAATGTATTATAAAAGAGTAGTCAGTTAAGGAATTTTTTAATGACAGTTACCGCAAACCAAAACGTCAGGCCGTTAACCTGCAAAAGAGATGCAAACGGTGATTTGACTGTCGGCGGCTGTAAAATTTCAGATTTGGTCAAAAAGTTCGGTTCGCCTTTGTATATTTATGACTACGAAACCATTCATTCAATTGTAACCGACTTTAAAAAAGCCTTTAAAGACACGGATATTCACATGATGTTTGCGGCAAAAGCCTTTATGACACAGGCAATCTGCAAAATTATGCAAAAAGAAGGCTTCGGTCTTGACTGCGTTTCGTCAGGCGAATTATACACCGCCTATATATCGGGTTTTGATATGAAAAATATCGTTTTCAACGGCAATAATAAAACGGAAAACGAAATCAGACAGGCAATCGATTGGGGTGTAGAACTATTTTCGGTTGATAATTTTCTTGAAGCGGAACTTTTAAACAAAATATGTGCTGAAAAAAATATCAAAATAAATGTTCTTTTGCGTATCACCCCCGGAATTGAATGTCATACGCACGAATACATTCAGACAGGGCAAAACGATTCAAAATTCGGCTTTGATTTGGAACAGGTCGATGAAATTGTATCTTTGATAAAAAACAAATATAAAAACCTCAATTTAAAAGGTTTACATGCTCATTTAGGCTCGCAAATCTTTGAAACTCAGGTTTATAACGATGCCGTAAAAGTTCTTTTACTGGAAGCAAAGAGAATTAAAGACACTCACGGCATAGAACTTGAAACCTTTAACATAGGCGGCGGTGCGGGAATAAAATACACCGAAGCCGACAAACCCGTATCAATTTATGAAATCGGCGAAGTTGTTAAAAACGCACTTGCAAAGTACAGCAGGGAATACGGAATAAAAAATCTTCATATCTACATGGAGCCGGGCAGATGTATTGTAGGAACGGCGGGAATAACCGTATATACCGTCGGAAGTTCAAAACAGGTGCCGAACGGCAGAAAATACATTGCCGTTGACGGCGGAATGGCTGACAACATCAGACCCGCTCTGTATCAGGCGGATTACACCGCAGAACTTGTTTCTCAAAAAAATACGAAGGATACCGAAAAAGTTACGATTGTAGGAAGATATTGCGAATCGGGCGATATTTTACTCAAGGACACAGATTTTCCCAAAACAGAACCCGACGATTTAATATGCTTTTACGACACGGGAGCCTATTGCTACTCTATGTCGAGCAATTACAACAGGGTTTTAAAACCTGCCGTTGTCCTCGTCAAAGACGGTGAGGCACAAATTATCGTAAAACGACAAACCTTTGAACAACTGATTGAATCAGACACCATACCGGAGATGTTATTATAATGGAATTTAATGCTATAACACAATATTTTACAAAATTTTTTGCGGAACATTTTAAGTTCAACATTGTTGACATCATTGAATTACTGACAATATTAATCTTCGTTCTTTTTGTCTATAACCAGTACATTAAAGGCACTCATTCCGAAAAACTCGTAAAAGGGCTTATGGTGCTTATTGTCGTATGGGGTTTTAGCGAAGTTCTTGTTCTGATAGGTCTTGAAATTCTGGGCTTCTTCTTAAAGGCCGTCGTTTCAATTATTGTTTTCAGTTTGGTTGTCGTCTTCCAGCCCGAATTAAGAAAATTTTTAGGCTATCTCGGACAAACGGGATTTTTGAAGAAAGAATTTTTCTCGATTAAAAAAAGAGATAATAACATAAAAGTTTTAAAAGAAATTTTGGAAGCCATAAAATATTGCAGTAAAACTCATTGCGGTGCGTTGATAGTTTTCGGCAAACAGGATAACGACTTTCTGGTTTCCGATGTTGGAACAAAAATCAATGCGGACGTATCTTGCCAACTCATACTGACGATTTTTCACCCGAATACCCCTTTGCACGACGGCGCAATGATAATCGTAGATGACAAAATCACGGCGGCAGGCGTACTGTTACCGCTTACCGAAGACCCCAAATTAAGTTGGAAATACGGAACAAGACACAGAGCGGCAATCGGCATGAGCGAGGCATCGGACTGTGCATGTCTGGTGGTTTCGGAAGAAACAGGCGATGTTTCTATTGCAATTGACGGAGCCTTAAAGAAATACGAAGATATTACGGAATTAAAAGATGATTTGAACAGAATTTTAGGTTTTGATGCAAAACAGAACCATGGAATGTCAAGAATCAGCTTATTCCCATTTTTTAGTGACAAGAACGGAGATAAATAAATGAATGTCATTCAAAAACTGTTAAAAGAAAAAGTACACTGCGTAATAAGAGTTGCAGACCCCGAACGAGTGGTTGAAATAGCAACGGCGCTCAACAAGGGCGGGATTAACACCGTTGAAATTATTATCCAGAACCCCGAAATTGTTGATGTTATTCACTATTTAAACTCAACCGAAAATCTGACAATTATGGCAGGCGGAATAATAACGCAAAGACAGGCTCAAACCGCAATCAATGCAGGCGCTTCGGTAATCGTATCACCTGTTTTTCAGATGAATTTGGTCAGAATTTGCCAGTCACACAGACTGCCTTTAATTATGACCGCAACAACGCCAAATGAAGCATATTCCGCATGGAAAGCAAGAACACCGCTTATTAAAATTTTCCCGACAAAACCAATGGGCGGGGCAATTTATATAGAAGATATGTTAAGACCGATGCCGTTTTTAAACGTTATCGCAACGGGAAACATTGAACTTAACGAAGCGGCAGACTATCTGAGAGTCGGCGCTAAAGCCGTCGGCATAGGCAGAGCATTATATAAAAATGCAGATGCAAAGGAAATTGAAGAAAGAGCGGCTCGCCTTATCGAATCAGTAAAAGATTGCTAATATAACAAAAAGCCCCTTATCAAAAGGGGCTTTTTTATTACAGATATTTCAAGGCGGCTTCTTTCATAACGTTGAAATCAGGCTCTTTTGTTGTAAATATTTTAAATGCCTTTTGTGCCTGATAAACCAGCATATCAAGTCCGCCAATCGTATATAAGCCCATTTCTTTTGCCGTTTTTATATACTTTGTTTCGGCAGGGTTATACACCAAATCATAAATTACGGCGCTTTTGTCCGCCTGCTCGAGTAACGACGAAGCAATCGGCATTTTATTTGCATTTTCGCCCGTTGTACCGAGCGGTGTAGCGTTTACGATAATTGCATAGTCCGAAATCTTTTCAAGATTTTCCGCAAACGAACAGGTTGTGTTTTTAAATTTCATTTTCATAAAATCAGACACGGCAGAAGCCTTTTCAAGACTTCTGACCTTAAAATCTATGACGGACAACTTCATCATAACCAAAGCAGCCGCAACGGCTCTTGCAGCACCGCCGTTTCCGATTATTAATGCCTTTTTGCCTTCAAGATTTTTTCTGATATTTTCGGGAATTGCCGTTGTAAAACCGTAAATATCGGTATTGTAGCCGAACATTTCGCCCTTTGCGTTTATACGGACACAGTTGGTACAACCCGCATACTCGACAAGGTAATCCTGTAAATGCAGGTATTTTGCCACTTCAACCTTATAAGGAATTGTAACGTTAAAGCCCGAATAACCTTCTTTTTTGAGAAAATCAATTGTCTCGGATAATTTTTCGGGTTTTACGTCAAGAAGTTCATATTTGCCGTCTAATCCGAGAGCCTTAAAAGCGGCATTATGAATTACACCTGATAAAGAATGTCCCAAAGGGTGACCGATTAAAGCCGTTTTAATCATTTTTAATTTCCTTTACGTAAGAGCAGTCTTTGTTTGAACAAACATATTTTTCTGCCTTTTTGGTAACTTTTTTAACTAAAATTGAATTGCACTCGGGACATTTTTCGTTAACAGGTTCGTCCCATGAAACAAAATCACATGAGGGATATTTGTTGCAGCCGTAGAAAACACGTCCTCTTTTTGATTTTTTAACAACGATATCACCGCCGCATTTCGGACATTTAACACCGATTGATTTTGAAATGCTCTTTCTGTTTTTGCAGGCGATACATTCGTAATAAGGCCCGTACGGCCCTGTTTTTGCCACCATATCACCGCCGCACTTTTCGCATTTTTCTTCAACGGGCTTTTCCTGAGGCTCGGTTGTATCGGCATTTAACGGCATCATCGTTTTACATTCGGGATATCCCGAACAGCCCAGAAATTGCGTTCCCCAGCGGCTTGTTCTGACAACAAACGGTTTACCGCAATTAGGACAGGTCTTGCCCGAATCTATTACGATTTTTTTCATATTCTCTTTTGCCGCATTGACCGTCTGAACAAAGGGCTCGTAAAAATCTCTCAAAACCTTATACCATACGAGTTTATCTTCTGCGATGTCATCAAGTTTGTTTTCCATTGCAGCGGTAAAATCGTAATCGACAATGTCTTTAAAATGTTCTGTTAACTGTGCGGACAAAGTCTTTCCCAAAACGGTCGGTTTTAAAGCCTTTTCAAACTTTTCGACATAACCCTTTGTCTGAATTTTCGAGATAATGGGCGCATAGGTACTCGGACGGCCTATGCCGTATTCTTCAAGCGCCTTTACCAGAGTGGCTTCGCTAAATCTCGGAGGCGGCTGGGTAAAATGCTGTTTCGGATTGAGTTTTTTAAGTTTTTGCTCCTCACCTGATTTAAAAGCGGGCAAATCACTGTATTCTTCAGTATCTTCGGAAGATGTGTAAACCTTCATAAAGCCGTCAAAAAGCAGTTTTGAAGCGCCAACCCTGAAAGTATAATCGTCTGCCAAAATTTCAACGGAGGTGTTTTCAATAAGCGCATTTTGACACTGCGAAGCGGTAAAACGTTCCCAAATCAGTTTATAAAGGCGGTATTGTTCGCTTGTAAGGTATTTTTTAAGGCTTTCGGGCGTTTTGTCAATATAGGTGGGTCTTATTGCTTCGTGAGCGTCCTGAACCTGTTTTGAATTGCCTTTAACATATATATTCGGCTTTTCGGGGTAATACTTTTCGCCGTAGTTTTTGAGAATATATTCTTTCGCCGCATCTCTTGCATCGTCTGAAATACGGACGGAATCGGTTCTCATATAAGTGATAAGACCTGTCGGGCCGTCTTGTCCGATATCCACGCCTTCATAGAGTTTTTGGGCAATCTGCATGGTTTTTGAAACACCGTAAGACAGTTTGTTGCTGGCTTCTCTTTGGAGCGTAGAGGTGATAAACGGCGGCTGCGGACGCTTTGTCGTGTTCTTTGTCGTGATTTTATCAACAATGAATTTTCTGTCTTTCTGTTGCAGAAAATTTACAATTTCGTCGCTTTCTTCTTTTGAGTGTATTTCGACTTTCTTGTTTTTATATTTTACAAGTTCCGCCGAGTAAGTCTTTTTGTCTTTTTCAAAATCTGCCGTAATTGTCCAGTATTCCTGCGGAACAAAAGCATCAATCAGTTCTTCTCTTTCGCAAATCATACGAAGGGCAACACTCTGAACTCTGCCTGCCGACAACCTGTTATTTCTCATTTTTTCCCAGAGAACAGGGCTGATTTTGTAACCCACTAGTCTGTCTAATATCTGTCTTGTCTGCTGGGCTTTAACCTTTTGAGCGTCAATGCTTCTGTAATTTTCAACGGCATTGATAATCGCCTTTGGTGTGATTTCGTTAAATTCTATTCTGAAAATCTTGCTGTCGGGAACATCAAGAACTTCTCTGACATGCCACGCAATAGCCTCTCCCTCACGGTCGGGATCGGATGCCAGATAAACTTTTGAACACTCTTTTGCAAGCGTATTAAGATTTTTGACTACCTGTTTTTTTTCGGGAATAACTTCATAAACGG
Organism: Candidatus Gastranaerophilales bacterium; assembly: GCA_024695865.1. GTDB lineage: Bacteria > Cyanobacteriota > Vampirovibrionia > Gastranaerophilales > Gastranaerophilaceae > RUG841. The sequence continues at coordinate 11,770 of JAILHI010000047.1, forward strand.
GCTGAAAATCGTTTGAAACGTCAAACCCGAGAACCTTGGGCGGAAAATCTCTTATATGCCCGTAACTTGCCTCAATTATGTAATCATCACCGAGAATTTTTCTTATGGTTTTTGTTTTCGCAGGTGATTCCACGATTACAAGTGCTTTATCTTTTTTGCTTGTTTTTTTCTTTGTTTCTTTTTTTTCTGAAGTTTTTGCCATTTTTGCACCACTTATACTGCCGAATAAATACCGCCCTCTGCTTGTATTATTAAATCCTCAATTTCAAGACGTGTCAAGATTATCATTAAATCATCAACCTGAAAACCCGTTTTTAAAGAAATTTCGTCTATATTTAAAGAATCCTGTCTTAAAATCTCCAAAACACGATTTTCGTCCTCGTTTAATCCGTTTACACAGGCAGAAGTTTCCGCTTTATTTTTTGATAAAGATTTTTTTACCGTTTTCCATGACATTATATCAAGAATGTCTTTTCCGCAGGTAACAATACCCGCTCCCTCTTTTAAAAGTTTGTAAATGCCCTGGGTTGCGGGGTTTGAAATTGCCCCCGGAATACACATCAATTCTCTGTTTTGTTCCAGACACAATCTTGCCGTAATCAAAGCACCGCTTTTTAATGCCGCTTCGGCAACGAGTGTGCATGGACAAAGCCCGCTTACAATTCTGTTCCGCATCGGGAAATGATAGGTGTCGGGCTCGGCATTAATCGGATATTCGCTTACAACAAGACCGTTTTTCTCGATAATATCTCTGAAAAGGTTTTTATTTGAAGTCGGATAAACATTTTTTAAACCCGAACCCAAAACCGCAATGGTCGAAAGATTATTTTCCAGCGCCGCCTGATGAGCCGCCGCATCAATTCCCGCCGCAAGCCCCGAAGTTACGCAAAGGTCAGTCGATTTAAACTCGGCTATTATTTTTGCCAAAACTGCTTTTGCCGTCTGTGAACACTTTCTCGAACCTACAACCGCCATATTGTACTTTGCGTTAAACAACTCTCTGTTTCCGATGTAATAAAGCCACATCGGTGCGCCGTCAATCTGTCTTAACAGGGTCGGATAATCGTCATCGTCATAAGTCAGTAACGATATATTCTCCGCAGCAATTTTATCCGCTTCTTCATCGGGATTTATTTTGTTTCTTAACTCGGTAAATTTTTCAATTTTTTTCTTTGTAATACCCTCAATACTTTGCAGTTCAAAAGAAGAAGCGTTCCATGCCCGCTCGATATCACCTTCAAAATAATCATACAGTCTTTTTACAAATTTACACCCGAAGGACTCGTCAGATGCAAACGCTGCAAAATATTTTAATTTAGACATAAAAAATCTTTCCGAAAAATTTCTGATAAAAATTTATAGAACTATCTTAACAGAAACTTTACGGTTTATAAAAATTTTAATAATTTTAACAATTATTTTACGGCTTTTTTAGCCCATTTTTTTGCACCCTCTGCCGTAAAAGGACAGCCATTGCCCTCAAAAGTGCCGAAAACAACCTTGCCCGAAATATCGACAATCAATTTTCTTTCACATTCCAGTTTGCGCTGAAACTGAGTTCCGGGGATATATCTTTCCGTTGATTCTTCCCAAGTGTAAACCGTCTGATGTCTTTTATAATCAATATCCGTAGGGTTGCCCCATGCTTTAACAACCTCTTTAATCGGTGTGTCGTACCAAGTTTTAAGCATTACATCCATCGGGTGTTCTATCTCGGCATACACCGCTGCACCTGCAAAAAGAAGTAATAACAATAATAAAGTTTTTTTCATATTCCGCTCCTGATTACATTATACATTATACATTATACAACGAATTTTGTTTAAAAAAGTTCATTTTGGTTTGTATATTTTCAGATTGAGAGATATTTTCCAAAGGATAAAAAACTTTTCAAAAATATTATGTATAAATACTAAAATGTTGCTTGCAGAGATTTTTTAGACTAAAATTATATTATCAATTATGAACTATTGGGGGTTCTATGGAATTTTTCAGAAATAACAGAAAACTTATTATAATATTAATCACACTCAGTTTTGTTGTAACACCCTTGATTTTGGCGGCAATATCGGCATTTCAGGGCTAATACAAAATGAGGTTTTCACTGTATAAAAAAATTTTTATATGTGTGATAATTTGTGCAATTTTTAATATCTTGCAGCCTGTTTCTGCTGCAAATTTAAGCGAAATCAATCAAAAAAGAAAAGAAACAAGAGCAAAAATTCACAAGTTAAAACTGCTGGAATCACAAGAAACCAACAAAATGATTAGAAACCAGCAAAGACTTGAAAAAAACGAAAAGGCTTTAAGAAATTCTCAATATCAGTACAACAAAGCCCAAAACAGATTAAGTTCTCTCGAAAGCCAACTTGAAGTATCAAAAGCGGATTTTGCCCGTAACGAAATAACGGCAAGAAAAAGAATAAGAAGTATTTACAAAAAAGAAAGAGTGAACAATTTTATGGCAATTCTGTCCGCAGAGGACATAAATACCTTTTTAGACCGCTTATACTATCAGAGTCTTATAACAAAACAGGACAAGAGAAATCTCGATATTGCAAAACAAAAAGCCGTCAGAATTGCAAGATTAAAAGCCCAGGTTGAAACTGAAAAGAGAATTTTATCATCGTCAATAGACGATATGAATTACAAGAAAAAGCAGATAAAAACGGCAATCAACAGCAATGCCGTAATGATACAAAAACTCAAAACCGACAGAGCGGCATTTGAACGCTCCGAAAGAGAACTTGCCCGCCAATCTATGATTATTCAGGGAATGATTGCCAAGAACGACAAAACAAGTACGGTTGAGGCGGCAACGGGTGCTTTCCTGAGACCCTGCGGCGGAAGAATTACCTCTTATTTCGGTTACAGAAAACACCCCATTTTCAACAGAACAATATATCACTCGGGCGTGGATATCGGTGCGCCTATGGGAACGCCGATAAAAGCAGCCAATTCGGGTAAAGTCATATACACAGGCTGGTACGGAGGGTACGGAAAAGTCGTTATCATAGACCATGGTAAAATGGGCGGAAGACCGACCTCTACCTTATATGCCCACCAGTCAAGCATTGCCGTTGCAAACGGACAAAACGTTACAAAAGGGCAGGTTATAGGTTATGTAGGCTCAACAGGCTATTCGACAGGCCCTCACCTGCACTTTGAAGTTCGTATTAACGGTAAACCTGTAAATCCGCTAAATTATATATAAAAGGACAAAAAATGAAAATCGATAACTTTTTAAAACTGAGCGCAGTAATCTTCTTAATAGGTGTCGGACACATCTCTTCCGCCGCCGATACAACAATAGACTTTTTAAGAAATCAGGCTTTTGAAAACAAACTCTATCAAAAGCCCGAAGCAAGAGAAGTAACGCTGTTTGACAAAACATCAAAAAAAGACCAAAAGAAATCCAAGAAAAAAATTGAAGTCGAACATTTAAACGGCGATGCTGCACCCGAAGAAATAAATATTACGGACAAAGAATTTATCGAAAAATATAAAAAGGCTTCAAACAAAAAAATAAGAAGAAAACAAATCGACATAACAATTCAAAAGAGCGGAGATACTCAGGAAAATTTATCGGAAGAAAAAAACAAACTGACCGATGATGCTGATACTCAGGAAGATGAAAGTTCTATAACAAAAGACCCTTCCAACAAAAAATTATTTTCAAAATTTTTCAAAAAGAAAAAAGCAAAAAATGAAAAAGAAGAACAATCTGCCGTTACACCCTCAAACTTACTTTTAACGGCTGATGTTACGGATTACTATCCCGAAAGAAACGAAATCGAGGCAATCGGTAATGCAAAACTTGAAATTACGGGCGAAGATTTTGAACTCTACGGCGACAAAATCGTTTTCAACCACGATACAAACTGCATTAGAGCCTACAACAACGTAAAAATAGTTAAGGGCGAAAACGTTACGGCGGGCGATTTTATCAATATGGACTTAAATATTGCTCACGGCTGGATACAAAAACCCGTATCTTCCAACTATTCAATCCGTATTAAAGCAAACGAAGCCTACGTTTATCCCGATAAAATCGAAGAATACGAAGGTGTTGCAAACATAACGGAAGATAAAAGAATTGAAGTCGGAAGCGGCGGCTATGCAAGTTTATTAAAACTTATGGAATCCAATCTCGGTGAAGCATATCTTCCGAAACCAGAGCCCACAGCGTTGAATTTCAAGGTTAAAGATATTAACGTTGAATCAAAAGAAGGACATAACGTCATAACAATGAAAAATGTCGGCATATACTACAAAAAATTCAGAATGGGTGTACTGCCAAGTATGAAACTTGTAACCGACAAAGAACAAACAATGATGCAGACAAACCTTCCCGAAATAGGAAGCGATACCAATATGGGTATGTACTTTGGGCCGTCTATTGTTTTAAACACACCCCTGTCATCAACTTTAAAAATATCACCTTTGATTATGTACTCTCAGGACGAAAGTAAATTCGGCATAGGCGGTGCTGCCGTATTTATGAGCGGAAGCAACGTAACAGAAATGTCTTACGGCAGTGCCGAAAACAAATTCATGTTAAGAGGTTATCAAAAAATTACCCCGAAAGTTAACCTGAATTATTCTCAAAACACATACATTTCACAATGGTTCTTGGGATACAGACGTCCTATGTACTCTGCGGAACTTGAATTTTCCGATAATATGTTCATAAAAGATTTAGGCGTAAGTTTTGAACAACGTTTATCGGGCGGTGTGTATTCGGATTACGGAAGAATCAGAAAAATGGCTGAAGGCCGCTTACGCTGGATGACACAACTCCAAAAGACCCTTTATTCCTATACAAACAATGCAAATACCTTTAACATGAAATTCGGATTAATAGGTCAGACCTCACTTTCTCAATACACCTCGGGCGACACTTTTGCAATTGTCCGTATAGCACCGACTCTGACAACCACTTACAGAGGCTGGACTCAAAACATTATGTATTTCCAATCGGGAGCAGCAGGCAGAACGCCGTTCATCTTTGATGATTACTATTACGGAAAATCAAATTTACAGATATTTGAATCTCTCAGACTTAACAAATACATAAGCATAGGCTATCTGGCATCAATGGCGCTCGGCGGAAAAGAAACCTACTATTCGGGCAGATATAACCCCGGAACAAGAGATTTCTTACAGGAAAACATGTTCCTTGTCAGCATCGGCCCCGATGAAGCAAAAGTCACCATAACATACGATGCTTACAGAAAAGCAACGGCAGTTTATTTCTCAATGCTCCTCGGCTCTAAAGATATGGATATTGCCTTCAAAAAAGCAACTATCCAAAACCCTGATACTTTAATGAACGAAAACAAAAAAATACCTGTCATAAAGAATACGTTTAACAAAATAAGATACAAAATCTTCCCGTTAACAGACCCGTCCTTTGACAGAACGAAGGATTTATATCCTCAGGAAAAACCCACAAAAGAACAAATGGACGAACTTGATAAAATGATTGAAGAAGAAGACGATAAACAATTAAAAGAACAACTGAGAAATCAGTTAAATCCCCTTCTTCAAAATCAGGAACGAATGAAAGACAACAGAATGTAATCGTAAAAGCAGGGAACAATGAGCAAAAATCTTTTAATAGTTGATGATGATACAGATATTAGAGAACTTTTGGAATTTGACCTGTCCCAAAGCGGTTATACCGTTGACACGGCAAAAGACGGTGCGGAAGGACTGCAAAAAGCATTAAACAACTGTTATGATTTGGTTTTGCTCGATGTAATGATGCCCAAAATGAACGGTTTTGATGTCTGCAAAAACATTAAAGCCCACAAACCCGATTTGCCTGTCCTTATGCTAACCGCAAAGGGTACAATCGCAGATAAAACAGACGGGTTTAATTCGGGTGCGGAAGATTATATCGTAAAACCCTTTGATATTCAGGAAGTCCTTTTAAGAGTACGTGTTTTGTTGAGAAGAAGCGGTTCTTCCGACAACAAATCGCCCGCCAAAGTAAAAGAAATTTTAAAAGTCGGCGATATCGAACTGTTTCCCGATTACCTCGAAACAACAATTAAAGACAAAAAAATAAAATTAACCCCGACGGAATTTGAAATTTTGTACTGCCTGATGCAGCATTTTGACACTTCGGTTACACTTGCCGTCCTTTTAAATGAAGTCTGGGGCTATGACAGCGACGAGGACGTCAGAATGTTAAGAGTCCACGTCGGCGGATTAAGACAAAAAATCGAAGAAAATCCGAAACACCCCGTTTATCTGCAAACAGTTACCAATGTCGGTTACAAACTCACACCGTTTACAAAGGACGAAGATTGAAAAGACGAAGAAGACTAAAAATTTTCAAACCGCACAGGTTAAAAATAGTTGAACAGGTAATCGTTGTTGCGCTGTTTTCAATCATAATTCCGCTTATTGTAACGGGCATAATCGTAAACAACATTAACAGACAGGCTTTGACAAGAGAACTCGGAAAATTAAACCAAAACCTCGCTGAAACCGTTGATGAAAACATTTACGGTATGTATGAATCTGATAACGCAAAAATCAAAGATATCGCTGTTTTTATCAAATACTTAAACAACGACAACATCGACAAATATCTGACTTCCGTTTCCAAAAATTCAAACGTTTTTTCCTCGCTGAAAATCGAAAAACATTCAAAAAATAATCTTCCGATTTATATAAAGAATGCCCCCTATCTCAATCCCGAAACAAGAGAAGTTACTGTTGTAGAACCTCTTGGAAACGACAAATTCCTAGTCGGCATAATGAAAAACGATTACACCTTGCAGCAGGTTTTCAAAAATATTAACGACAATATCCGCCAGATTTTTGTTCTTTCGGAAAGCGGAAAATTACTTTTTTCTCTGAATTATAACGACAAGGATTTTCAGGAAATCTATAATATTCTGCCTGATAACGTTGCCCCCGGTATTTCGGCATACATAGGCGAAAAAGAAAATCAGCCCGTTGTTTACAGAAAAATGCAATGGTCGGGCATTGTAATCATAGTAAACACTCCCGAAGTAATTGTCGAAAACTCGGTTTACACACCTGCATGGAAAATCTTTATAGCAATGCTTGTGTCCTCAATCGCAAGTATTCTTTTCATAAGTCTGTACGTCTATTACCTTTACATCAACATAAGACAGTTATTTAAAGGAATTATCGCCCTCACAAAAGGTAACTATTCAAGAAAAATAAGACTTTTAAAAAACATTTTAACCCCCTATGAAATTGTCTTTCTTGCAAATGAGTTCAACAAAGCCGCTGACGAAATTAATTTATCCTACTCAAAACTTGCACAACAAAACAAAGAACTTGAAATAATGGATAAATTCCGTTCAAACCTCATAGACACGGTAAGCCACGAGTTCAGAACACCGCTGACAAGTATTCAGGGCTATACATCAAGACTTATGCGCCACGACATCAAAATCGATGAAGCAACATTAAACAAGTCTTTGAAAATAATAAAACGTCAAAGTGAACGTTTGAGCAGAATGGTGGAAGATTTGCTCGTTATCCCCGATATCGAAGGCTCAAAAATTGCGCTGAACAAGGAACCCGTAAATGTCGCCGATGCGCTTGAAATAACTCTGTTATCCGTTAAAAATATAGAAAACAGAGAAGTTATCAACAACGCATCAGACAAAGAAATATATGTTTATGCGGATAAAGACAGGTTTGAACAGATTTTGATAAACCTTATCGAAAATGCCAACAAATACGGCATTGAAGGCACACCACTCACAATTGATATGATTAAGGTTAAAAACAAAGTTACAATCATAATGAAAAATTATGCCGAATATATCGATAAAAATACAGTAAAAAAACTTTTTGAAAAATTTGTACGGCTTGATGACCAAACGACAAGAACGACAAGAGGAACGGGACTCGGTTTGTACATAGTAAAAGGTCTTTTGCAGGCAATGAACGGAAATATTTTCATAAAATCAACCCAAAACAACGAATTTTATACCTACGTTGTACTTCCGGCAGGTGAAGAAGAATGAATTTTATGAGGGAAGCCGTAAATATCGCAAAACAATCGGGTGAAGATTTGCCGATTGGTGCGGTTATTGTAAAAAACGGGAAAATTATATCAGCCTTTCACAACGAAAAGGAAGCAAAAAAAGAATCCTCTGCTCATGCGGAAATGCTTGCCCTGCAAGATGCCCAAAGAAAATTAAAAACCTGCATTTTAGAGGACTGCGAAATATATGTAACCCTCGAGCCCTGTCCGATGTGTGCGTGGGCAATAATTCAGGCAAAAATCAAAAAAGTTTATTTTGGCGCTTATGACACATTATACGGGGCTTTTGGCTCTGTTACCGATTTGAGAAAATTGGCAAACAGCAAAACGGAGGTTATCGGAGGCTTATCGGAAGAAGAATGTTCAACACTAATCAAAGAGTATTTCAAAAAGATAAGATAAAAGAACTTTTGGATAAATATGCAAAAGAGTACGATACGGCTGATTTTATAAAAAATGACCCGTCAAAATTTATACATCTCTATCAAGATAAACAAAGTATTGAAATTGCAGGCTTTATCGCCTCTATGTTTGCCTACGGAAAAAGAGAACTTTTTATCAAAAAACTTGAAACCTTTTTGACAAAAGATAAAAATTTGGCAGATTTTATTAAAAATTTTGATGAAAACGACGAAATTTTACAAAATTTTGATTACAGATTTTCAAAAGGTATCGATTTTCTTCAGATTTTAAAAATTCTGCAAAAACTTGAAAACGAAAAAGAAAGTTTAGGCTCGCTTTTTGAATACTGTTACGGGCGGCAAAAGACCGTTTTGAGCATGCTGCAGGGTGTTACCGACTATTTTTATTCAAATGTAACAATGAAGATAACTCAGGGTTTTTATCACCTTTTGCCCAATCCCTCAAAAGGCGGCGCAATGAAAAGAATGAATATGATGTTGAGGTGGTTTATCAGAAAATCTCCCGTTGATGTCGGCATTTGGACGTTTATGGACACATCGGAACTTATAATACCGCTCGATGTTCATGTCGGCAACATTTCAAGACAAATCGGACTTCTTACGAGAAAAAATAACGATATGAAGAGTGCCGTGGAAATTACGGAAAACCTCAAACAGTTTGACAAAAACGACCCCGTGAAATACGATTTTGCCCTGTTCGGAATAGGGGTAAACGGGGATAAAATTTAATCTTTGACGGGCTTATCCGAGAATATACTTATATAATTCAACCTTCGACAAATTACACAAGTTGCAGACGTGGCGGTAATATTCACCGTAGTCCTTTTCAAAATCCGCATAATATTTGTTTTTCAACAATTTTTCTTTCGGCATCGGAACGAATTTATCGATTTTCAGTTCCCCGTCTTTTATATCACAGTCAATCATGCCCGTGTCTTTAAAAACCTTAACCGCACTCATCAAAATTGCTTCATCAAAATTCAGCGCCTTTACAAAGTCAAAGATTTCAGCCTTTCCGCCTTTGTTTTTAAACGCATAATTCATCATGCCCGCAATCTTTGATAAAACAATATCGGCATTTTCAGACGGCAAATCAATCTTCATAAAAAGAAGTTTTTTGGGGCTGATTTTCAAAAGATTTTTAAGAAAAGCCAATGACGGCGGAATTTCGGCAAAAATAATCATATCCGAGTTTTCGGGAAGATTTTGTCTGTTAAAAACGTATTCCTGTCCGATATTTTCCTCAAAAATTTCTTTAACCAAAAAACTGTTTTCTGCAAAAATTGCAACAGATGTTTTTGTTTGCTGAAGAAAATCATAGATTTTGTCAAAACCGCCTTTTTGATATCGGCAATCTAAAATTTTTGTTTTTCCCTCGTTTTGTTTTTCAGCAATTAACTCGGGCAGTTGAAAATCTTTTATAAGAAGTTGAACCCCGCCTGAAAAATCGTTATAAGAAGGGGTAAAGGCAATATTTATTTTATCATTCTTCTGTCCGTCAAATGACGATGTTTTCCATTTGATACAATCGAGCATACAACCGTTTTCACTGCGGCAGGTAAATTTCAGGTGATTTTTATCATCCCCGATAAACCTGTAATCCGCAATTTTAACATTTTCTACGGCAAAAACGGGAGAAGGATTAGAAGCCCCGCAGGGCTGCAGTGCCTCTACCGCCTGAAGCAGATTTACCGTAACGTCCTGCGGCTCAAGTTTTAAATCGATGTTCAGAATATTCGGCAAAACATCACCGCCTGTTTGACGAAGAACAGTATTATTTATAGCCTCTCTGACTTTTTCAAAAGTAACTTTTGTTCCGTCAAAAGAAAAACCGCCCGCAAATTCATGCCCGCCGTAACCATCAAAAAGTTCCCCGTTTTCATTAAGAATATCGAAAATATTTACGCCCTGAAGCCCTCTGCAAGAACAGCGGTACATATTGCCGTCTTTTTTCATCACAAAAGCGGGTTTTCCGTATTTTTCCACAAGTTTGCTTGCCGATAAACCAATTATGCCGACATGCGCCTGTTCGTCAAAAATAACTATCGAATGTGTGTATAACTCGGGGTTTTCGGCAATAATTTTTTCCGCCCGTTCAAACGCTTCTTCGCACATTCTTTGACGGTCGGAATTGATGTCATTTAATTTCTTGGTTATTGTGTCTATTTCCGCAATATCGTCCGAAACCAAAAGTTGAAAAGCAATATCCGCTCTTTCAAGTCTGCCCGTTGCATTTATTCTCGGCACCGCCGTAAAAGCAATTGTTTCCGTTGTTATTTTTGAAAAATCTTTTATATCCGCATTTTCAAAAAGTCTTGTAATACCTTTATTGACTTTATTTTTTATTGCATTAATGCCGTCAAAGGCGAGCCGTCTGTTTTCGCTGATTAACGGCACTATATCACCAATGGTGCCCAATGCCGCTATCGGTGTTAATTCCTGTATGTAATCCTCCTGCTTAAAGGCTTTCAATATCGCCGAAGCAAGTTTATAGGCTATTCCCGCACCCGATAAGGCGCAAAGACTTTCAATCTCGGAAGCCGACAAATCCTCCGACAAAACATTTTGAGCCTTAGGATTAATTATGGCATACGCTTCGGGCAATTCAGCAGGTGCTTCGTGGTGGTCGGTAATAATAACATCTGTTCTTAACGACTTTGCAAGTTTAACCTCTGCAAGATTTGAAATACCGCAATCTACGGTAATAATTAACTTTGCTCTCTGTTTTGAAATAAGGTTAACTATTGCAGAGTTATTAAGACCGTGACTTTCAGAATCTCTGTCGGGCAAATAATACCCCGCATTCGCACCGATTTTAGTCAAAGCCTTATACATCACGGCAGTGCTTGTAACACCATCAGTGTCAAAGTCGCCGTAAACTATTATTTTTTCGGACTTTTCTACCGCCTGTTGAATACGTTTTAAAACTTTTTCGGCATCAACAAATACGGAAAAAGGCGAATATTTCTGTTTTTCAGGGTTTAAAAAAACTTCTGCCTTTTCGTCCGTATCAATATTTCTGATTGCCAAAAGATTTGCAAGAATCGGATTTGTTTTAGCCAAACTCAAACTGCAGGTCTTTTCGGCATATTTCCAGGTCTTCATACAGGTAATTTTCCGCCGCCGCCGAAGAATTTATTATTATCGTCGTTATTTTTGAAGGAAGAAAATCCGAAACCATCGTCATCGTTTTCTTCTTCATCTTCATCTTCAAGTTCCATATCTTCATCTTCGTCGTCATCGATGCTGTCCATAAAATCATCGTCATCATCGTCAAAGAAATCCGCTTCATCGGGAGATTGTTTGATTGAATTAACGACCATTTTCGCCATATTAACGGCAACTTCGGACTGCACATTTTGTTCTGAATTTTCAAGCATATTTATCGCTACCCTCAAAGTTTTATCTATATCATACCAACGGTTGTGTCCCTGATTAACAAGGCCTTCATCAACTGCGTTTATAATTTCTTCGACACCCGAATACTCACTGTATTCAATATTGTGTTCAATGATAATCTTGATAATATTCAATGCAACCTGAATCTGCGTCGCATCGTCGGAATGTTCAAGAGTTTCCATAGAACGTGACAAAACAGGGTCTTTATCATACCAGCGTCTTATTTTTTTACTGTATTCTTCACGCATTTGATACTGCCTTTCCTTAACCAAGTTTATAAGTTATTCCGTAGTCGGAATTTGGATATTTCCATTCCAGAGAATGTTTGCTGCAGGCAATTCTGCAGGCACCGCATTCCAGACAATTTTCAAATTTAACCGTAAGTTGTTGTAAATCGTTGTTCCACTCGTAAACTCCCGCAGGACAAACGTAAAGACATGCTTTTTCGCCGCACTGCCTGCAATCCTGTACCGCAGGTACAAGATGAGAGTCTGTATATGGTTTGCTTTTTACGGTTGATAATTTTTCGTCTGTGCTTTTTGCCATATTTGCCTACTTTATTATCCCGATTGATATTTTTATAAAAGAAACTATATCCTTAAACAGAGAAGAATATTTTCTTTCTTTTATAAAGTTCTTTATATATCTCCTGAACAACGATTTCTTCGGAATGTAGCCCGTTTGGGTAATAATTTCAAAAAACTCATTGATTTTTTCAGGATAATATCCAAAAAAGGATTCACTGTTATTATGTGCTGTTTTTACAGTATCTTTGTACGTTTTTAAATCTTTATAGAAGGAAGTGTTTTTAAGTTTTTGTTCATATCTTGAAAGCATGGATTTTGAAAAATCGTTTGCATCAATTGCTTCAATCGCAGTTTCAGCGGCAAGTTTTCCGCTCAGCATGGCAATATTTGTGCCCTCAAAATGAACGTTATTGACGAGCATTGCCGCATCACCGACAATCATAACCCCGTCATCATACAGTTTTGGTATAGCCTTAAAACCGCCTTCTGGTATCAGATGCGCAGAATATTCCAAAAGTTCACCGTCTTTTACCAGCGGCGCTATTGCAGGCGTTTCTTTAAACAAATTCAAAAGTTCATTCGGCGTTATTTTGTTTTTGGTAAGTTCATCAAGATTAACACCTATTCCGACGGAAATGCTTTCTTTGTTTGTATAAATAAAGCCCAAACCCATCATTGACTTCATCGGCGAACCGATTATTTCAGTTACGCAGCCTTCATTTTCACCAAGATTAAATCTCTGTTCGATAACTTCTTTAGGCAGTTTTAAAACTTCTTTAACCCCGATTGCCGCTTCACTGTCTTTTATATCACGACGCATGCCAAGTTGTTTTGCAAGAAGTGAATTTACACCGTCCGCCAAAATAACAACATCAGCAAAAAAATCTTCTTCATCGGTTCTGATACCGACTACTTTTCCGTCTTTTTTCAAAACTTCCCTGACCGTTGTCTGCGGGCTGAAATAGGCGCCGAGTTCAACCGCTCTGTCTGCACACCATTTATCCCATTTTGCACGCAAAACGGTATAACTCGTTGACGGTTTTTCCGACTTATAACTGACCGAAACGGAACTTTTATCGTCGTTGATAATATATCTGTGCTCTTTGTTTATTCGCTCTATCGGGGCTTCTTCTTTAAAGGTCGGATATAATTCATTGGTCGGATACTCGTAGATTGCGCCGCCGAACATGTTTTTGCTTCCCGCAAAATCACCGCGTTCAAGCAGGACAACTTTTTTGTTTGCCCTCGCAAGCGTTATGGCTGCTGCACTCCCCGCCGGCCCTGCTCCGACGATAATTACATCAACTTTGTTTTCAGTCATCAGATATCCCAACAATGAACTATTGATATATTATACAATTTTTTGTCATATTCCGCAATTATGTAAAGATGTATTTTCTTAAAATTTTTGCATCGGTTTTCATAAAATAGGATAATTGACTTATGAAAAACTTTTTTGGCATTTTATGTATAATTTCAATCTTTCTGTTCGGACAAAACGGGGCAAAGGCACTCGATATCATTTATCCGCAGCAGAAAAAAATTAATGCGTGGAAAAATGAAACCTACGTTCTCGGCAATGTTCAAAACGGGGCAAAATTAACAATAAACGGAGAAGAGGTTAAAATTTATCCGCAAAATATCTTTTGCCATATTGTAACCCTCAAAGGCGGTGAAAACAAAATCGTTATCGAAGAAACCACCTCAAAAGGCAAACAAACACAAATCTACACGGTAAACAAACCCTTACCGCAAAAAACAGCACAAAAAAACAACGTTCAGACAAAAAAACCGCAAATTGTATGCTATAAAGACCTTTTGTCCGCAACAGTTATCACAGACGGCGCCCCCGTCAGAGAAAAACCGTCCGTATGCGGAAACAGAATTTCTCACCTAAGCGAAAATACATCTTTATTGCTTGATGCGGAATTTTGCGACTGGTTCAGAATTTATACCGAAAACCCGAAAGAAACTCTGTGGATATACAAAAAAAACGTTAAAACCCTCTATCCCGTAAACAACAGATATCTTGCAAACATTAGAGATATTGATTTTTCAAAAGACAAACATTTTGAAAAAATGACCATCGCCCTCGATTTTCCTGTCCCGTACAAACTTTCCGAAAACGGAAACAATCTTGAACTCACAATCTGGGGTATTAAAGACATTAGCGAAATACAGAGAAAACTAACAAAACAAAAAGTATTTCCAAACCTTGCGGTAAAGACTTTTGAAAACAATAATCTGACACTTTTTATCCCGTCCGATGAAATCTTGTGGGGTTACGATGCAGAATACAACCGCAATGAACTGATTTTTTCCAAAAGAAAACAGCCCAAAATTAACCCAAACAAACCCTTGAACAATCAGATAATCTGTATAGATGCGGGGCATGGCGGAAAAGAAAAAGGCACCGTGGGGCCGTCAAGAATACCCGAAAAAGACGTTAACCTCGCAATCTCTCTGTTTTTGAAGCAGGAACTTGAAAAAAACGGCGCAAAAGTCGTTATGACAAGAGAAACAGACACAGACACCGAAATCTACGGACGTCCCGAATTTGCAAAAAAAGAACAGGCAATAATGCTAATCAGTATCCACGCAAACTCTATGGTTGACGGAAACCCTTACAAAAATCACGGTGTTGAAACCTATTATTATCACCCGCAGGCAAAAAACCTCGCCGACACCATAAAAAAACAAATGGTAAAAGAACTCGGTCTGCAGGATAACGGCACAAATTATGCAAGTTTTGTGCTCACAAGACCCGCCATGCCCGTTTCCGTTCTCGTTGAAGTTGCATATATGCCAAACCCTTACGAATATTTGAAACTTATCGACAAAAACTTTCAGCAAAAGACAGCCGTTTCAATCTGCAACGGGCTGAAAAATTATTTTTCAAACCAAATTCCGAAGAAAAATTAAATCAAAATTTATGTTTCTTCTTCGGCGGATTCGTCAATAACTCTGATATCCTGCGGAACTGTCAGTTTATAATCAAGTTTTTTAACCCCTGCAAGCAGACAGTCATTAGCCGTCTTACCTAGGTGTTCAAACTCGGAATCAAGATTTTTGACATCTTCAATCGTGGTTTTTTCAAACAATTTTTGAGTTACTGCGGTTTTATAACTTCTTGAAAAATCTATCGGTTCCCATTCGCCGTCTTTATTCATAATTTTTATGTATTTAGCGACCTCGGACATATCCTCGCAGCCTTCGTTTTGAAGTCTTATCATATTACCTCTGTCAAACTGCAGGCCCGACCAGCCCATTAATACGTTTCTGGTTTTGTTCTGGTTATTTTCTCTGACGTTCTGGTAAACCATTTTCGTAATGGTTTCGCCGTTAAAACTGCCCACACGGATTTTTGCATCTTTTTCGATAAGACCGCTCATCAAATCCATTAACTGCATATTCGTTACGGGATTATCTTTATCCACCTGGATTTCCTGTCTGAAAGCAGAGGTGTTCATCATAAACAACTCTGTATCGGGGTGAGTGGTTTTAATATCCTCTTTAATCGTATCCGTAACAAGTTTTGCAAGCGGGTTATCTGCATAACGGATATTGCCGATTGATAATTTGTTTGAACCTGCGGGGTCGGTAATCTGAACAAGACCCACCGTATCCTTTTCAAAGGTTTTGTCAAACATTTCTTTAAATTTTGCATCCTGGTCTTGCAACTGAACATACAAAGTCTTTGAACTGAAAGAATATTTACCGTCGTCGTCAAAATGAACGTTTACGGCGTCCATAAGTTTTGCATTTTCTGAAAGCGAGCAGACAAGTGTCTTTTTGCCCGTAGCGGCGCTTGTAAATTCAGAGGTTTCGTCCTTGTGGTCGTGTCCGTTCAGAACCAAATCTATATCACAGTGGTTACAAAGCATTTGAACAACTTTTTGTCCCGCATGATTTAAAAGCATTACGGGTGAATTGGGGTTTTCTTCTTTAAACTGCGCAATTTTTTCGTTAAAGGTTTTATAAGTTTCCTGTAAATCTTCTTCGCTTATATTGACTTCTTTTTTGCTGTTTCTGTCCAAAATATCCAAATCATCGACTAAACCCTTGCAATAGTAGTCCATATTCGGACAAACCATACCCAAAACGAGCATTTTATGTACTTTATCGGGGTCTTTGTCATCGGGAACTTCCAAAACGGTTGCCTCAGCAAACTTCTTCTGCGCTTCGGGTTCCAACGAAGTGATAGACTTTGAATCGTCAATATCAACGTTTGTCATAACCGTTGTCATATCGCACTGTTTGGTTTTTGAAAACAGGTAGGAATCCCCGCCTTCAAGACAGTGGTTTCCGGGGGTGTAAAGGGTGCTTAAAGAGCCTGTATTCGACTTCATTCTCTCGATAAAATCACCCAAAAACTTGCCCTGCATATCGCCGATGGTTTCTTTAAAAGATAAATAACCCTTTCTTGTCGGGTTCATAAACCAGTCGCCGACAACGGCAAGAACATTTTTATTGCTCTTATTCTGTGAATCGGGGTGAATTTCTTCCTTGTGCTTTTCGTAAGTGTCACAAATTGCAGCCGTTTTTTCAATCTGTCCGTGAGTATCACTGAAAGCGGCAATGTTAATATTTGCCTGACCGAAATTAAATTGCTTGCCCTGCGGCATTTTTGAAATATCCATAGTTCACCCTTGTTTTTTACACTTCAATTATAAATCATTATGATGCATTTTTTTGTTATTTTCATGGGTATTATAACATATTTCTTTAAAAATTGTTACATGAAAAAGAATTTACCACTTTTTAAAAACAAAAAAGACGGCAAGGACTATCAATATAAAGCCCAGAATATAATTCCACTTTAAATTTTCTTTTAAATAAAGAATGGAAAAAAACGAAAACACGATGAGTGTTATCGCTTCCTGCATGACTTTCAATTGGGCGGCATCGTAGTATTCATGCCCTATTCTGTTTGCGGGAACCTGAAAACAGTATTCAAAAAGCGCTATGCCCCAACTGACAAGAATAACAACCCAGAGCGCCGTACTTTTAAATTTTAAATGACCGTACCAAGCAAACGTCATAAAGATATTTGATATCAAAAGCAGTAATATCGGTGAAAACTGACGAAACATTATTTTAATTCTTTCCCAACTATTTCCGCAATCTTATTAATATCGGAATACAATTTATCAAAATCATCGGGCGTCAGAGATTGCGCACCATCACAAATTGCACATTCTGGGTGCGGGTGAACTTCAATTTCAAGCCCGTCACAGCCTGCTGCAATTGCGGCTTTTGACATAGGAGCAACTTTATCCCGAAGCCCCGTTGCGTGACTCGGGTCAACAATTACGGGCAAATGAGAAAGTTTTTTGACAACGGGTATCGCCGACAAATCCAAAGTGTTTCTCGTCATCGGCTCAAAAGTCCTTATACCTCTTTCGCAGAGCATAACCTGTTCATTTCCGCCGGACAGAACGTATTCCGCCGACATCAGCCATTCCTCGATAGTTGCTGACAAACCTCTTTTAATCAAAACAGGCTTGTTAATCTGTCCGAGTTCTTTTAACAGATTAAAATTCTGCATATTTCTTGCGCCAACCTGCAAAATATCAACATACTTTTCCATCAAAGGAATCTGCGCAATTTCCATAACCTCGGAAATTACCGCCAGACCATATTTATCGGCAACTTTTTTGATTATCTTCAAACCGTCCTCGCCCATACCCTGAAAAGAATAAGGTGAGGTTCTCGGCTTAAAAGCGCCGCCTCTTATGGTCTTTACACCAATAGCGGCTAATTTTTCTGCCGCTTCTTCCATTTGCGCTTCAGATTCAATCGTACAGGGGCCCGCAATAATACCCGCATACCTGCCACCGAATTTGGCATCTTTAACCTCTAATACCGTATCATCGGGCTTGAAAGTTCTGCTTGCCAACTTGTAACTCGATGTAATTTTGACAACTTCCCTTACACCAGCAAGCAGTTCGATATTTCTTTTATCAATGGTTTTTCCGCCGACACAGCCGATAACCGTCTGCACTTCGCCCTTTGAAATGTGTGCCGTAAAGCCCTGTTTTTCAATAAAACTGACTACATTTTCTATGTTGGCTTCACTTGCCTGCGGCTGCATAATTATTAGCATATCTTTTCTCCGACTGTCGATTTATTGCATAACAATTATATTACAAAAATTTATTTTGATGAAAAACCTTTTTCCAAAACACTGCGTGTATAAGGCGGAATATCAAAAACCATATTGTTTTCCCTGCAAACGTTTTCCGCATGGTGAACAAGGTCGTAATAATGCTTCGGAATAGTAAAAGGCCCGTCGATTATATCTCTGTAATCGATATCCACAACAATTGTTCTTACGCCGATTTCAAGCATTTTATCCGTAAAAAGTTTCATCTCGTCAAGATTATCGTTATAACCGTTAACAATAATGTATTTCACAATAACGGCATCATTACCCGTCGCTGTGATATATCTTTTCAGATTTTCAACCGACTTATCGAATTTATCCACCTGTTTGATTTTCAGATAAGTTTCACGGCAGCCCGCATCAAGTGCGGTGCAAACCTCGCCCTTTTTCATTTTCAGGAGATTTTCTATCAGCGGCATATAAACAATATTGTTTGTCGGAATATAAATCGTTCCGACACCCCTTTTCATAAAGGTATCTATAATTTCCTCATGGTTTTTAAGGCAGGAAATATTACCGCCCTGAAAATCTATATAAAGTTTTTCGGTATCAATAAGATCGTTGTCGTACAGTTCATTTATAAATTTCAGAACGTCAAACAAAACGGGCTTGTTCATATCCTCTTTAATTTTTTCGAGGGTTCTGTTTGCCTGTGTGCAGTATATACAAGCACAATTACACTGAGTATAGTGATTAAGGGTAATTTTATTTATTCTTAAATCGGAAACAGGCTGATAATCCTGCAAATGCACACAATCGGTGCAACCCTTCGGGATTTCGCCGTGTTTTAACATTTCTATATACTTTTTTTTCGTTTTTACAAAACTTTTAATCGACTCTTTTTCGGAAAGTTTTTCAACGAAGGCAGGCCCGATATTCGCACTGCAGCAGGGTTCAAGAGTATTCCTGCTTGTAAAATGCAGATTGGTATTCATTAACGGGCACATATATGATTTTTTAGGTTTAAAAAGATTTAAAAAATTCATATTAAAATAATAGCATAATTTTTGTATAATAGAGTTATGAGAAAAAGATATTTTTGCAAAAGATTAAATGAAACTTTAGATTTTGATGCACTCAAGGTTTTTTACTGCTGTGCAACAAGAACGGGGCCGTCGATAGATATCCCGAAACCCGATAAAGTAAAAGACATCATAACAAAAAGAAACTCTTTGATTAAAATGCTTGACAGAGGCGATATTCCCGAAGAATGTCAGGGCTGTTTTGATTTAAGGGAACAGGAAAAACCGAAGAATCTTCTTTTCAGCCTTTTTTCAAAACCTCCGAAAGCAAAAATGATTATCGTCAAACATTTCAAACAATGTGATTGCAGTTGTATTTACTGTTGCGAACAGTATCTTTCGGGCAGAAAAATCGTTTTAAAATCAAAAAAAAGCGATTACTACGATTTACTTCCCATCATCAAAGAATGTTACAAACAGGACATTATAGACAAAAAAAATCTTGATGTGCATTTTCAGGGCGGAAATGTATCCGTTTTGGACGAATTTGAAGATTTAGTCGATATTTTTATGCAAAACGGGGTCAAAAGGGTAGAAATTGCCACAAACGGTATCGTTTATCTTCCGAAGATTGCCGAAATTGCGGACAAAACCTTTGTGGATATCAATATTTCAATTGATTCGGGCTGTCGGGAAACCTTTAAAAAAATCAAAACCGTAGATAAATTTGACGATGTTGTCGAAAATCTCAAAAAGTATGTCAAACTGCCTGTTCTTTTGCGTTTAAAATACATTCTCGTCAGAGGATATAACGACAACAAAGAAGAACTTCAAAAGTATATTAATCTTATGAAAGAAATCGGCATTACAAATTCCGAACTTATGATAGACCAGTGTGATAAAGAATTTCTTCAGGACGGTGAATTTAAAATTCCCGAATATTACTACGAACTGTTTGATTTTTACAAAAAAGAATGTCTTGCAAACGGCATCAATCCGACCATTTGGGAATATATAGAAGAAATCTTAAAAAAGGGTTCATTTTTTAAATAAATCAAAAAACGATTTTTTGACGGGTTTTAAGTTTTTAAGATAATCACATACAAAGCAGTTTTCATCTTTAAATATCGGGTTTTGCAAAATTTTGACAAGTTCGTTGTATTTTTTGTGCGAAACCTGAGAGATATCAAGTTCTTTTTCAAGTTCATCGGACTCAATCTGTCTGTGATAATTTATAAAAAACGGCGAAGCGCCAATCTTTAGTGCATCTTCCGCAAATTTTTCCATCTCTTTATAATTAACGGACGTAACAACAAAATTAAGTTGTAAATTTTGTAATTTGCCCTGTTTTTTTAAATCGGATAAAAATTTAAGGTTCTCGGAAACAGCATTAAAATTACCCCGTTCAACAAGCCTGTTATAAGTTTTTTCGGTTGCCGCATGAACGGAAACTGTAACTGACATCAGCCTGTCGGTCAAGTTGAGTTTTTCCGTCATTTCCTTTGTAAACAAAATTCCATTTGATATTATTTTAAATTTTATGTTCGGATTGATATTAATAATTTTTTTGACAATCTCTGTTGAATGTTTGCTTGCAAAAAGTTCGCCCGCCGAGTTTAACTCGACAATCTCTGCTTTTTCAAGAACGGGTGTAAATATTCTGTCAAAATTTTCTTCTATTTTCTGTTCTTTCTGCCTGTTATATTCTTCCTCCGCTTTGTCCGCTTTATTTCGGCAGAAGATACATCTTACGTTGCAATGCCTGTCGTAACTAAATTCTATCTGTTTGGGATATTCACAAATTAAAGACGGTTCAAAATCGTTTTGAGGAACATAAGGGTCGCAAACATCAAGTTTGCAGTATTTATACTGATTTTCAAAAAACTGTTTTCGGAACGCCTGCGCCTTTTCGCCGTTCCATATTTCATCAAAAGATTGTTCAAAAATATTTCCGAAAGAATAAAAATCAGTCCAATAACAGCAACAACAGTATATTTCACCTGTGTTTTGAACCTGAATACTGTTAAAAGGGTGTTTGCATAATTGTTTCATAAAAAAATTGTAATATAAGATTTCACTAAAAGCAAAAAACAAATTTAAAATTAAAAAATGTAGTTCCAAAATTGACGTATATACTCCTTAAAATAAAAATGCAGG
>JAILHI010000070.1 GCA_024695865.1 Candidatus Gastranaerophilales bacterium
TATGTCGGAACATTTATGGAGTTGTCGCAAACAAAACGCGGAATATTTGTTACAATGTCTTATATCGACAAAGTAAGGGCAAGTTTGGAATATGAAATTCCTTTGAGCGAAGTTATTACCGATTTTTACGACCAGTTGAAATCGACAACCCTGCCAATCTTCCGCCTGCACAGCTCAGAGATTACATAGAAGAGCCGTATGTTAAAGTCCAAATAATAACACCGAACGATTATGTCGGGACTCTTATGGATTTGGCGCAGACAAAACGCGGTATATTCAAAACCATGTCATATATTGATAAAGTAAGAGCAAGTCTTGAATACGAAATACCTTTGAGTGAAGTAATTACAGACTTTTATGACCAATTAGAATCAAGAACAAAAGGTTATGCAAGTATGGATTATGAATTTAAGGATTATAAGCGTTCAAATCTTGTTAAGCTGGATGTTATGCTTGCAGGCGAAGTTGTTGATGCGCTTTCCGTTATATGCCACGAGGATAGTGCATTTTATATAGGTCAAAAACTTACTGCAAAATTAAAAGAAATAATTCCGCGCCAGCTTTTTGAAGTTCCGATACAGGCTGCGATAGGCGGTCGTGTTATTGCACGTACAAATATAAAGGCTCTGAGAAAAAATGTCTTGGATAAATGTTACGGCGGTGATATCACACGTAAAAGAAAGCTTTTGGAAAAACAGAAAAAAGGTAAAAAGCGTATGAAATCCGTCGGACGTGTAGAAGTTCCGCAGGAAGCGTTTATGGCGGTTTTGAGCTTAGATGAGGATTAAAAGTGAACTATATTTTTTACTTTTTGATAGTTATATCAATTATTTTCGGCGCAATAAACGGCAGACTGAATGACGTTGTGAACGCAATACTTTCGGGCGCTGAACTGTCCGTCAAGGTGGCTTTTTCTCTGATAGGCATAATGGCATTTTGGCTCGGTATGATGAAAATTGCCGAAAAATGCGGACTTGTAGAACTTATCGCAAAAATCATAAAACCCGTAACAAAAAGACTTTTCAATGAAATTCCCGAAGAATCTTCTGCTATTGGTGATATTGCAATGAATTTTTCGGCAAACGCTTTGGGGCTTTCCAATGCCGCAACGCCAATGGGCTTAAAAGCTATGGAAGAACTCCAAAATCATAATAAAGATAAATCATCGGCATCAAACGCTATGTGTATGCTCTTGGCAATGAATACGGCAGGATTTCAGCTTGTTCCTGCAACCGTTATAGCCGTATTGATAGGTATAGGTTACAAAAACCCGACGGAAATTATTGCTCCGACACTTCTCGTAACAAGTATTGCATTTATAAGTGCAATAGTTTTGGCAAAAGTTTTTGAACGCTTTTGGGCAAAACAAACTGTTACAACTGAGGTTTGTACCCTAACCCCACCCCTCTCCCAACGGGAGAGGGAGCAGTTCTCCGCGAGTGAAACGAGCGGCAGAAATGCGGGTGAGGGGGCTAAAACCAAAGGAGGTGAGGAATAATGTTCCACAACATAATGAACATCATTTCACTTTGGGCTTTACCTTGCATAATACTTTTGATACTGACAATGGGTTTGGTTAAAAAAGTTCCGATATACGAAACATTCACTGACGGCGCAAAAGACGGGTTTAAAGTTGCCGTAAATATTATACCTTATTTGGTTGCGATAATGGTTGCAATATCTATGTTTAGAGCATCAGGCATAATTGATTCAATAGGCAGTTTATGTGCACCGCTTTTATCGCGTTTAAATGTGCCCGTTGATACAATACCCGTTATGATTGTAAGGTCATTGTCAGGCTCTGCGGCTTTGGGTGTATTTTCCGATATCGCAAACAATTTCGGTCCTGATTCTTATGCGACAAAACTTGCCGCCGTAATGGTAGGTTCAAGTGAAACGACTTTTTACGTTTTGGCTGTGTACTTCGGCGCAGTCGGAATATCAAAAGTCAGATATGCGCTTTTGGTCGGGCTTTTGGCTGATTTTATAGGGATTGTTGCAGCAGTTTCGGTCTGCAATTTTGTGTTTGCGGGTTAATCCAGCTTTGAGTCGACGAATAAGCGTTATTTTCGACTATTGCTTTTACAAGTACGGCATAGTTTATATCGATAAAATTTATTTTGTCTATCCTTTCAACGACATACTCGCGCGTTCCGCAGTTATGGCAAAAATGTTCTTCCGGCACAATTTCACCGTTTTTTATTACCCCTCTTAATTTTACTCCGCAGCAGGCGCATCTTACAAGATACCATTGGTTTTCTATCAGCTCGCCGCAATCCGGACAATATGCAAAATCGACATCAGGTTTCACTTTTGAATGTGCGCATTTACTATTCTGTTTAAAAAACTCCCAAATTAACATATTTTTTTATTAATGATGTTTTTTGAAAAGTCAAATAAATAAGTGAACAGTAAACAGTGAACAGACCTTTTCATATATTTAATCAATTACTTTTATCTTATAACAACGGCACTGTGCCTGTTTGTCGTGCCATTTTCTTTTCTGTATGAAAAGAATTTGTCGTTATC
>JAILHI010000095.1 GCA_024695865.1 Candidatus Gastranaerophilales bacterium
CGTTGCCTTAATTTTTTTATCCTCGCCGACGATAACGGCACCGACTTGTGAGCGCAGACAATTTGACCTTGTTGCGCAGGTTTTGGCCATGTCTAAAAAGTATTCGTTCCATTCTTTGATTTTATGTTTTTCTTCCGTAAGAGTCATAATTAAGTCCTAATTGTTTAAACTGTGTATCGGTGCAGGTATTCTTCCGCCTCTTTGTACAAAATCGGTTGATGATAATTTGTTAACTGCCATAATGGGCGCTTCGCCCAAAAGTCCGCCATATACCGCATTATCTCCGACATCTTTGTTCGGAACGGGAATTATTCTGACCGCAGTAGTTTTTTTGTTAATCATACCGATAGCCATTTCATCTGCGATTATGCCTGCAATAGTGTCATTCGGCGTGTTTCCGGGGATTGCAATCATATCAAGTCCGACGGAACAGACACAGGTCATTGCTTCAAGTTTGTCAAAAGTTAAATGACCGTTTGCTGCTGCATCAATCATTTCCGCATCTTCCGAAACGGGAATAAATGCGCCCGAAAGCCCGCCAACGTGCGAACTTGCCATAATGCCGCCCTTTTTAACCGCATCATTCAGCATTGCAAGTGCGGCAGTTGTACCGTGTGCGCCTGCATGTTCAAGCCCCATTGCTTTGAAGATACCTGCAACACTGTCGCCGACGGCAGGAGTAGGTGCTAACGACAAGTCGATTATTCCGAACGGAATACCTAATTTATCGGCAAGTTCATGTCCGATTAATTCGCCCGTAGAGGTTATTTTATATGCAATTTGTTTGATTTTGTTTGCAACTTCACCAAGCGGTGTTTCTTTGGGCAGAGATTCTACTGCCGCTCTGACAACGCCTGGGCCTGAAACGCCGATGTTTAAGGCGCATTCGGGTTCTCCAAAACCGTGAAAAGCGCCTGCCATAAAGGGATTATCACCAGGGGCATTACAGAAACATACAAGTTTTGCGGCTCCGATACCGTCCTGTTTTGCAGTGTAGTTTGCCGATAATTTGATGATTTCAGCCATTTTGTTTACCGCATCCATGTTTATGCCTGCTTTTGAAGATGCGAGATTTATTGAAGAACAGACTTTCTTTGTTCCCGCAAGCGCTTCGGGTATGCTCGACATAAGAAGTAAATCACCCTTTGTCATGCCTTTTTCAACTAATGCGCCGAAACCGCCTATAAAATCTATTCCGACTTCATCAGCCGCTTTATCCAAAATTTTTGCAAGATACACATAATCGGGCTTTTTGCAGGATTCGCCGACTATTGAAATCGGCGTAACCGCAACTCTTTTGTTTACAATCGGGATAGAATATTCAGTTCCGATATCGTCTGCGTATTTTTTAAGATATTGAGCATATCTTGTTATTTTTTCGTGAATTTTTTCACCAACACACTTTACATCTGTATCCATACAATCACGCAGACTCAAAGCAAGCGTAACCGTTCTGATATCCAGATTGTGTATTCTTATCATGTTTATAGTTTCAAGAATAGAATCTTCATTAAAGAAATTCATTGCAAAACCTCGCTAAATTGTATGCATTTTGTCAAAAATTGCCTTCTTTTGAACCCAAATTTCCATCTTCATTTCTTCGGCAGCCTTATTGAGTTTATCCTTTAATTCATTGAAGGGAACAGATTTTTCGCCTGTTTTTGCAAGCATAAACATGACAAACAGGTTTTGCATAATTGACTGTTTGATATCTTCAATATTTACGTTACATTCAGCCAAAATAGCCGTAATTTTGGCAACAATACCGACTTTATCGGCACCGAGGATTGTAATTACTATTTTATCTTCATTTGTAGTAGTCATAATTATCTCCATGTTCAGTTATATTTTATCACATAAACAGCGATAAAATACAGAAAATGCCCTGCACGAATATGATTTTGTTGCCTGCGAGTCTCGCAGGTGGGTGAGCGCCTAAACCAATCCGTTTCCTGCTGCTATGGCAGGTCTACTGCATGATTTTGAGAGCATTCTCTCCCGATTAATCAAAATGTAGGAACAAAATAAATATCCGTGTAAGGCATTTATATTATGACATAAATTTAAAAATATTCAATATTTACGATTATTGTCATTGCGAGCGAACAAAGTGAACGTGGCAATCTTTTTCGGGGATTATTTCGGGCAAGCCTCGTAATGACGATTCATAAAAATTTTTGTGTAACTGAAAGATAAATTCAATAATATTTAAAAATTTTTTTTAATTTTAAAAATTAATTTTAGAAAAAATTTTTCAAAAAAATATTTTTGAAAAATATAAAATTTTTATAAAAATATTATCGTTATGTATCCGTTAGATATAACTCTTAAAATATTATCGATATGTTTCTGACAGATATACTTATTTTTGATAAAAAGGTTATCTTTATATTTCTGCTAGATACATCTATTAAGAAAAATTACAAACTTTGTTTAAGGGTATATAAATTTGTAAAATATTATTATGAATCAATTTGAATATCAGATTACACAGGACGGCTCTGTCGGTTTATATGATAATGATGCAAAGGATATTTTGCACTCTGTAACAGGCGCTCTTAAAGAGAGTTTTGATAAGTTTATATATCCGACGGATTATGAGGACTATTGTAAAAAGAATAGTTCTGTTTCCGTTCTTGATATTTGTTTTGGAATAGGGTATAACACCAAGGCGGCAATTTTTTCCGCAATAAAAAATAATTCTGAAAGTAAAATTTATATAACCGCATTAGATATAAATAAATCTTTTGCATTTTTATCACCGTTTATAAAAGACGGCTTAAATGCTCCTGAAATAAATTTATATTTATTATCATATTTTCTTTTTAATTTTGATGAGTTTGCATCATTTATATCCGAATATTTTAAATCTAATCCCGATATTACGGGTAAGTTTTTTGCCCCCGAAATTTGCCGTGTTTTTAACGATTTTTTTGAGCATGGCGGTATATTTACATCTCTGAATGAAGTTTCTTCGTTTTTACATAATATATATTATCAAAATGTATCAAATAGCATGGAAATCGCACCTAAACCCTTTAAAACTGCGAATATTGCATTTGATATAATCTTTGGTGATGCAAGGCAAACTCTGCAAAGTATCAACCATAAATATAATTTTGTATTTTTGGACGGTTATACCCCGCATAAGCAGCCTTTATTATGGACTTATAATTTTTTGGAACTTATAAAATCCAAAATGCATGCCGATGGAATTTTATCTACCTATTCTAATTCTACACCCGTCAGAAAATCTTTATCGGAATTAAATTTTTATATAGGCAAAATAATTTTGGAAAATTCACAGTTTGGAACTATCGCCGCTTTTAATAAATCTAAAATCAAACATGAATTATCCGTTTACGACCTCGGACTTATGGAAACAAAAGCGGGCATACCGTATTATGATAATAATTTTAATTTATCCGCTTCCGAAATTTTATCGGCAAGAGAAGAATTAGTAAAAGAAAGTAATAAACAAAGTGCAACCGAATATAAGAAAAGGTACCAAAATGAAATATGATGTTGTTGTGGCAGGTGCAGGCGCTGCGGGAATATCTTGCGCTTGGAATTGCGCAAGGGCGGGGCTAAAAACTCTGCTTATAGAAAAGAATCTTCACTGCGGCGGGCTAATGACCTCGGGGCTTGTCATTCCGGTTATGAAATTAAATTCTTTAAATATTAATACGGACTTTTTTGAGGCGCTTATAAATGCAGCATCGGCGCAAAACGCCTGTCATACGTATTCTGACGGTAATCGTGCATGGTTCAATCCCGAAATTATAAAATCTGTTTTTGACTCTATGTTGCAAGATGTATCATGTGATATATTATATCTTGTATCGACTAGAGATATAGCGATAACAGATTACGGATTTTCTCTTGATTTAATTACTGACGTTAATTTGTTATCGTTACGTATCGATACGAAACATCTTGTGGACGGAACAGGCGACGGAAAAATTTTTGAAAAATTAAATTTGGAATTTTTAAAAGATAATTCTGAAAAACAATCTACTTCCATGAGATTTTTAATGTCGGGTGTTGATTGCAAAAAATTTGCTGATTGGATATGTGAAATTGATTCAGACAGAAATGTTACTACTTCATGTGAAGTAAACGGACAAACTCATTTTTCTACGGCTTATACTTGGGATACAAACAGAACTTGGGCTTTAAAGCCGTACTTTGAAGCCGCTATTGCAGACGGCACACTTGTTGACACTGATAGTGCTTATTTTCAGATTTTCACGGTAGCGGGTATGAAGGATGCAGTTGCCTTTAATTGCCCGAGACTTTTACCCCCTCAAAAACCCGCTTCTGACGAGGCTTTTGAACTTTCGCAACAGATTATCGAGGGCAGAAAAAGAATAA
This sequence comes from Candidatus Gastranaerophilales bacterium, assembly GCA_024695865.1. Lineage (GTDB taxonomy): Bacteria > Cyanobacteriota > Vampirovibrionia > Gastranaerophilales > Gastranaerophilaceae > RUG841. Next base: position 4,375 of record JAILHI010000095.1, read on the forward strand.
ACCGCATTGCCGCCTTTTGCAATAAATACCTTAATGGCTTTGAAAACGCCTATGTTTCTAACATTTCAGACATGCTGGGCGTACGTGAAACAAGAAGAATCAAGCCTAAAAAAGTCTTTACGGTTGCCGATATCGAAAGCGGCATAAAGCCCGAAAATATTGCTCTTGCTTCCGATTATCCTATTGATGTTCATTCTGATAAAAAAGACGGCGGTGAACTTAAATTCACCAAACACATCTGGTATTTGCCGCTTGAAGCACTTATTTCCGAAAAGTACGATAATCTTTTTGCAGTCGGAAGATGTCTTGGAGCGGAATTTAGAGCACAGGCGGCTGTAAGAACACAGATGAATTGCTTTTCTATGGGTGAAGCAGTCGCAAAACACATTGCTTCAAAAATAAACGGATAACATTATTTTTGTTCTGTTTTCAGCAATTTTTCATAGAGTTCTTTTTGTTCTGCGGTAATATTATCGGGAATATTAATTTTGATTTTGACATTAAGATTACCAAAGCCTGATTTATCGGGCAGGCCGAGTGATTTTAGCCGCAAAATCTGACCCGATTTTGTCATAGGCGGGATTTTTATGCCGACAGTGCCGTGAAGTGTTTCAATTTCCTTTTTTGCCACACCGATAACTGCTTCAGCGGGCGAAATTGATACGGTTTTAGTTACGTCTGCGCCGTTAATTTCATATTCGCTGTCTTTTATTCTGACAACGAGATACAAATTGCCTTTGTTACCGTAGGCATCTTTGTTTCCTTCGCCGACAAGTCTAATCTTCTGACCGTCTTTAATACCTTTTGGGATTGAAACGCTTATGTTTTTTGAATTATTTATATAACCCGTACCGTTGCAGGTTTGACAACTAATAGTTTTGCCGTTGCAATCGGGGCATTTTCTTATATCATTGATTTTGACGGTTTTTTTGTTGGTTGACATAATATCTTTTGCGCCAATCGTGATTTCTTTTGTAATATCAAGATTTTGAGACTGCGCCTGTCTTGAACGTGATTTCTTTTTTTCTGTTTGTTTTGAAAACCCGCCAAAATTTCCGAAATTAAAGCCATTAAACTTATTTTTGGCTTGTCCCATTAAGTCGCCGAAGATAGAACTGTAAAAGTCCGAAAAACCGTTATAACTGTCAAAACCGTTTGCAATGTCTTCATAATTAAGGTTTTCAAAGTTATAGTTATCAAATCCCGGCGGCGGCGTAAAATCCGAGCCTGATTGCCAATTTGCACCCAAACTGTCATATCTACTCCTTTTGTCTTTATCGGATAAGACTTCGTAGGCTTCATTTATTTCCTTGAATTTATCAACTGCAGACGGGTCTTTGTTGACATCAGGGTGATATTTTCTTGCAAGTTTTCTGAACGCCGATTTTATCTGCGCATCAGTTGCATTTCTGTCAACACCGAGTGTCTTGTAATAGTCCTGATATTTCATTTCAAATCCTCTTATATATATTTCATGATAATACAAAAAATCAATAAACCTTAAATAATTAATTATTTTTTAATTATGAATTTTTATTATTAATTTATTCATGCTTGGTGGTTGTAGTATAATGCAGATATGTGTAGGTTTATCAGATATTTAACAGTATTTTTTGTTCTCATAACCCTGTCGGCCGTAAGTGCCGATGCAAGACTTTTTGGCAAAAAAAAGCAGCCTAAAAAGCCAAAGACAGATGTTGAGGTTATTTATAATTATGAGGACAAATCAAAGGTTAAATTTAATATAATTGAAGACAAGAAGATAAACGATAATAACGGAGCGGATTTAGATGTTCCAAACGATATTTTGAGTCAGTATGCGGATTTATACAGACTTCCTCAGGAGGTTTACAGCATACCGAAGGGTGAGATTTATCTTCAGTCAACCGCATACATTTCGTTTATAGACCCTAAAATCGGAGATAAAGGCATAAATACGTATTATCCGGGGTTCAGAAGCGATAATCAACTTATTATTTATACCCCTGATTTCGGTATGCGTACGGGAACAAATGAATTTGGCGCCGAAGTTGCCGTTGTAAAAAATACGGTAGTAAAATTCACAGGTTCCGATTCCTTAATTCCACGTGAGGGATTTATTATCAGCGGACATGGCAAGGCAAAAAAATGGATTTTGGATAATATAAAACTCGGCTCAAAGATTTATATTAATCCCGAAACCATGCAGGTTACAGCCTTTGTAACATCTGATACAAGCGTATTTGAGGCAAACGAAAAAATAAAAGAAACGGCAAATGTAATTGAGTATTATAAACTGCGTGACAAATGCTACGATTACAAAAAATCTTTGTCCTTATTGACAAAGGCAAAGGACAATTTAAAGAAGGCTGAAAAAAATCCCGATAAGGCTGAACAATACGTGGAACAATCAAAAGAATACGTTTCTGCGGCTCTTAACAACGCACTTCCGTATAAAGAAAACGAACTCAAAGGTGTTTGGATAAGACCTGTCGAACACAGCGAAAGAGAGATTGTTAAAACTGTTGAAGACCTTAAAGCATCGGGAATTAACAACGTTTTTCTTGAAACCTTTTACCATGGTACAACAATATACCCCTCGAATGTTCTTGAAAAATACGGAGTAGTTTCACAAAGAGGTGAGTTTAAAGGTATTGACCCGTTAGCCATTTGGATTAAAGAATGCCACAAGCGTGATATAAAAGTTCATGTATGGTTTCAGACCTTTTATATCGGAAATCAGCCCCCGAGAAGCAGTATGAAGCACATACTTGTCGTTCATCCCGAATGGGCAAATACGACAAAGGCACTTGCCGAAAGCACCGAAATCGCCTGCTCAAAAGCCGAACATGACGGTTATTTTATCGACCCTGCAAATCCCGAGGTTCAAAAGTTTGTTCTTGAATTACTTAATGAAGTAATTACCAAATACCGTCCTGACGGCATAAATCTGGATTATATCAGATATCCTTTGGGTACTGTTTTAAAAACCGACAATTCAACGGGTACGGAATGGGGTTACACAAAATTCGCAAGAAATGAATTTTCCTCTAAATACGGCGTTGACCCTCTTACAGTCAAAGTCGCAGACCCCCTTAAAAATAAATGGTATGAATACAGACAGCAGAAAATTACCGATTTTCTTTCCGATGTAAGAAGATGCACCCTGAAAAACAAGGTAATGCTGACGGCGGTAATTTTTACCGACAAGGATAAAGCATTAATGTCTAAAATGCAAGATTGGCACACATGGAACAGGCGTAATCTTGTTGACGGGTATACACCGTTGATTTTTTCAACGGACAGAAAAACGGCACATTCCATTATACACAGTATGAAAACCCAAATCGGTTCTCATGCAAAACTTTACCCCGGTATTTTTGTTATGTATATGAATGCACCTGTTGACCAACTTATGCTGCAAATTCATGAAACCCGAGCCGCAAAGTCTGACGGTCTGATATTCTTTGATTATGCTCATTTTACAGCACCCTATAAAGAAGCCGTCGGCATCAGAGTTTTCAACAATAAAAAGAAGTAGCAAATATTTTCGCCGTTAATATATAGTATTTATTTTCGCAAAATTATATAATAATTGTATGTCTATCTTAAAAATCGAAAATTTGAAAGTTCAGTTTGACTTGGATTCGGGTTCTTATGGGGCTCTTAAAGATGTTTCACTCGAAATCGACGAAAATCAGTTTTTTGCAATTGTCGGTGAATCAGGTTCGGGCAAGACTCTCACGGTTATGTCAATTTTGGGTTTATTGCCTAATACTGCGAGGGTTACGGGCGGTAAAATTTTATACAAAGAAAACGATTTGTTAACCTTCAGTGCTTCACAGATGCAAAAAATCAGAGGTAAGGAAATTGCGCTTATTCCGCAAGACCCCATGACTTCGCTTAATCCGTTATACACAATCGGCAATCAGTTATCAGAGGTTATAAATCTCCATAAAAATTTATATGGCGCCGATGCCGAAAAATATGCTGTTGAGGCATTAGAAGCGGTAAAAATACCCGATGCAAAAGAGAGATTAAAGGCATATCCTCATGAACTTTCGGGCGGAATGAGGCAAAGGGTTGCGATTGCCGCCGCTTTGGCATGCGATGCAAAGATTATTATTGCCGATGAACCTACAACCGCCCTTGATGTAACTGTACAGGCGCAGATTATGAGTTTGCTGAACGAGATTAAAAACGAATTTAAAACTTCCATTATTTTTATTTCGCATGATTTGGCGCTTGTTTCGGAAAACGCCGATGCGACTGCTGTAATGTATAACGGCAGGATAGTTGAACTTTGTTCGGATAAAAATATCTTCTTTGAACCCAAACACCCTTATACAGAAGCATTAATCCGTTCACTGCCACAGCAGGACAAAGAAAAACTTATGACCATATCGGGTAATCCGCCGACTATTAAAGATAAATTTTCAGGCTGCGCTTTTGCCCCGAGATGTATAAAAGTTACGGAAAAATGCAGGCTTGCAATGCCCGAATTTAAAAGAATTTCGGCAGATACTAGCGCGGCATGTTTTTTATATAATTAAAAATTTTGCTTTTATTTTTATTTTTTATGTTATAATATATATGTCTTATTCCCGAATCGTCTAATGGCAGGACAAGAGACTCTGGATCTCTTTATGGTGGTTCGAATCCATCTTCGGGAGTTTTTTATTGGGAAAATTAGGAGATATATATTCTATGGCATATTATTGGGGTGTTTATTTTAGCAGGCAAGATATAATTAATGCATTTGAGTTTATTACTCAAAATGGAGCACCTAGCGGTAAAGATTTAAGAGGTAAACTTTATAATGTTTTATATAATGGCTATGCATATAATGTTAAAGCCTTATTTAAAGTTATTTGTAACGCTAAAGGCGTCAGTATCGGTAAGTTTGCTTCTACACAGAAACTAAGAGATGAGTTTAAAAAAGAGGGCTTTGGAATAAGTGGTGATACCTGCAATTCTAATATCCCCGTAAATCACAATTTTCCTGATGAAAAGAAAGTTTCCTCTTTATCTCCTGCGTTCGTTGTCAAAAAGAAAGCTAAGTATGTACCCGTAAAAGATTATAAAGAACTTTTTAATCTGATAATGAACAGTTTATTTTCTGCTGAAAATAAAGAAAAAACATTGGAATATTATAAAAATACCCATTATAGAGGTATTTCTTCCGAAAAAGGAATTTACGTTGTAAAAAACAGCGAAAATCAAATATTAGAAATTTTAGACACACCCGAAATATTATTGTTCGATGAACCGAACGACACAAAATCCCATAATGAGAGTGAAAAAGGTTTTAAAGTTAAATGTAAATCTGTAAGCAATTTGTATCTTTATATCGGCAAAACAGATGGCAATTATGGTATAAAAAACAGATTAACGAAATATATTAAATATGGTTATGGCGGAAGGGTTAAACATCATGGCGGATATCACTTATGGTTTGTAAAAAATAACAAAAGTTTATACGCAAATTATGCAACGCTTGATGAAATCAAAGAAAGACAAAGTGAATTATACAGCAAGGCTGAGATTATACATCGAATATATCATAAATCGGTTACTGAAATAATTGAAATGGGATTAATTTGTTTACACGATTTAGCGTACGGATATGCCCCTTTAGGAAATTCGCAAGAACAGTCTGAATATAAATCATATAAATCAGGTAGTAATAGTGTTGCCTGCAATATATATAATGAGTGGAAAAAATATTGGAGAAGCAAATTAAATAAGTAAGGTTTAAAATTTTTTAAATTTTTGTAAAAATGCTATTATTGCAAGATATAATAGCATTTTTTGATGAATAATTGTTTTTCTTTGCAATTTATTTTAAAATTAATTTGTAACATAAGGAATTAAGTATATATGTTTGATATTTTGCATATAATTAACCGAGAATTACTGATTGCCTGCAAAAACTCGATGTGGTTCAACGTGTTTATCAGAATTGTTGTTTTGATGGCAATTTTGCAGATAATAACTCTTATTTTTAACAAAATTCAGAAAAGACTCCTGTCAAAAACTGACGAAATTGAAGCAATAAAGCAAATTAAAACAACCTTAAGACTTGTTCACATGGTAATAAATACCTTTGTGGTATTATCCGCACTTATTGCTTTTCTTGCCAGTGTCGGAGTTAATATTAAACCGTTTCTTGCAACAGCCGGTGTTGCGGGTATTGCAGTAGGTTATGCCGCAAAACGTTTTCTTGAAGATATTATTTCGGGCATAATCATTATTACCTCGGGACAAATCAGAATGGGCGATTACGTAAATATTTCGGGCAAAGAAGGCACTGTTGAAAATATTGACTTAAAAATGGTTACTTTGCGGGGTATAAACGGCAATGTTCATTTTATCAGAAACGGTCTTATTGATATTGTTACGAACTACACACGGGATTATTCTTATTTCCTGCTTGATTTGGGCGTTTCCTATGATGAAGACCCCGATAAAGTTATGGCTGTTCTCAAAGATATTTTTGACAAAGAACTTATGGCGGATACTAAAATTGCCCCAAAGATTTTGGGTGATATTGAGATTTGCGGCTTAAATTCTTTTGAAAATTCAAGCATTATTATAAGAATAAGAATTAAAACCGTTCCAAAGGAACAGTGGGCGGTTCAGAGAGCCTTTAACAGACTTATTTTGCAAAGATTTAAAGAGGAAAATATCGAGATACCTTATCCGTATCAGAATGTTTTGATAAAAAATTCATAATCTTTTTGGGTTTGTACTTTCTTGCAACGGTCAAGATTTTATGCAAACAAAAAGAGAGCGTTTTCGCCCTCTTTTCAAAATCAATTTTAAACAGAAAGAACTATAATGCTCTTTCAACTTTTCCTGCTCTGAGGCAAGAAGTACAAACTTTAATCTTTTTAACAGTACCGTTTTGATTTACTTTAACAGTCTGAAGATTAGGGAACTGTCTGTGAACATTTTGTTTATGTGAAAAAGATATCTTTGCTGCTTTTAATGATTTTTTTCCGCAAATTTCGCATTCGATTGACATAATATATTCCTTTCGATAAATTCGATTATATTTTTATAATAATAAGAACAAAAAAAATAATCAATATGAAAATTATAAATTTTTTCGGATATAAAAAAACGGACATAATTTTATGTCCGTTTTAAATATGATTTGCCTGAACTTATTCAATTTCAGATGTGCAGTGCGGGCATCTTGTTGCTCTGATATCGACAGATGAAAAACATTTCGGGCATGTTTTTGTTGTTGCTTCTTCCGTCTGTGCTTCTTCTTTTGCAGCCGTATCTTTTAATTTGTTAATAAATTTAATCATCATAAATACAGCGAAAGCTACCAAAATAAAGCTGATAACGGTGTTGATAAAAATACCGTAATTAATTGTAATTGCGCCTGCTGCCTGAGCCTGTTCGAGTGATTCATAGGTTAAAATTTCACCGTTTTTGTTGGGCAGTGTGATATATAAATTTGTAAAATCAACACCGCTCATTAACATACCAAGCGGGGGCATAATGACGTCTTTTACCAAAGAATCGACGATTTTCCCGAAAGCGGCACCGATAATGATACCTACTGCCATATCGATAACGTTGCCTCTCATTGCGAACGTTTTAAATTCATCTAAATTTTTTTTCAAACAATCTAACATAATATTCTCCTTTTATCTGAATTAACTGAATTTATTTATACATATTTTCATATTCCTGTTGTTTCTTATACTGCAGTTCTCTTGCGTTCTTAAATTGCTGTTGTGTTTGCTGAACTTTGCCTCTTGCTTTAACCATGTCATTTATCGGCATAGGTGAGTTTGTCGCATTAATTACCTGCTGCATTTGTGAATAAGAAGCAGGCTGATTGCTCATTCCCGAATTAGCGGCAAGTAAAATGAACATAATTGAAAGGGTAATAAACGAATTTTTCATGATTTCTCCTTTGAATATGGTTTTATGTAAAAAGTCATTGTATTTGTATTTTTGCCGTCAGTATATTCTGTCTTGTAATCGGCAAAATAATTATCTTTTATGTATTCCATTATACCATTATCCTCGGAATAAAGGTAAGGCTTTCCGAAATTAGTAAGTCCGTATCCTTTGACGACGAGAATTAACTCATAATCAGCCTGTTTTAATTTTTCAATAATTTCATCTTCATTCATTGCATCGTGATATAATCTGTCAATCATCGGCAGTGAATAATCAAGTTGTCTGTCTGAAAAGAAGTTAATTGCCATACCTTCCGGCAAAACAAGAATTTTTTGTTCGGGTTTAGTATATTGCTTGATATATTTAAGAGTAAAATCAAGCGCTTCTGATTTTGCTTTCGGCAAATATATTGTTCCCTTCGGGGTTTTCAACGGGGTTGTATTTTTTGTTGTCTGAACAACATCAAAGGCGATATAAAAGAGCAGATATACGAACATCAGATAGGTAATAAAGTCCGTAAAATCATCTTTTGAAAGACCTTTAAAGTCACGCATATACGTAAACATAAGAATTAACAGCGACAAAATCAAAATATGCGCCGTCAGCATACCGTAAACATTGAGATTTAAAGCCCAAAACATTCTTATGTTTAAAAACAGTGATGCTATTGTGAGCACCAAAAGCGGTTTATTATTAAGAAGTTCTTTAAATCTGATTATTACAAAGAGCGACATTAATATCGGAAGCATTAAAGTGTGTGTATCGATAAGTGAAAAATTAGCGATATAAACACAGCCGAAGGCCGCAATTATCATAAAGAGTTTATTATGTCTTGTAATTCGGTAAAGAAAATACGTAACCGTAATAAATATAAACAATCTGAAAAAGGCGGGAAGATACATAAATAAATGTTCCCAGGATGGCAAGGCACCCGTTCTCGTAACGTGGTAAATCATTGCATCTGTCGTGAAAAATCTGTGCATAAAATCAAGCGCAGACATAAAATGTTCAATCGTTACACCCTGATATAAAAGTATTCCGCAGGAAAGACAGGGAAAAACAGCATATAGCAGCAGATTGAGTATATTATTTTTAATATTTTGAGGTTTTAAAAATAGCGACGACAACGCCAGGACTAAAAACAAGAGCGCAAATTCACTCTTGCAGGCAAAGGCAAACCCGCCTGCGAGATAAGCAAAACGGATATAACGGGCATTTTCGGACTTAACGTATTTTACGGCGCACAAAACACCTGCCACAAAGGCGGTAATGCCATAAGTGAACGATGTGGAATAAGGAAGAATGGAATTAAACAAGGTTCCGTTAAACGCACTTGCCATTACGTAAATAACAACGAAAAACAGGGATATATTTTTGCTTAAAAACTCTTTTGCAATGTAATATAATAAACCGCCCATTACAAAGGTGTTAATAAGTCCAAGCCCGATAAGAACGTTTAAATGCGGAGAAAATATTTTGAAAAACAGTGCATTTATCTGAAAAGCGAACGGAAAATATATACACAAAATGTCTTTGTATAAGACTTTTCCGTTTGCAATCGCCTCGGGAAAGAGCAGTTCTCTGCCCTTATCCGTCAATATCCCGTTATAGTTATCTTTAAAGATTAAAAATCCTATTACAATAACAAGAGCGATAATCAGCAGATTAAAAATATTTGTATTGTTTTTATACAGTTCTTTGATTTTATCCATTATTTTATCCGAATATTACAACATTGTCTTTCTTAATTCTTCAGGTGATTTTGCACTCAGATATGCGGGCGCAATATCGAAGACCGTTTTGCAGCCAAATTGTTTTTCGCCGCAGAGTTTAAATGCCGCACGAGCATAGGCTATAAGCACACTTGATGTAAATTCGGGGTTAGAATCAAGTTTAAGGCTGTATTCAATAACGTGATTTGTATTTTCGCTTGTTTTGCCTGTTCTGATTACAAAGCCCCCATGAGGTATTCCGCTGTGTTCCTTTTCAAGTTCTTCCTCTGTTATAAAATGAACTGTGGTATCATAATCGGCAAAATAATTCGGCATAGTTTTAATTTCATTTTCGATTTTTGCCTTATCCGCCCAATCGTAAGCAACAACAAAACATTCTCTTGTGTGTTTTTCTCTTGTTGTTAATTCGGGGTTTTCACAGTTTTTAACCGATTTTAATGCTTTATCAACGGGGATTGTGTATTGCTTTGCGTTTTTTACGCCTTCAATTCGTCTGATGGCATCGGAATGCCCCTGACTTACACCTTTACCCCAGAAGGTATAGTCTTTGCCGTTAGGCAATATTGCATTTGCATACATTCTGTTCAAAGAAAACAGACCCGGATCCCAGCCGACCGAAATTATTGCGGTATGTTTGTTTTCAAGTGCCGATTTGTTTACCTTTTCATAATGTTCGGGAATTTTGGCATGCGTGTCAAAACTGTCAATTACGTTGAACATTTTTGCATATTTCGGCGTCTGTTCCGGTAAATCTGTTGCGCTTCCGCCGCAGATAATCAAAACATCGATTTTATCCTGCCAATCGGCAATATCATTTATGCTTACAACATTTGCGGTTTTAGAGCGGACCGATAAATCATCGGGATTTCTTCTTGTAAAAATTGCGGCCAATTCGACATCGGGGTTTTGCTCTGCTGCAAGTTCAACACCCTTTCCCAAATTACCGTATCCTAATATTCCAATCTTCATATAATAGTCTCCTATAATCTTTTTTTAACATAAAAAAAACGATTTTCCAAGATTTGAAAAATCGTTTAAAAATGTTTATATCATATTATGATATCATTCTTCATTCTCATCTTTCTCTTTGTCTTGAGCAGCAATTTCATCTTTTACGCTAACATCTTCGTTAGCCTTTTTTGCTTCTCTCAACTCCTGAATTTTTTCAGGATTTAATACCTTCAATTCAATAATACCTTTTGATTCCTTTGAAAGAGTTTGTTTTACATCAACACCGTAATCGTCATATCTTGAATCAATTCTGCCGTTAACGACTTGCTGCTGGAACCATTCGATATGGTCTTGAGCCTTTAACGGAAATTCAGGGTGAATTTTCAACCATTGAGAATATGACATATTTCCTCTGGGGTTGTTGCAATCAGCACATTCTGCAACGAAGTTTTGAGTAGCGTTCGGGCCGCCAAGTGATTTCGGGTGAATGTGTTCGATTGTCTGCATAGAGGGTCTTAACAAACTTTTTGCAATATTTTGTGAACTTCCGCTTGCATCGCCGAAGGCTTTTTTAACTTCGTTGAAGTCCATCGGAATATTCATTGCGGCATCTAAAACTGTTTCATAAATTTCGGGAGATAAGGAAGCCTGCTGTTTAACGAGTTCTTCAGTCAAAGCCATTCTTCCGATATTTCCGTTTTGTAATTTTTCAATTTCTTTGTTTAATAATTTTGAAGTTGCATTATCTTCGCCGTAAGCCGCTTTTACAACTTCATCAGCCTGTTTTAATGAGTTAATACAGTATGCCTGAGTTTTTTCTTTCAAACCTTTACCGCATGCGCTTTTTGCTCTTGCAAGGTCATAATTCGGATGAGTTTTTGCTTCCTGAGCGACTAACATCATAACAACTCTTTGGGGAGTTCTGAAAAAGTCTTTGTCGGCTTCGATTTTTTCAGCCAATTTTTCACCGTTGATACCTGCAAATTCTCTTGCTTTTTTGTCCATTTCGGGATTTCTTACCATACGGCCGCCGCAGCAACTGCAGGGTACATCATCAATTTTCTTTGTAATGAAACCGCCTGTGCTGACAGGGAAACCGCCAAATGAAACCGTAGCGGCAAGACCGCCCATAAAATATGACTTTAATGCTCCTGCTTCAGATGACTTTTCTGTTTCCTGAGGCTGATTAAAAGTAACTAAATTTGATACTTTTTTAGCTTCTGCCGATTGATAAGAAACTGAATTTACCAAACTTACGGGAGTAATTGCCATACAAACCACACTTTCTACACACTATACACATAATTTATAAGTAAAAACAGGTATAAAATTGCGCTTTTTTCATGATTTTGTTAACATTTCTTAACAAAAACGTAAAATATTTAAAAACAGTAAAATATTGAATTTTTCAATAAGTTAGCGCAAAAATTAGCCCGATACGTCATTACGAGGCTTTTCCGAAGTAATCCCTGCAAAAGATTGCCACGCTCACTTTGTTCGCTCGCAATGACAATAGGCATAAAGGTTCCGAGTGTTTTTGCGGTAACAGACAGATAATTACCTAAAAATTTATCTCAAAAATGTGTAAAAGTTCTTTTTTTGTTATATTATATTAAAAAATATTCAGGTGTGAGAAACATTATGCTTTCAACAGTAAAGAATATATTGGAAAAGTATGTAGCCTTAAAACCCGAAACGACTATGATTGTCGGTTTTTCGGGCGGCTGGGACTCAATGTGTCTTTTACATATCGTCAAAAAGTTATCCGAAACCTACGGTTTTAATATTGTTGCGGCTCACTTAAATCATGCATGGCGAGGCGAAGAATCTGATGATGAAGAAGCAAACGCACAGAGATTTTGCGCAGAATTTGACATTAAATTCAGAGCGGAACGGCTTGATGAAGATACAAAACAGACGGAAGCCGTTGCAAGAGAAGAACGTTATGAATTCTTTAAAAGGACTTATGAATACAACAAAGCAAACATTTTGTTAACCGCCCATACCAAAACCGATAATGCTGAAACAGTTTTATACAGAATAGCAAAAGGAACGGGTTTAAACGGGCTTGAAGGCATAAGAGAGTTTCGCAAACTCGGGGATATGAATATTGTTCGGCCTCTGCTTTCTTTTTCGAGAAAAGAAATTGAAGCCTACTGCATGGAAAACGAGTTATTCCCGAACAATGACTCAAGCAATCAGGACACAAGATTTGCGAGAAATAATATCCGCTACAACATTATGCCGAGATTAAAGGAAATTAATCCAAATGTTGAAACTTCTCTTATTAATCTTGCGGAAATTGCTATCGGAAACAACAATATTATTGACGAACTTATGCAGAATATCCAAACCCAGATTACGACGGGCAACAAATGGCATACACAAAACTTTTTACGTCTTAATTCCGCAATAAGACGCCACTTTGTTTATAATTTGTTGTTAAAATACAATGTTGAACCGAGTTTTTCAAAGGTGCAGGAAGTTTTGTCTTTTATTGCCGACAATAATTTTTCAAAGACGGGAAAAACCCTGTCCATTACTTCTGATTTAACCTTATTTACTTCTCATAAATACACATATATGTTAAATGAAGAAGACACTGCCAAAAAGAATTTAAGAGAGGTAATTATCACGGGCGAGGGAGATTTTCCTTTTGAAAACAAAGAAAATCTTGTAATTAAACCCTGCGCCGAAAAGATTGAGCATTTTCCGCCCAAATCCGCCAGATTTATCTATGCGGATATGACAAATATTTCTTTCCCGCTCGTATTGAGAACAAGACGTGATGGTGATATAATTCAACCATTAGGTATGCAGGGAAAAATGAAATTAAAGAAATATTTCATAAATAAAAATATTCCTGTATATCAAAGAGATAAAATGCTATTATTATGCAAAGAAAATGAAGTTTTATGGATTGCAGGAATAGGCATGAGCGAAAAACTCAGAGTAAATGAAGTTGCAACACACAAAATAGAATTAAATACGGAGATATAATATGGTAGATATTGATTTTTTAAATATGCCCGACAGAGATATCAGAGAATTACAGGTTCTCTTTTCTGCCGAAGAAATTGAAAAAAGAACTCAGGAACTCGCAAGACTTATTGACGAAGAATTTCCGCAGGACGAACCGCTTTATGTTATCAGCGTTTTAAAAGGTTCTGTGTTGTTCACCTGTGATTTGATTAAAAAAATGAAAACACCCATTCAGTTGGAATTTATTAAGGTTTCAAGTTACGGCAACGAGTTCCAGTCAACAGGAAACGTAACGGTTATCGATTCAAAAATCCCGAACTTAAATGACCAAAATGTTTTGATTGTAGATGACATTTGCGATACGGGTCATACCGCAAGAAAACTTCTGGATATCTTTAATAACGACTATAATATCAAGAAGATTAAGTTCGTAACGCTTATGAACAAAAAATGCAACAGAGTAGTTGATGTAGAACCTGATTTTTACGGTTTTGATATCGACGATAAGTTTTTGGTCGGCTACGGATTAGACTACGTCGGATTTTACAGAAACCTTCCTTTTGTAGGCTGGTTCCCTAACTAAGAATCCGAAATTTTTAAATAAGTTACAATAAAGGATATGACAAATTAGTCATATCCTTTTTATTCTTCATTGTTTTTATTAAAATCGACATCAACTACATTGTCCAAATCAGCGAGTGTCTTAAAATATTCGCAGGAATTTAACAAGGTCGTATCATACTGAATATCGCCCGTCATTTTTTCTTTGCAGGAGCACCAGCCGTTTTGTTTTGTCATATCGGCATTCGGTTTAAAACTGAAATGAGCGCAATTTGAGCATACCATTAATTTCAGCCCGAAGGAAGTAAGTTTTTCTGATATTTCGGATAAAGCATGTTTAGGTACCGAATAAACAGCGCTTTCAATCTTTTTGTCTTTATATCTGAAGATTGCCATTTTGCCGTCAGAAACGGTTTTAAGTTCAAGAGCGCATTTTAAAATTTGGTTGCCGTCAGAAACTTTTACATCCTGACCGACACCTATGTTATCGGGCTCAACGGGCTTTTCTTCTTTTTCCGGCTGCTGTTTCTTCTCTTTTTTGTTCGGAAAGATTATTTCGAGGATTTTATACATCGGATAAAAAATTAACAAAAGCGGGTTAATTTTTTCATCAGCGGAAACAATAAGCGAGAACAGAAAGACGACAAGTGTAGCAATTGCGCCTCCGGCTATAAATTTTGAATCGTAAAAGAACATATTTTTAACTTCAAAATTATACAAAAAGGCAAAAAAGCATAAATAGAGCAATAATATCTGCATAGCGGAAGGTCTTAAAAAGGTCAGCAAAAATTCAGCATATTTAAGATTTGAGCCGATAAGTTTAGAAAAACCGTATTTAATAATGTCCGATACATCTTTAAAGGTAAGATGTTTTTCGTCCTGATATCTGATTTTGCTTTTTACGTTAGGCGCAAACATCGGTATATGACCTTTGGACGCTAAAAAGAGCGAATAAAGATATTCCGATTTTTTATCTTCAAAATCGACACATTTTACAAGTGCAAGAACTTCCTGTTTGATTGCTACGGCACCTGATTCAAGCGGCGTCATGAGTTTAAGAATCGTTCTTGAAGTGTTAAAAATTCTGTTATTATACTTTAAAACCTGATTTTTTACGGCAGCAATAGGATTGTCGGGTTCGTCAATATATTCCTTTGCCGAAACTACAACATCTGTCCAGAACAACGCTTTGTTGACTTCTGATAAAAAGTTGTTGTCTATTTCTCTGTTCGCATCAAGAAAAACAAATCCGTTTACATTTCTGAAAGAAATGAATTTTTCAAGAAGCCAAGAAAGCGCATCATCTTTGCCCATTTTTGCGCCTTTGTTGATTTTCCAGACTTTTACATTTTCTATTGCGCAAACCTCGTCGGTAACTTCGTCGTTTACATTGTCAAACAAAACGTGAACATTGTAATTTTCTTTCGGATAGTTTTGATTTTTAAGCGCTTCCGATAATCTGACAACCGATTTATCGGCATTATCGGCATATACAATTACTATCAGATTGCTGGGCAATTCCTGAGCAAGATATTTATGCTCCATTCCGATTTGTTTTTTCTTTGTTGCGACAAAAACAGAAAAAGCATAGTATATGCAAAATATAATTAAATATATAAATAGCAGTATTAAAACATCAATTATTATATCGTCAATGAGCATGTTATT
>JAILHI010000015.1 GCA_024695865.1 Candidatus Gastranaerophilales bacterium
GTTATTTATTGTCAAGATAGAAGATAGAAAAGATTAATAGGGAGAAAATTATGTCAATTGGAGCAAAAGACAAAATCGATCAATTGTTGGTACAGAAATATGCCATGGAAAAAGTGGATAATTCATCCTTGTCCACGTTGGTAGATTCCAACAAAATGCTGGAAACGATTTCAGATTATGCATCTATGCAAAGAAATATGCTTGCACTGAACGCAAGACTACAAAATGTTTGTTCGGCTATTAATGCCAAATCAGCTATTTATATGAACAGAAAACGTGTATCTCAACCCAATAAATAGTCTGGTATGACCAAAATTATATTAGCTTCATCATCTCCACGAAGAAAAGAACTTTTATCTGAAACAGGACTTGTGTTTGAAGTAATGGCTCCGACTTTCGATGAAGCTGAATTTTCTCTAAAACCTTCTCAATCTTCTATTCAACAACTCTCTCTACAAAAAGCAAAATCAATTTCAGAAAATTTAACGGTATCCGCTCTTGTTATAAGTGCGGATACCGTTGTTATTTGTGACGATACAATTATGGGCAAACCCCAAAATCGTGAGCATGCGTTTCACATGCTTAAACAATTGAGCGGCAAAACCCACAAGGTTATAACGGGTATTGCGGTTGTTAACACCGCCGATAAAAAAGAATATACCGATTCCGATGTAACTTATGTTACCTTTAACAACCTGTCAGAAAGTGATATTTATAATTATATCGATACCCGAAAACCTTTTGATAAAGCGGGTGCATACGGAATACAGGAATTGCCCGAAAATTTTGTAAATAAAATCGAGGGTGAATTTGACAACGTCGTCGGACTTCCTATAAAAATCTTAATAAAATTATTAAAAACGATTAATTCATAGTGTTTTCATGATATATTAATATTGTTTGTTGCCATAGGGCATGTGAAAATTGGAGAAGAAATGACGACTATTAATTCCGTAGAATTTGTTAAATCAAAAATTAGAGATATTCTTGATTTTCCTGTAAAAGGAATTGTTTTTAAAGATATAACTACTGTTTTAAGAGATAAAGAAGGTTACAGAGAAATAATCAAATTTTTGACAGAAAAATTTCAGGATAAAAATATTGATTATATTGCGGGTATAGAATCAAGAGGCTTTATCTTCGGGGCCGCACTTGCTTATGAATTGGGTGCGGGTTTTGTACCGCTGCGTAAGCCCGGAAAATTGCCCGGAGAAACTTTAAGTCAGGAATATCAACTTGAATACGGTACCGATACTTTACAAATACATAAAGATGCGATTGAAGCGGGAAAAAGAGTCGTAATTGTTGACGACCTGCTTGCAACAGGCGGAACGGCAGGTGCTGCTTGTAATTTAATTCGTCAGACGGGAGCAGAAGTCGTTGCCGCTGCCTTTGTTATCGAATTGCAGGATTTAAACGGTCGTGCCAAAATGCCCGAAAATGTTGAAACAGTTTCTATGATTGTTTACTAACGCATAAAAATTCTTATAATTATCAATAAGATAATATTATTTTGTAAAAAGACGGTCTAAAATGGGTGATGAGGACAAACAGTTTGAGGCATCTCAACAAAAGTTGGAGAAGGCAAGAAAAGAAGGTCAGGTTGTAAAGTCCAAAGACTTTTCTACCGCCCTTTCTCTGATGATTGTTTTTGTCTTTATCGTTAAAATTGCCCCTTTAATCTGGGATCAGATTACAAGGCTGTTTGTGCTCGTTTATCAGCAGATACCAACGGCTCACATAAGTGATATCGGATTGCCGTATCTGATGACGATTACTCTATTGCCCACGCTGGTTATCATTTTGCCCATTTTGTTTTTTGCGGGTTTTATTGCCATTCTGGGTGATTTTATTCAGGTCGGCCCCCTTGTTACAACAACACCTTTGATGCCTAAACTCGATAAGTTAAATCCGACTTCTTATTTTAAAAATCTTGTTTCCCCGAAAACTCTCTTTGAACTTGTCAAAAATATTGTCAAAGTTGTTTTGCTGGGCTTAATAGGCTGGATGGTTTATAAAGCCCATCTGGAAACGATTTTATCCTTACTTGCGATAGACAATAATTTTGCCGTAATGATAGAATTCGGTTCTCTTGTAACAGAGTTCGTCATGAAAGCGGGTTTGGCTTTCATCATCATTGCCTGTGCGGATTATGGCGTTGTCAGATGGAAGTTTATGAATGACCAGAAGATGTCTTTCAAAGAAGTAAAAGATGAATATAAAAACCAGGAAGGCGACCCGAATGTTAAAGCGGCTCTCAGACAAAGACGTCAGCAAATGCTTCATAAAGGTATGATGGACGCTGTTCCCGATGCCGATTTTGTGGTTACAAACCCGACACACGTTGCCTGTGCCCTGAAATATGAACAGGAATCTATGGACTCACCGAAACTCGTTGCAAAAGGTACCGAACTTATTGCAAAAAAAATTATTGAAATTGCAAGAGAACACGATGTTCCCGTTATTGAAAATCCGCCCGTTGCAAGAGCCTTGTTCAGACTCGTTGAGCCAAACTCATACATTCCGCCCGATTTGTATAAGGCGGTTGCAGAAATTTTACTTTTCGTGTATAGTTTACGTAAGAAGAAAAATAATCAGCAATAAAAAATTTTTTGGTCGAGTGAAATTGCAATGTGTGCGGTGGTAACAAATCAAGTGCAAGACAAGATACAAGAATACATAGAGTTAATTGAAAAAGTTGCGAAGGTTGAACAACGCAGAATTCCTTCTCATATGGTTGAGTATGAGGAACTTGTCAGCATTGGTATTATTGCCATACAAACAATGATTAAAGGAAAGACCGAACAACAACTTGCAAGATATAACAACGCTTACATTTCCACCGCAGTGCGTTGGGCTATCAGAAACGAGTTGAGAAACAGGTACAAATGGTATTCATTAAAGAACGTTAAACAGGTCGATGAAACTTCCGAAGGTGAAGAAGGCGAAAGTACGGGTGAATACGGCGGCGGAAGTGATGACAGCGAAAAAATATCCCCGCATAAAGTCCGAGAGGCTATTTATACCACGATTTTGTCTATCGACAGTTTGCAGCAGGCAAATTCGGACAGCGATTCTCCTTTTGATTTCATTAAGGATAATTCCGCACTTCCCGACGAAAAAGCCGAAATTTCAGAACTCGGTAAAGTTATAAGAGAAGCCATTGCAACACTTCCCCAAAAGGACAGAACTATTGTTGAATATCGTTTTTACAGAAATATGCAGGTTAAAGAAATTGCCGCTCAAGTCGGTTTATCTTCTTCCAGAATTACGAGAATTGTTCAGTCAGCGCTGAATTACGTTCGTGAATATCTGCAAAAACGTGAACATTACGGATATTAATTTTTGCCTAAATTAAATCTATCGGATTTACGTCGATTTTGATTTTTAAATCTTTGGGCAGGTTTATGTTTCTGTAAAATCTTGCAATAAAAGCAAGACCTTGTTTTTGGGCAAAGTTCTTTACAAGAATTTCATATCTGTAATCGTTGTTGATTTTTTCTATTGCGCAAGATGAAGCGGGGCTGACTTCAAATTTGTTTTGATAATCCTTTTTCAGAAGAATCTTTTTTAAATGCTCTCTGATTTCGTCCATTGCCTGTTTGGCACGTTTTTCGTCCGTTCCCGAAACAATAAACCGTATTATTTGAGAAAAGGGCGGATATCGAAACTCTTTGCGTAATTTGATTTCTTCTTCGTAGAATTTTTTATAGTCCTGTTCTTTTGCCGTTCTGATTGGCGAAAAATCGGGATTGAAAGTCTGAAAAACCACTTCTCCGCCGAATTTGCCCCTGCCTGCTCTGCCTGCAACCTGTGTCAGAAGTTGAAAACCTCTTTCCATAGACCTGTAATCAGGAAAAACAAAAGAATTATCAGAATTGATTACACCGACAAGAGTAACGTTTTCATTATCAAGACCTTTGGCGCTCAATTGCGTTCCTATCAAAATATCAATTTCACCGTTTTCAAAATCATTTAAAATCTTTGCGTGAGCATTTTTAAGTTTTAAATTTTCCGAGTCAAAACGGGCAATCTTCGCTTCGGGAAAGATTTTTTGCACAATATCTTCGGCTCTTTCCGTTCCCATTCCCGAAAATTTCAGGGTATCCGAGTTGCAGGACGGACATCTGTCTGTTGTTTTCATTTCAAAATCGCACCAGTGGCATTTGAAGGAATTTTGATTTTTGTGATATACCATTGGAACCGAACAATGAGGACAGGTTAATATCTCGCCACAGGATTGGCATTGTATTCTTGTCGAAAAACCTAACCTATTCATAAGTAAAATTGTCTGCTTTTTGTTTTGCAGATTATCTTCAATTTTTCGGATTAAATAATTTGATAACTTTTTCTGCCCCTTGTCCGATACTTCTTCTTTCATATCAACGATTGCAACGGGGGCAAGCGGAACGTTGTTAAATCTTTCTTTTAACTCTATCAGGTTCCTGCTCTCTTTTGCCCTGTAATAAGAGCAAATATCGGGTGTGGCGCTGCCTTTAATTACGGTCGCATTGTTAATTATTGCAAGTTTTTCGGCAACTTCAACCGCATTATAGTACGGCGGCGGCATTGTCTGTTTGTAAGAATTTTCGTGTTCTTCATCGATAACTATAAGTCCGATATCCTTTAACGGTGCAAAAACAGCCGAACGTGCGCCGACAAGAATTTTTATTTCATTTCTTTTTAATTTGCTTCTTATATCGAATTTTTCCGTATCGGAAACCGAACTGTGCCAAATAGCAACGTTTTCAATGCCGAATCTTTGTGCCGTTTTTTTGACGAGCATTGATGCCAGCGCAATTTCGGGGGCTAGAAACAGAACATTCTTCCCGCTTTCGATAACCTTTTTCATTAACGCAAAATACAATTCCGTTTTGCCCGATGCCGTAACACCGTGAATTAAAATCGGCTCGCTTTGGTGCTTATCAATCTTATCGGCAATAATGCCGTATGCCGTTTTTTGTTCTTCCGAAAGTTCGGGAAAATCTGTTCGGGGTTGGTTATTGTAAATATTTAAAGGATTTCTGTCTATTTTTTTATCAAATATCTGAACCAAATTATCGTTATGCATTTTTTGCAGGGTTTGGGGTGTGGTTTTTGCAATTTTTGCAAATTCCGCAACGGATATTTCTTTATACTGCTCCAAAATTCCTGCAATATTTAAATATCTCTTATTGTCAGTATTTTTTGAAAGCAGTTTAATATATTTTTGGGTCTTTTCCGTAATTGTCTGTTCATCTGCAAGGTTTTCAACTTTGACAAAACCGTTTGTTTTTAATTTTCTCAAAATCCGTGAAAATTTTTCTTTTGTAAATCCCGATTTCCGTTTTAAAGTTACATCAGAAGTATAAACCTTGTATTCAAGCAAAGATAAGATTTTTAACTCGTCAGCACTAATAGTGTCAGGTAAATTTTCGCATAATCTGATGATTTTAGTTTTATATTTTCCAAAAAGTTTTGAAGCGCAGGCGGTCTGAAGGACGGCATTTAAGTCGCAGATGTAATATTTTGCAGTCCAGAGCAAAAGTTGCATGTATTCTGGTGTAAAAGCAACATCGTCATCAAGTACATCAAGGATTGGTTTTACGTTATAATTTCCGTCAATTGTATCCGAAAACCCTGTTACAAAGCCGTTAACGGCATTTTTAGTCCCAAAGGGTACTACGACGGGCGAGCCGTATTTGATTTTATCTTTCAAATCCTCCGGTATTAAATAACTGAACGCCTTTGTTCCCATACCGTTTACATCTGCAACAACAAGGGCATATTTTTTTAATATGCCCTCATTTTCTTTGTTATCGGCTTTTTGAGCGTTTTCTGTCATTAAACGTCATTTTCCTCTGTGGTTTGGAGTTCTTTCATTGCTTCTTCTACGGCATCTTTTAATGTCGTCAAATCTTTCGGTGAAACAGTTACACCTTTTTTTGTAGGAAGCCATGTCTGACCGTCATCTGTTGTATAGAAAATTCTCAAATCGAGATAACTTTTACCTTTGTAACTTTTGATTGCTATTTGAAGTTGTTCTGTTGCACTTCTTGCTATCGTTCCAAGTATTGTTCCTTCATCTGCCATTTTATTTCTCCTTATAAGCCTATTGTCTTTGCATAATCAGGAATTACAAACGGAACATTATTTGCGTCTTTGTCGGTAAATTCCTGATAAATTACTGCTGATTTTGCTTTTGCATTATCGTAGTATTCTTTATTGATGTATTTCAGATAAGTGTCGTTTAAATCACCCGAATAGTTTCCGAGAGTTTTTGCGAATTTCAGGATATTTTCCTTATCCGAGCCTGCGCCGTAGGCTTTTGTTTTTGCATCGGTGCCTGACGGTCTGATTTCGATATATTTATCATCGAAAAGCAGATATGTGCCGTCACCGACGAACAATACATCTTTGAGATTGTCAAAGTTTAATTCGCTGCCGAAAGTTGCTTTTAAAATTTCTCTTGCGTTATCAACCGTGATTTTGCCTTCACGTTTTGCCATAGCAATTGCAAGATAGAAAACGTCGTTCTTTGTACGTTTTGCTTCGCCGTCTTTCTTTGCTGCCGTAAGTTTTGCAATATCGGGTTCCGATTCGTTGTAGTAGGCAATATCTTCTCTGACGTCATATTTGCCGATAATTTTGTTATCATCAAACAATTTTACAAGTGCTTCAGACAGTGTTAAATTTTCTTTGTTGAGGTAACTTACAAGAGCCGAACCTATAACGATTGCTTCTGTTGCGCTCTTTTCACGCATTGCAATAGCCATTCTGCCTGCTTTTGATACAACGGGCTGTTCTGCGCCGATAATCATACCGCCTGATTCTTCGCCTGCAAATACAACTGCGGGGTTGCCGCCGAGATTTACGTCATATCCGAAGACATCGGTAATAACAACATCTTGTCCCTTTTTTTCTGAAATCTGTTTTTCGACTTTTTTCATTATGTTTGCAATTTCTTTAAAGCCGACGGGAACGTTAACGACCTTGATGCCGTTGTGTTCAGCCCATTCGTCCCATGATTTTGCAGAAGCGGTTGTTTTAATGATAAATCTTGTGTGGTTATCCCAAAGACCTGCCTGTTTCAGTTGTTTTGCCCAGAAGTCCATAATCAGCAAGAAGGATTGGTTTGCCGTTAATACGGATAAAATTCTTCCTTCATCGAGTGCAACGTAGTCAATACCCGTTTTTTTGAGTTTGTCTGCCTTTGCTGCGCTTTCAATCTGGCAGACTGTGAATCTGTCGTGGTCGGGGTCGGTAATAAATACTGCCGTTCCGACAGGGTATTTAGCAAGTTTTTCTTTGTAATTTAAGGTTTCAATTACGGGGAAGAAAGGCTTGCCGTCTTTGTCTTTTGCAACAACGGTTGTATCGAGCGAATAATCGTAGAAACATTTATTGCCCTTACTGTCGTGGTCATATTTGCCTATTCCGTGGAAGAACGGGTCTTCTTCGGTGTTAAACCACTCATAGTGTTTTTCGATTTTAAGGTCTTTTAAAACTCTTGAAAGGGTTCTGTAGGCAGAACCGCCGACGTTTTCAATTACGATTTTATCTTTTAATTCGTCAATTAATTTAATGTTATTGTCGTTTGCAACACCGCTTTTGAGGTATTCAACGTACAAATCAACACCGTCATTGTATTTTTTAAGAAAATCGCCGTTTATTAATTTGTCGTTATTTGCGGCAATTTGTATGTCATAATAGCCTTTTTCTTCAACTTCTTTGAAGATTGCTTTGATTTGATTTACAAAAGCCATTGATTCTTCGGGGAGATATTGGCTTCCCTGTGAATTTAAGTCCTTTGTTGCGTTTTTAACGCTGATACCGTGGCTTGATGTGATGTATTCGCCGCCGAGCAAATCGAGTTTGAAGGCAAGGAAAGATGCAAGCCAAATCGGCATTGACTGTCTGTCTTTTGTCGTAAGTGTTTCAATTCCCTGTGCTGCCTGTACTCTTGCAATCATATCAAGGAAAAGTTCAGAATTGTAACGAACTTCTCTGCCGACAAGTTTTAAAAGTTTTTTGTTTTCGTAATTCTTTTTTGCAACAAGTGCTTTGGCATGTGTTGCGAGAATAATACCTATAACGTTAATCGGAAATCTTGCATCGTGCGGGTATAATACGTTTTGAGGGCCTCTGATGCCTGCTGTTGAAACTGCCGCTTCTTTTGCGTAGTTTGCAAGCCAGTTGTTCAAATTCAAACCTTCGGGGTTTGTCT
Source organism: Candidatus Gastranaerophilales bacterium (assembly GCA_024695865.1). GTDB lineage: Bacteria > Cyanobacteriota > Vampirovibrionia > Gastranaerophilales > Gastranaerophilaceae > RUG841. Next base: position 8,207 of record JAILHI010000015.1, read on the forward strand.
TTTCATCATAAGGAGCAAGATGTTCCTTTTTTATTCTGAGAACGAATGCATCTTTGTTGTGAAAATCAGGTAACGTCGTATTCTTTACGTAATCCGGCGTGTTTTTTTCTACCGATGCAAATAATTCTTTTTCAATGTCGCTGTGTGCTTGTTTTGTCATTTTACAATCCTCATTTCCTTTGCGGTTATTATAACATATCTTGTTCAAATCATAAACGGGATTTTGTTTATGATTAACATTTACATCATAAGAATATCCTGTCTGAGCCAAACAAACAATCATCAAAATTGCCGATTTAACTATGTTTAAATTCTTTTTTGACAAATTTGTCAAAACGGATACCTCATGATGTTTGTATGGTTATTTTACCAGAAAAATCAATGTTTTCAAGTGTTTTGTTTTGATTAATTCTTTTTTGATAATTATTTTAAAGCCCGTCTTCCTGATTAGTCGGACGGGCTTTTTGTTATACAATTCTGAAGCTTTTGCAATATTGCTGGTAATTGCAATTATCGGGGCATTTTTTTGCAGGTATTTCAAAATCAAAATTTCTGATTTTTTTTACGGCTTCAATATATTCGTTTTTGATTTCTTCGGCATCGTCAATAACTATTTCGTTATTGATAAGATGGTCTTTCTTGTTGTTTTCTTCCTGAATTTCGGGATAGATAAAACAGGTTTTTGCCACATTTCTGCCGTTTTGTTCAAGCATATATTTGTATATAGCCATTTGATAATAATAAATGGCATGCTTTTTTGTCTTCTTTCTTTCTATTTCTTTTGGGTCAGTGCCCGTTTTGTAGTCATAAATGGTGCAAATTCCGCCTTCGGTGTCTGTTCTGTCAATTTTGCCGTAGAAGGTTATCTCGCCCGTTTCATCGGGGATTTTAATCTCGACATCTTTTTCCGTTGTAAAATCGGTAGTTTTCGGGTCTGCAAGTTCTTTGAATTTTTCATAATAATTTTCAAACAACTTGTATCCTCTTTCTTTTATTTCATTTAGATGATTAAAGTTTTGTTTTTCAACTTCTTTGTCGAAGATATCAAAAACTTCCTGTAAAGTTTCGGGATATGAGTGGTGTTTACCTGCATATTCGATTATTTTCCGAAACGTTTCATGAACTGCTGTTCCATAAGGTGAATTATCTCCGTAAACAGGGTTTTCTTCACTGTTTTTAATCCCCAGAATGTAGGAGTAAAAATACTGATGAGGGCATTTTATTATATATGTGTTTAACGCACTCGGTGAAAATTTTGTCGGAAGTTTTGCCTTCTCAAAATCTTTATAATTATATTTTGTTGGTATCGTAATGGGCTCTGTAACGGGGGGATTGCCGATGTTTTTGACTAATTCCGTGCCTTTAAGGCTTTCTTCCAACTTTTTCATAAACCATGATTTACTATAGCCCCTATTCTTAATATTGGTAAAAATCAAACTGTGTTTTGCCCTCGTGATGCCGACATACAAAAGTTTGACCAAATCAAGAAAGTTATCTGAATCGATTTTTGATTTTATGGTTGCATAGGTTTCATTTGGGCTAAAATCTAAGGGAATTCTTTGGGAAACCTGATGGATTTGTGAACTGTTTTTGTTTTCCCATTTTTTGGCGTATAACTCGGGCATAAAAACGTATTCAAATTCTCTGCCCTTTGCAGAGTGGTAAGAGGATAACTGTATTGCATTAGAGGGAGTTTCGTTCTTTTCTGTCATAATTTCAATATCTGAACCCATCAAATTGGTTATGTATTTTACAAAGTTTTCAATTGAATTTTTTCCCTTATGCATGTTGAAAAAGCAGGTTGCTTCGTTTTCAAGCTGGTTGAACCCGCGCATAATAATATCGCTGTCGTATTCCTGTGCAGCCGCCGATTTTTGAAGTCCCGTCGATATAAAAATATCTGTCAGGGCATTTTGGCAGTCATTTTTTTCTATATATTTTTCTTTCAGTTTTTTATAGGTTTTGATAAATTCTTCAAATTTTTCGGGTTCGTTCAGTATTTCTTTTTCTTCTGCAAGAATTTTTTCTATATCCTCAATAACCGTATTTTTTTTGCATTTTTCTTTCAGAGTTATGTAATCGTCGGGGTTAATGTTAAACGGTTCCATTAAAAAATATAAAAACATTTTGTTAAAATATTCTGACGGATTGTATAAAAACTGCATGTAATTAATAAGTGCGATGATAGTTTCAATATTGAAAATATTTTTTCCTTTAACAAATTCTACCTTGATATTTTTTTGTTTAAAGTATTTTTCAAATTCGTATAAATCATCGTTTTTTGTAACTAAAATTGCTATTTCTGAAAGTTTTTCGGGTGTTTTATATTCCGTATTTTCGGGGTTAATGATATCGGTAATAACATTAACAATTTTGTTAATTCCAGTTTTTCTATCCGGAAATTCGTCCGAAAATTCACAGGGCTTGTTAAGAGGGGCAAGTTCTTTATTTGCAGCCCGAAGTTTTTTATCAATCTTTAAGTTTGTAAAATAATCCTTGGAGCAAAGTCTTAATGGTAAGTCCGGAAATGTTTTATTTTCTGTTTTTGTGTCTGACCGATTTTTAAAAGTGGGAAATTTGTTCTGAAGATTTGCCATTGCCATCGCAACCTGTAGAATAGTATCGGTTGAACGGTAATTCTGCGTTAAACAACTTATATTCTCGGCTTTAAGGTCAAATTCTCTGATGAAATTTTCTATTGTGTCGATATGAGCACCCTGAAATCTGTATATAATCTGGTCATCATCGCCTACAACAAAGATGTTTTTGGCATATTTGGCAAGATTAAAGACAAGTTCGTTCTGGGAAAAATTTGTATCTTGATATTCATCTACAAGAATGTGGTCATAAGAGTTTGCAACCCTTTGCAGTAAATCACAATTTTTATCTTCAAACTTTGTCAAAACCATATCTATCATATCGGAATAATCGATAAATCCGTTTTGTCTTTTCTTTTCCTCGTACAACTCGTATAAATCCCATAATTCAGGCATTTTTTGAAGGGATTTCTCGAGATAGTCATATTGCTTTTCATAATCTTCTTTTACTTTTTCGTCTTTTTCTTGTTCTATAAGTTTTTCAAGTTCTGCCAATCTGGGTTTCCAGAGAGGATTGTGTTCAAGATTATAAAAGAATTGCTCCTTTTTCATTCTGTGTCGTTCAATTTCTTCAATACCCGAACCTATTTCTTTGATAAAATAGTAGGGATTATTGACGTCGTTGTTATAACCTGTCAGACGTTTTACTTCGTGAATTTCCTCAATACATTCATTGATGAAATTTCTTTTGTTATAATCCTGAATTATCTGAACATTATCGAAGTTAAATTCAAAATCTTTGATATTGTTTTGGATTATATTCAAGCAAAAACTATGAAACGTAAAAACGTTAATCGGATAATTTTTACCCGCTTTGTCCCGCATTTCTCTTGCTCCCGTGTCCGAAAAGGTCAGACAAAGTATTCTCTCGGGATTTATTTTTTTCTGCTCGATAAGATATTTGATTCTTTGAGATACTGTGTAGGTTTTACCTGTTCCGGGGCCTGCGATTACAAGAAATTTACTTTCGTTCGTTTCTATACATTTTTTTTGTTCTTCGTTTGGACCCTGTGCCGATTTTGTTTTTGCGTTTACAACTTCCATGATTTCTCCTTTGTTATTATTTTAGTATAATATACTTTTTTGCTTTTGTCTTATTCTATTGTAAGATATAAGTATGTCAAAAGAGGATGTAGAAAATGCAAAAAATTGAAATCGGAAAAATCTACCGACACTACAAAGGCAATTTATATAAAATTATTTGTTTTGCAAAACATTCCGAAACCTGTGAGGATATGATAATTTATCAGTCGCAAAAAACGGGTGAATGCTGGGCAAGACCGTATCAGATGTGGAATGAAACGGTTGACGATAAAGGTACGCTGCGTTTTCAACTTGTTGAATAAAGGCTTAACACTAATAGTGTTATGTTTTGCTGTTTTAATATCTGCTTTGACAAGTTTGTTTGCTTAAAATATACAAAAATTACGTCATTACGAGGCTTGTCCGAAGTAATCCCCGAAAAAGATTGCCACGCTCATTTCGTTTGCTCGCAATGACAATAGGTGTAAAGATTTTTTTACTAAATAAATGCGTGCAAAAATTATTTAAAAACTTCAAGTGCAATATCCACTTTGCCAAATGGGGCGCTGACCTGATAGCCGCCGACATAAGAACTGATTTTTTCTTTTATTTCATGCGCAATTTCAATGCCGTATTTTATGCCGTCCTCTTTTGTTGCCGCCTTTTCCATTTTTGTAATTATGCTGTCCGGAACGACAACCCCGGGGACTTCATTTTTGAGAAAAAGTGCGTTTTTCAGTGATACCAAAGGCCAGATGCCTGCCACTATCGGTATTTTTATTCCTTTTTTGTCTGCTTTATCCATAAACGACAAAAGGGCATCTGCATCAAAAACAGGCTGGGTAATGGCGTATTCTGCACCTGCGTTGAATTTGTTCAAAAAATGGTTTAACTCTTTTTCAATATCTACGGCACAGGGATTAGCGCCAACACCTATTAAAATCGATGTGGGCGGGTTAATCACGTTTCCCGCAATGTCCGATCCATGATTAAGGTTGTGAACCACCTTTGTAAGTCCGACCGCATCTATATCAAAAACTGCCGTTGCATTCGGGTAATCGCCAAGTTTCGGCGGGTCGCCCGTTACAATCAGATAGTTTTTAAGTCCTGCGGCAAAACCGCCCAGCAAATCGGACTGCATACCGATTAAGTTTCTGTCACGGCAGCAGTAGTGTAAAATTGTTTCAATTCCGACTTCTTTTTCAATGATAATCGCCGAAACAAGCGATGAAATTCTTGAACTTGCTCTCGGCCCATCGGGGATATTTATTGCATCAATTCCCGCTTTTTTACATTCCCTAACTTTATCAAGTATTGAATCCAAAATAACGGAACGGGGCGGGGTTATTTCCATGGTTTTGACTTTTTCGCCCGAAAACAGTTTCTTTGCAAAATTACTCTTTAACTCTATTGGTGTTATTTTTATTTCTGTATCTTTTACTTCTTCGATTTTGTCGATTTTGAGGTGTTTTTTTACGCCCGTTAGAGCCTTAACGGTTTTCGCCGTTTCTTTTATGTGTTCGGGAGTTGTGCCGCAGCAGCCGCCGACACCCCTTACACCCAGACGTATATAATTTTGGGCATAAGTAGCAAAATATTCGGGTGTGGACATATAAATCATTCTGCCGTCCACGTTTTGCGGATGACCTGCATTCGGCTCAACAATAAATGGTTTTGAAGTAAGGTTAATAACGTCCTCTGCAACGGACAACATTGCGTGAGGGCCGATAATACAATTAAGCCCGATTGCATCGATGTTTTTGTTCTTATCAAGTTTTTTGACGGCGGTTTTTATATCAAGACCGTTCAGGGTTTCTTTTTCTTTTCTGCAGGCAAGACAGGCAATTACAGGTAAATCATATTTTTTGGCAATTTCAGATGCAATGTTGATTTCTTCAAGATTGTTAAAGGTTTCAAAAATAATGCCGTCAACACCGCCGTCATAGAGGGCTTTTATCTGGTTTTCAAAACTTTCCGTCAGTTCGTTTTTGTTTTCAACGGTGATTGAGGAACCCTCGGAAAGACAAGTTCCTACGCAACCGAGAACATAGACATCATCATTAGCCGCTTCTTTTGCAATTTTTGCGCCCTCAAAATTTATTTCATAAACTTTGTTTGAAAGCCCGTATTTTTCAAGTTTAAACTTGTTAGCACCAAAAGTGTTTGTCAAAATAACGTCGCAGCCCGCATTAACATAATCCTGATGGATAGATTTGATTAATTTTGGGTTTGTCATGTTTAACTCATCATAACAGGCATTAATAAATACTCCTTTTTCGTAGATAACCGTGCCCATTGCACCGTCAAAAACGAGAGGGGTTTCCGTCATTTTTTCAATTATGTTTAACAAGTTTTTGTTCATATTCTTCCACCAGTTTTTTTTGTTCTTCTTTTATTGATTTTATAAACTCAACATCATTGTTGATGATTCTCTGTGCAATCGGTGCGACTTCGGAAGCACCATTAGTGTGCACGACGACACCGTGATATTTCGGGGCTATTTTGAGAGCGGTATGAAGTTTGCTTGTTGTAGCGCCGCCTATCATCAACCCCGGTAAATTTATATTTTCTTTTTCCATTTGTTCCGCAACAAAAATCATTTCATCAAGAGATGGCGTGATTAACCCTGATAGTGCAATCAGGTCTGCTTTTTGTTCCCGTGCGGCTTCAAGTATGTCTTTGCAACTGACCATTACACCCAAATCGACGACTTCAAAATTGTTGCAGGTTAAAATCAGGGATAAAATATTTTTGCCGATATCGTGAACATCACCTTTTACGGTTGCAAGAACAATCTTTCCGATAGGCTTTTTCTCCGTATTCTTCGGCATATTCTTCTGAATGATATCAACAGCATGTTTCATTACTCTTGCACTTTTTACGACCTGCGGCAGAAACATTTTGCCCTCGCCAAAAAGTTCGCCGATTTTATCCATACCGTTCATTAAAGGTTTTTCAATCAGTTCAACGGGCGGATATTTTTTGAGTGCTTCTGTGATATCTTTTTCAAGATATTCCGTTATCCCTTTGATTAAAGAATACTGTAAACGTTCTTCAACCGTGTTGTTTCGCCATTCGTTTCTGTTTTCGTTTTCCGCCGACTTATCGTTGTTAATAGTGCTTCCGTATTCGAGAAGTTTTTCGCCCGCATCGTCGGATTTATTCAGTATAACGTTTTCGCAAAGAGTTTTAAGCGGTTCTTCAATATCGTCATAAACCTCTATCATTCCTGCATTTACAATACCCATTGACATTCCCGCATTAATTGCGTGGTAGAGAAAAACGCTGTGTAGTGCCTGACGTACTCTGTTTAACCCTCTGAACGAAAATGACAAATTGCTGACACCGCCTGAAATAAGAACTTTCGGGAATTTTGTTTTGATTATCCTTGTTGCATCAATAAATGAGATTGCGTTGATATTGTGCTCTTTCATACCCGTTGCAACGGGAAAAATATTGAGGTCGAAAATCATATTTTCATCGGGAACACCAACAGTGTTTTTTAAGATGTTGTATGCTCTTTCGACTATTTCAATTCTGCGTTCGGTTGTTGCAGCCTGCCCGACTTCATCAAAAGCCATAACAATCATTGCGGCGCCAAGGTCGTTTATCTCTTTTGCTTTTTTGATAAAACTTTCTTCGCCCTCTTTTAAACTGATTGAGTTGACGATAGCCTTACCCTGAATACATTTCAGCCCTGCTGTTACAACCTCGAATTTTGACGAGTCAACCATAAACGGCACTTTTGCGATATCGGGTTCGGTTGCCGCATAATTCAGAAAATCGACCATCATTTTTTTTGAATCGATAAGCCCCTTATCCATATTGATATCAATAATGTTGGCGCCGTTTTCGACTTGCTGCCTTGCAACTTCTATCGCTTCTTCAAGTTTGTTTTCCTCGATAAGACGGGCGAATTTGAGCGAGCCTGTTACGTTTGTTCGTTCGCCGACCATAATAAAATTGTTGTTTGAATTATCAAACACAAATGGTTCTAATCCCGAAAAAGTACATTTTGACGGAATATCGGGCAATTTTCTCGGTGAAATATTTTTTAAGGCTTCTGCTATCGCATGAATGTGTTCGGGGGTTGTACCGCAACAGCCGCCGCAGATGTTGACACAGCCTTTTTCCGCCAAATCAAGATAACCTTTTGCCATAATTTCGGGTGTGTCCGTATAATTACCGAAAGCATCGGGCAAGCCCGCATTTGCATACAGGCTAACATAACAAGGAACCAAATCGGATAATTCAATGATATGTGCTTTCATATCCGTAATACCAAGGGCACAGTTAATGCCGACGGAAAGCGGTTTTGCATATTCTATGCTGTACCAAAAGGCTTCCTTTTGCTGCCCCGAAAGAGTTCTTCCCGACCTGTCCGTCAGAGTTACGGAAATCATAATCGGGATATTCTTTTTCTTTTCTTTCAATACTTGCTTAACCGCATATATTGCGGCTTTTGCGTTCAGCGTGTCAAAAATCGTTTCAATTAAGAAAGCATCAACATCCTCGTCTGCAAGCACTTCAATCTGTTCCCGATAGGCTTTTGCCAAATCGTCAAAGGTAATGTTCCTTAAAGACGGGTTTTCAACGTCGGGCGAGATTGATGCCGTTTTGCCCGTGGGTCCGACTGAACCGACAACAAATCGTGGTTTATCGGGTGTTGAAAACTCTTTCGCCGCCTCTTTTGCAATTCTGACAGATGCCCTGTTTAACTCTTTTACATAGTTTTCAAGTCTGTATTCGGTCTGCGAAATGCAGTTAGCACTAAAAGTGTTTGTTTCGATGATATCCGCACCTGCCTTTAAAAAATCCCTGTGGATATTTTTTATGACATCGGGGCGGGTGAGAGAGAGAATATCGTTGTTACCTTTTAAATCAACGGGGTGGTTTTTGAAGATTTCACCACGGAAATCCGTTTCGTCCAGATGGTATTTCTGAACGTTCGTTCCCATTGCTCCGTCAAGGATAAGTATTCTTTTTTTCAGAAAATCTTCTAACATTCTGCCCTCTGATATGAAATTATATCATAAATTCAGACTTTGGGCTTGATGAAATTTTCGTGCCTTTGTTTTTACCCCTCACCCTTTCATACAAGGGGCGAGGGAAAATCCTGTTTTATCTTCTTATTGTTTCTTTTCGACAAGATATCTTTCGTCCTTGATTTTCAAAGCAAAATAAGGCACTTCGGCATTTTTTGAACGGATAAACAGTATAAACGGTTTATAAAAGGCATATTCTTTGTGGGGTATGTATCTGGAGCCGGCACCAACACCTGCTAGTGCTTCGTTTCTAAGCTCTGCACCTTTTGCATTGAGTTTGAAATCAATAGCCTCTATTGCCTTTGAAATTACATATTCCGAATTTTTGATTTCATGTCCGCTCAATTCGTTATATTGAAGCATTTGACTGTATTTTATTTCGGGAACTGCGAGCTTGTCTTCGCTTGTAAAAGCAATTTTTGTGCCGTTTTTCAAATATTCATTATATAATTTGTCCCAATAATCAAAAACGGGTTTATCATCATCAATTCTCTGCAAAATAATTTCATCACCCGATTTTGTATTCAGGATAACGGCATAATCATTAAAATTGTTGTAATAAACAGGTGTTACTGATTTTGCAAGTTTGGCATCATATTTTTTTATCCCAAAATACTTATAGCATTTTTCCGAGTAGTTAAAGCGGTTTGCAAAAAGATTTTCAAATTCCTGCTCAAAGTATATGTTCTTTTTGAACATACAGTATAAGATTTTTGTAAAACCGTCGTCTTTTTTAAACCATCTGACAGAATCAAGAATTTTGCTTTTTTCGTTGAACTTTTCTTTTATCGTTTTTTCGATTTTTTTCTTTGTTTCAACTGTTTGAGGTGCGATTGTTTTGTAATAATCTTTCTCTGAAAGCATATTTTCGCTCAGACGTCTTTGATTCAGATTATCAGCAAACGGCGGGTTTCCGTCAACAAATTCAATCTTGTGTTTAACGAGTTTGTCGGTAAAATCGTTCCAGATTAACTGAAAAGCAGGGGTGTAAAAGTCTTCAAAAGGTTTATATGGTTTTTGTGCTTGATTGTTTTCAACTGTCTGCTGTTGTTTGATAATCTCATTATTTGTATTTATTATATCCTGTTGTTCTTTTGTGCAACCAGAAACAAATACAATACCAATAGTGGCAACAATCAAAAGTAGTTTTTTCATTAGATTATTATCCTTCCTCATTTTCTTTCTTTTGAAAAATGTGTTTTACCTTATACATTAAAGTCTTTTTCTCTTTTTCAAGTCGTTCCTGTTCTGCAAATGCTTCTTCAATCGTTTCCTCTGTATTATTGTCGACAGGATTTGGAATTGAAGCAACAAAATCTTTCGCCTTTTGAAAATCAACGGGAGTTGTAATCCACTTGAAAGATTTTATGAGTGTCAGCGGTTTTGCAACATCACCTTTTGCAACAAGCTGAAATCTGTTTGCGTTTGAAGTTGATTCAACGTAACTGTCGCTAAATGACGGTATTTTGTTTATTTCCTCCTCATCAAGTGTTTCACAAAACAGCGAAAAGGCTTTTGCCGTAACAACGTTTGTTCCTGCCGCACTGTTTACAAGTTTTATCGGGTTAATTGCGGAAATAGGCCCTAACATTTCGGATATCAACGAGGTCATTTTTGCTCTGACCTTCATATCAATTGTGTTATTAAGCAAATCGAACTGCCCGAAAATGTGCATCATCAAAACACTTCCTCTTGATGTCATTTCCTCGATATTACAAATGCCGTTATCAAAACTGATTTTACCTGCAAGTCTCTCATAGTGCGTTGTATCAATAGTCGTCAGTTTTCCTATAATACCGCCCAAAGCTGATTGGAAAAATTCGGATTCCCTTATATTTTCCGCAATAATCAGGTTTTCAAGTTTGGCAAAAGGCCCGTACTGACCGTCTTGTGCTTCAAAAACAATACTTCCTTTCAGGCTTTTCATCTGTTGTTCGTAGGTAGAGCCGCCCATTGACAAGTTAACAGTAAAATCTGTCGTTCCGCTCAAGGTACCCTTTATTCCCGCAGCATCTGCCATCGCTTTTTCAACATTGATGTTATCTCCGTTTAATGCCATTTTTAAGTCGGAATTTAGCAAGTTGACATCAACATCACCGTTAACACTGCCTCTGAAAACCTGTGTATTAATATCCTTGAAAGATAAAATATTGTCTTTAAGAAACATTTTTGAACTAATAGTGTCAGCCTGTATGTTTCCTGTTCGCAAACTGTCAATACTAATAGTGCAATCCTGTATTTCCAAAGGAATATCCGCTTGTTCGCTTGTTGTTTTTTTGCTGTTTGACGGCGGAAAATACTGTGCTGCCGCATCAGATACTTTCATTATGTTATCAATGTCAATAATTTTTGAGTTAAGTGTAATCTTTTCAATAGCAAAAATACCGCTTTGTATGAATTTAAACATTGCCGTTAAATTGATGTCGGAATTATTTAAAGTCAGTCTGTTTACATCAATTTCGGCTTTCTGTCCGCTAAATTTCAAATTAAGTTTGTTCATCGTTGTCAAAAGTTCGGGAATTGAAAGATTTAAAACATTCAACGCACCGTTAATTCTGGGTTTTGCAGTTTTTCCGTAAACCAGAAGTCTGCTTCTTTCAAGCGTAAAATCAGATTTAGGAAACAGACAAAAATGTCCCTTGAGATGTTTCGGAATACTTATTTGAAGCAAATTAACCGTGTCGCCTGCAATAGTACCGTCTATGCCGATTATTTCTTTGTAATGTGTTTGCTCATTACCGTCATCATCAGTTGTGATAACCCTTTTAAACAAACCTGTTTTTTTGATTTTAAATCTGTTTGCCTTAAAGTCAATTACAGCCTTTAAAGCACTCTTTTCTTTTCTTAAACTGTCAAAATCAATCGGAGTAAGAAAATTATTTTCATCAGATAAAAACTCTGCCGAAAGTGTTTGTTTTGCGTGGTTTCCCGTTAAAGACAACACAAAAGGTATTTGTCCGTTTCTTTGGAAAAACTTCTCGTTTTCTTTTCCCAAAAGTTGTATTGCATCTTTTGTGTCAATATCGCCCGCAAGAGCCATCTGAATATCTTTTGGCTCTGTGATATCCGTAATATGTCCCGCATAAGTAAGTTTTGTATTGTTATTCAGCAAAATAGTGTTATTTCTGATATCAATATTGTTATCGGCAAAATTAACTTCAAGTTTCGGAACGGAAATATTTGACTGCGTTTGGGGCAGAATAATTTTTAATCCGTCATTGATAAGACCTGCCGACATAGTCTTTTGACCTGCAAGCAATTTTGATTCGAGAAGGTCGTTTTCAATCTGAAAAGCACTATTGGTGTCTGCAAAAATCAGATTCTTTAATGTGATTTCGATATTAGAAACGGCATCTTTAAGTTTGCCCCGTATAAAAATATTTGTTTTTAATTCGCCTGATTTTAAGGCATATTTATCTTTTATATCCTGCGGCGCAAAGGCATTAAAAATAAACGGAAGCGAAATCGGCTCCGCCTTAACCGAAATATCGGCATAAGAGGAATTGTCAATTGAACCGTCTATCGTAACCTTTGAATTTTGTATGTTAAAACTTGAATTTTGGATATCTAAAATATCGTCATCAAGCATTAACTTGATATTAGCGTCGGAAATAATTTTTCCTGTATTGATTTTTGATAATTCGCCGTTTTCGCAAACTATGCTGCCGTTTGATTTTAATTTCTTAAAATTGGTTTTGATATACGTATCGGCTTCAAAAGAGCCATCTGCCGTATATTTTCCGAGTTCGTTAGGTACACCCAGAGAGTTTAACAAAGCCTTTGCAAAATTAAGCAAATCCTGAAAATAAACTTTGCCCGTTTTGACGGTTATATCTGTTTTGGGGTTTTTGCCGTAAACTATACTGCCGAAAAGATTTATCTTCGCCTTTTCGGTAATATTCAGTTCGGATTCAAGTTGAACGTCCTGACCGTTTGTAACTGCGTGAAGATAACTCGGGGGAAGCGTGATGTCCTCGACCTTAAGGCTCAAACCGTCTATGTTTAAAAAGCCCTGAGTGGTAATAACGTCTTTTTTGTTTTTAATCTTTAATTTTGTATTAAGAGCCGTTTGTAAATCGTATTTCTGATACAATTCAACAGGGTTAACAAAAGGAAACTCAACCCTCATAGCCTCATCGTCTTCCTCGTCCATGCTCTTTTGAGACTGCGGTAAAAAGGTGTTTATATCAAAATTTGCAGTAACTTTTTCTTTTGTATCGCTGAGTATATGCAAATCACCTTTAATCGTTGCTCTCTTGCCGTTAAAATAACCGACAGTAAGTTCATCACCGTTAATCTCAAGGTAATGTTTAGAGGATAAATCCCGTATAAGTATCTTGTAGTCATAAAGTCTGAGTTTAGGAACAATTATCCTTATCAATGACATGTCAAAGTTTTTGTTCGGTTCTTCCTTTATTTTTCCGATTTGTTTCTGCTTGTTATCATTAATAATGTCTTCAATGAGTTTAACCACCTTAAAATAACGGTTATCCTTTATTTCAAGATTAAGAACAGGTCTTTCAACATCAAAATCGGAAACCTTTAAAGCCAAAATAATAGTATTCGGCATCGATACGTCTGTTTTGATTGAATCAGCCGAAAACAACAGCGAATTATCAGGTAACGTGATTTTTAAATCATCAATCTTAATCCCGACTGCAAAAAATGGTGTAGTTACCAATTTTACATTGGAAAAATCAACGTTAAGGTTTGCCTCTCTCTTTGCCGCCGCAACAAGCGCAGGTTTATATTTGTTTAAATCGATTTTGTCCGGAAAAACAAACAAAAATTCAAAGTATAAACAAACAAACAATACTAAAAATAATATACCTACAATTTTTAAAAATTTCTTCATATCCATTCCTCTAAATATAATTTATTCTATCATATTTTTTGAGGTTTGTATAAATATTTAAGGTAACTATATATAATGTTACAGTAAAATTTCTTTACGGTTATCAAGACGGTAATGTCTTTAAATGCAAGAGAATGTTTATGGGATTACTTTGTCACTTCGTTCCTCGTAATGACGTATTTGCTGTTTTGAGGGATAAATAAAAAAGCCCTTGTATAAAACAAAGGGCTTTTGAAAAAATTAACGTTTTGAGAACTGGAATCTTTTTCTTGCTCTCTTACGTCCGTATTTTTTACGTTCTTTTTCACGTGCATCACGTGTTAACAAGCCTTCTGCCTTCAATACGGGACGAAGTTCTTCGTTGTATTCAAGCAATGCTCTTGAAATACCGTGTTTAATAGCACCTGATTGTGATGAAACACCACCGCCTACAACTTTAACTCTTACATCAAAGTTTGTCTGATTGTCAGTTAAAGCCAAAGGTCTGAAAATCATCATTTCTAATGCCGGTCTGTTACCGATATAAGCCGCGAGAGTTTTGCCGTTAACAAATACTCTGCCCTTACCTTTAACAAGTTTAACAACAGCTGTTGAAGTCTTTCTTCTACCTGTTGCAGTATAAATTTTATCAGCCATTATTTAACCTCCTTGTCGTCGAGTAAAATCGGGTTTTGAGCCTGATGCGGGTGATTGGGGCCTGCATAAACTTTAAGTTTGGTGAACTGTTCCTGTCCCAAAGTGTTGTGCGGTAACATACCTTTTACAGCTTTTTCAACTGCAGCACAAGGATTCTTTGCCATCAAATCTTTAAAAGCGGTAGCCTTAAATCCTCCGGGATAACCGGTATGTGAATAATAAATTTTATCTGTTTCTTTTTTACCTGTAACAACTACTTTATCAGCGTTGATAACGATGATGAAATCACCTGTGTCAACGTGAGGAGTATATTGCGGTTTGTGCTTACCTCTTAACATGTTTGCTGCAAGTACTGCCAATCTGCCGAGGGTCTTGCCTTCAGCGTCAATAACGTACCATTTTCTTTCAACTTCGAGAGGTTTCGCTGAGTATGTTTTCATATGCCATCTCCATGTTTGTATTTTTATCGTATATCACTTTCATTAGTGTAAGTCCGTCAGGACTTGCCGCCGGCCCTGCTTTTGCTCTGTTCCTGTTTTCAAGAATATCTTTTAGTGATTCGGGGCTTAAAGATTTTCTCTCAAGATACAAAATCGTTCCGACTATTGCTCGAACCATTCCGTATAAGAAACGGTTTGCCACTATATCTATCAAAATCTCATCGTTCTGCCGATGACATTTCGCCGTGTAAATAGTGCATATCTTTGCGGGATTGGCGGAACCCGATTTTTTAAAAGATGAAAAATCATGTTCACCGATTAAAAAACCGAGAGCCTGATTGATATAGTCTATATCAATCTTTTCCCTTGTGTAAAAACAATTTCTGTCAAATGCCGAACGCTGCTCCCTTGAAATAATTTTGTAGCGGTAAAACCTTGCCGTTGCACTCTTTTGTGCATGAAAAGTTTTCTCTGCCTTTTTTATCCAAGCGACACTCATATCCTTCGGAAGTAATCCGTTGACTGAGTACAGGAATTTGCTTTCGGTTAAATCTGCTTCAACTTCTGTGTCAAAGTGAACAATCTGCCCTCTTGCGTGCACTCCTGCATCTGTTCTGCCTGAAAAAATTGTTCTTATATTCTGTTTTGTCAATGTACCAAGTGCTTTTTCAAGTTCGCCCTGAACTGTTCGGACTTTCGTCTTTTGCTTCTGGCTTCCTGAAAAATCTGTTCCCAAATATTCAAGACTGAGAACGTATCTTTGCATTATACTAATTGAATTAATGCCATTTTTGTTGCATCGCCTCTTCTCGGGGGAAGATTATAGATGCGTGTATATCCGCCGTTTCTGTCCTGATAATTTTTACCGATTTCGGTAAATAATTTTCTCAAAACAGTTTCGGGCATTTTCTTACATTCTGCATTTTCATCAACAACTTCTTTTGTTTCAACGTTCATATATCTGCCTGTTTCTCTGTCGTAGATATATCTCAAAGCTGTTCTGCGTGAATTTAAATCACCTTTCTTTGCAAGAGTGATAAGGCTTTCTGCATAAGGCTTCAAGGCTTTTGCTCTTGAAATAGTAGTTTTTATTTCACCGTGCATAAACAATTCTGTTGCTAATGCTCTGAGTAATGCTTTTCTTTGGTCTTGGGCTTTACCCAAATGGTGTCTGTTACATTGGTGTCTCATTGTTTGTTCCTTTATATCATTTCATCGGGGTCAAAACCTTCAGGATTAGGCTGTAAACTCAAGCCTGCCGCATGTAATTTTTCAATTACTTCATCTGAAGATTTTTTACCAAAGTTTTTAATATTCAATAAATCATGTTCGGATTTTTTGAGTAATTCGGGTAATGAGTTTATGCTTGCTCTCTTTAAGCAGTTGTAAGCTCTAACCGATAATTCGAGGTCTTCAATAGTTATTGAAGGTTCAACAACTACATCTTCGGGTTCGTCAATGATAACAGGTGAACTGATTGTCATAGGCTGACCCGTAATTGCTGCAATCTGCATAAAGTGTTCAATAAGAATGTTTGCAGCCTGACTTAATGCGTTTGTTACATCAATACTGCCGTTTGACCAAATTTCCAAAGTTAATTTATCATAATCGATTACATCGCCGACACGAGTGTTTTCAACATTGTAACTTACTCTCTTTATCGGAATAAACGTTGCATCAATCGGTAACAAATCGATAGGCAATTCGCCCTGATTTCCTTTTAAAACGTCCTTTGCAATGTAACCTTTTCCTGTTTCAACAGTGATTTCTGCGTGAATACTGCCGCCGTCTGCAACCGTACAAATCTGCCAGTCAGGGTTAATGATTTTAACACCTGCGGGAAGTTGAATGTCGCTAGCCAGAACAGGGCCTACTGTATCTATGTCAAGTCTGAGTTTTTGCGGCTCTTTGTTTTCACATTTTACAGTTAAACCTTTGAGGTTTAACATAATATCAATAACATCTTCGGTAATACCGGGGATTGAAGTGTATTCGTGTGTGATACCTTCAATTCTCAAGGCCGTAACTGCTGCACCTTCCAATGAAGATAAAAGAACTCTGCGGAGTGCATTACCGAGTGTATTACCAAAACCTCTTTCAAGCGGGTCAATGGTGAATTTACCATATTGAGTACCGTCTGAACTTGTTGTGGTATTTACGCATTTAATTTTAATTGCTTCCATCGTCAAATTCTCCTTTTTTCAATTACTATTTTGAATAGTACTCAATTACGAGTTGTTCCTTAAATTCGGGATCGAGTTCTTCTCTTTCGGGAATTCTGTCAAAAGTAATTTTTTGTGCATCTTTATCAATCGTAATCCAAGCGGGGTTGATAGCCATATCAATCATACCTGAAACATTTTTGATAAATTCCGCACTTCTTTGTTTTACGGTAATAACGTCCTGCGGTTTTACGAGGTATGACGGAACGTCAACCTTTTTGCCGTTTACAAGAACGTGACCGTGGTTAACGATTTGACGGGCTTGTTTTCTTGTGATTGCAAATCCTGCTCTGAAAAGAATGTTATCAAGTCTTGATTCCAACATTTGAAGTAAGATGGTACCTGTAACACCTGTTTTTCTTGCAGCATTTTTATAATATCTTGCAAATTGTTTTTCTGTAACCAAGTAAGTAAAACGAATTTTCTGTTTTTCATTTAAGTGAACAGCATAATCGGACAATTTTTTCTTTGCAGCGCCGTGCTGACCCGAATGAGTTTGTCTCATTGATGAAGTCAACTTTCTGTTTGAAACTTCTTTTACTCCGTAGTTACGAAATAACTTATTGCCTGGACCTGTATATCTTGCCATTTTTTATGACTCCTTGTTATTTTTACTATACTCTGCGCTTTTTAGGCGGACGGCAACCGTTGTGCGGTATCGGAGTAACATCTTTAATCAAAGTGATTTCCAAGCCTGCTGCCTGAATTGCTCTGATAGCTGTTTCTCTGCCCGTTCCGGGCCCTTTAATGTAAACTTCGACCTTTTTCATACCTTGGTCGATTGATTTTTTGGCAACCATTTCTGCTGCCGATGATGCAGCAAAAGGAGTTCCTTTTCTTGCACCTTTAAATCCGCAACCGCCGGCTGATGCCCATGCAATAGCATTACCTTGAGTATCTGTCGAAGTTACGATTGTATTGTTAAATGTTGACTGAATATGTACAACACCTTGTAATACATTCTTTTTTTCTTTCTTTTTAGTTTTGACAGGTTTTGCCATTATTAATTTCCTTTTTATTAATTGTTAATTAACTATTTTTTCTTTGCAACAGGACCGGTTTTCTTTCCGCGTCTTGTTCTTGCGTTTGTTTTGGTTCTTTGTCCTCTTGCGGGAAGTTTACGTCTGTGACGCATTCCTCTGTAAGAACCGATTTCGCTCAATCTTTTGATTGCAAGTGATTCTTCTCTTCTTAAATCACCTTCGATGGTGTAATTAGCAAGTTCGTTTCTGAGTTTTTTAATATCTTCATCCGTTAAATCGTCCGATCTTAAATCTTCTGAAATACCGCATGCTGCCAATATTTTTGCAGAACGAGCAGGACCTATGCCGAAAATATAGGTCAATGCTATTACCATTCTTTTGTTACGAGGTAAATCTACCCCGGCAAGTCTTGCCATGTTTGTCTCCTTGTTTCTTTGTTTTTCTTACCGTACAAACAACGACTAACCTTGTCTTTGTTTGTGTTTAGGGTTTTCGCAAATAACTGCTATTCTACCCTTTCTTTTAATAATTTTGCATTTTTCGCAAAGTTTTTTTACTGATGCTCTGACTTTCATAATTGATTCCTTTTTTATTTAAGTCTGTATGTAATTCTTCCTCTGGTCAAGTCGTAAGGTGTCATTTCGACTTTAACTTTATCGCCGGGCAATATTCTGATGAAGTTTTTTCTGATTTTACCTGAAATATGTGCAAGTATTTCATGTCCGTTTTCAAGTTAGACACGAAACATTGCGTTGGGCATTGCTTCTAATATTGTTCCTTCAAATTCAATTACGTCTTTTGACATCTTTTCTTTCCGTTGGTTTCGCACTTTTAGATACAAGAATACACTTCTTGTTTCTTTATCGTACATGCTTAAAATTCTAAATCAAGCATTTTTTCTTAAAAATCTTTGTTTTTGAACTAATTAATACAAAAATATTATAAATTGTTTATTTAAACTAAAAAAACAATCGATAATGATTGAGTAATCAAAATTACGTAATAATAGTAAAAACCGCCTTTTATATTAACTTTTGTAAAAAATCTATTATATTCTATGTTTAAAAAAACAATAAATATAGCGACTCCAAAATTTAATATATGGCAAAATTCTCTAAAATACAATATAATAAATAATTATTATTCTAGGTGCTATATGAAAAAAACTTTATTGATTGTCTTTAGTCTTTTGTTTGTCGGAATAATCGCTGTTATAGGTCTTTTTAAGTCCGATCTTTTGCCGTACAAGTATAAACATTGTGTTGAACTTTTCAGGGCGAAATCTCTTTTAAAGGACGATTTGTCAAAGGCTGTTTTTGATTCGACAGTAGAGTTTAACAATCGTAAGCACAAACTGTTTCTTGCGGATTTTGATGAATATAATCATCCGATTGTGAAGATTCATGATGGCGACATTGTCATAGACGGCGGGGTTTCAAAGGACTTGTCGAGTACCGTTGATATCTTAAACCGTGCGGGAAAATCGGGCAAGGTAATCGGTTTTGAGCCTGATAAAACTATTTTGGACGAGATGTATTCCAAAGCCAAAAAGTATCCTAACTTAATAATTTATCCCTACGGGCTTTGGGATAAAAAAGAAACAAAGACTATGTTTTTGAACATTCTGCCTGACGGAAGTTACAACGGTTCGGCTTCTGTTGTGGTTGATTTACCGTTTATTCCCGAAGTAAAGAAGCAAAAAATTGACGTAGAACTTGTTAAGTTTGACGATTTTGCAAAGGAAAACAATATTAACAAAGTTGATTTTATCAAACTTGATATCGAGGGCGCAGAACTTCAGGCTTTGCAGGGTGCGGAAGAATGTTTAAAAACTAATAAGCCTAATTTGGCTGTTTCAATTTATCATCTTGATTCTGATTTATACTCGATAATATTGTATTTAGATTCACTGCATTTGGGTTATCAATATTGGGTAGTTCTGCATCCGCCCGCTGACGAACTTATAAGAAATGTTCTTTTGTATGCTACCGTTCGTGATAAACAGGCAGAATAGATATATTTTAAATTAATATGTCTATTGTCAATGCGAGGGCTTTGCCCGTGGCAATCCCTTTCTGTTGCGGGGATTACTTCGTCACTTCGATCCTTGTAATGACATATCCTGTTTTGTGGTAACTTTTAGATAACGACTATTTATTAATATTATTTTTATATTTAATTAATATTTGTTCAAAACCTTAAAATGCGTATCTTCAAAGCGATATCCGCATTTTTTTATTTAAAAAGTTTCAAATAATTAATAAATAATAAATTTTCACGATTTTTTCAAAAAACTCATTACAATAATAATATAAGTATTTAATAATGAGGGATTTATGATTGATTTTAACAGATTAACGGATTACACGAAAGAAGTAATTTATTCTGCGCAGCAATTAATGTTTCAAAATCATAACACGCAGTTAGAACCGCTGCATATACTTGATGCAATGCGGGAAGACACTGATGGTGTTGCTAAGGATTATTTGAAGGCATTGAGGCTGGACGGTCAAAACTTCAAGACGGAACTTCATTCGGAGTTATCGAAACTTCCGAGAGTGGAAACGGTATCGGGCAGCGGTCAGTTGTTTTTGGCGCCCGCTACGGTCAAACTTTTTGATATTGCCAAAGATAAGGCGGATATGTTAAAGGACTCTTATATCGGGCTTGAACATATTCTGCTTGCAATGACGGAAGAAGCCAATTCAGCCGCTTTTTTGGGCAGATTTAATGTTACAAAGGATAAGGTGTTAAAGGCTATGAAAGACATCAGAGGAAATCAGAAATCAGACAGCGCAAATGCGGAAGATGCTTATAAGGCGCTTGAAAAGTATTCGACGGATTTGACAAAAGCCGCAAAAACGGGAAAACTTGACCCTGTGATTGGCCGTGATGATGAAGTTCGTCGTATCATTCAGGTTCTTAACAGAAAAACCAAAAACAACCCTGTTTTAATCGGTGAACCCGGTATCGGTAAAACGGCTATTGTTGAGGGGCTTGCCCAGAGAATAATCCGTGGAGATGTTCCTGAAAGTCTGAAGCATACAAAACTTGTATCTTTGGATATCGGTGCTTTGATTGCGGGTGCAAAATTCAGAGGTGAATTTGAAGAACGTTTAAAGGCTGTTTTAAAAGAGGTTGAGGCTTCAAACGGTGAGGTCATAATGTTTATCGATGAATTGCATACGGTTGTCGGAGCGGGTGCCGCAGAGGGTTCTACCGATGCCGGAAACCTGTTAAAGCCTATGCTTGCAAGAGGTGTTTTGCGTTGTATCGGCGCAACAACGGTCAATGAATATCGTAAATACATTGAAAAAGACCCCGCTCTTGAAAGACGTTTTCAGCCCGTAATGGTTGATGAACCTACTGTTGATGACACTATCAGTATTTTGCGTGGTTTGAAAGAACGTTATGAGGTTCACCACGGTGTCAGAATTAAAGATTCTGCACTTATTGCCGCCGCAAAACTTTCTGACAGATATATTACAGACAGGTTTTTGCCCGATAAGGCGATTGACCTCATTGATGAAGCCGCTTCGTCTTTGCGTATCGAGATTGACTCTATGCCTGAGGAACTTGATAACATGGTTCGTCAGAAGATGCAACTCGAAATTGAAAAGACAGCGCTTCAAAGTGAACTTTCAGATGAAAACAAAGAAAAAATCGAACATATTGATAAACTGTTAAAGGATTTGAATTCTAAAATTGATATAATCAAAACCCAGTGGGAACTTGAAAAGAGTTCGATTAAAGGTGAGGCTGCAATCAAAGAAGAAATTGAAAAAGTCAAAATCGAGATTGAAAAAGCCGAACGTGATGCGGACTTGCAAAAGGCTGCAGAATTGAAATACGGAAAACTTATCCAACTTCAGAAACAACTTGAAAAGGCAAAAAACACTGATGGCGGCGCAAAAGATTCAAGACTTTTAAAAGAAGAAATCGATGAGGACGATATTGCTCAAATAGTAAGCAAATGGACGGGTATTGCCGTTTCAAAACTTATGGAAAGTGAAGTTCAGAAACTTTTGAACATGGAAGATTTTCTTCATAAAAGAGTTGTCGGACAAGATGAAGCGGTTCAGATTGTTTCTGATGCCATCAGGCGTGCTCGTTCGGGGTTGAAGAATCCGAACAGACCTATCGGAACGTTTATTTTCCTGGGCCCTACGGGTGTCGGTAAAACCGAACTCGCAAAGGCGCTTGCGGAATTTATGTTTAACGATGAAGATGCGTTAATAAGAATTGATATGTCTGAATATTCCGAAAAACATACGGTTGCAAGACTTGTCGGTGCGCCTCCGGGATATGTCGGATATGATGAGGGCGGTCAGTTGACCGAAGCCGTCAGAAGAAAGCCCTATTCTGTCATTCTTTTTGATGAAATCGAAAAGGCGCACCCCGAAATCTTTAACATCATGCTGCAGATTTTTGATGACGGCAGATTGACCGATTCAAAGGGTAAAACCGTAGATTTTAAAAATACTCTGATAATTCTGACAAGCAACATCGGCAGCGATATTATTCTTGAAAATACCGTAAAATCAATGTTGAGTGAGCAGGAATATAACAATTTGAAGGAGCAGATTGAAAACATCATGAAAGTTCACTTCAAGCCCGAGTTTCTGAACAGAATTGATGAAACGGTATTTTTCAGAGCGTTATCAATGCAGGATTTGCAAAAGATTACATCTATTCAGATTAAGTATCTTGAAAATCTGCTTAAAGAAAACGAAATATCTATGGATATGACGGACGATGCAAGAGAATTGATTGCAAGAGAGGGCTTTAATCCCCAATATGGCGCAAGACCGCTCAAGAGAACTATTATGCAGTTGATTGAAAATCCTCTTGCAAAATACATTTTATCGGGTGAAATCAAAAAGGGCGACACTGCTTTGATTGATGCAAAAGACGATGAAATAGTTATAAAAAGAAAATAAAATCGTTAAAATTTTTTTGTGAAAGCCGAGTAAATCTCGGCTTTTTTGCTTTTGTATCAGGTGTTGTGTAAACAAATGTAACAAATTTTTTATTTATCTCTAAAGTTTTTTTCTTTTTTGCCGATAGGCATTATATAGAGAAAAAGGAAACAGTAATGATAAAAAAACTTACGATTTCAAATACAAACATTTCAAGTTGTGTTGAGTTTTTGCTTCAGGGTGCTAAAAAAAGACGTGCCATGGCTGTTTCGAATGCCAAATCGATGAGTTCTGAGATGGGCATTAAAACGAAATTAGTTGCATTAAATTAATCGGAATATATTAATTTATTTCAACAAATTGAGAGAGAGTTAATTATAATCAAGCACGAATGGCTTGATTTTTTTTTGCTGTTTTTCTATTGACATGCCTTTCAAAAATTGTATCTTGCTTTTTGTGTTAAATAATGCTGCTTTTGTTGTCATAATGTATAAGCGGCCTGATTTTCGGGGTGAGTTTTTTTTTGTAAATTTTTGCGAATATTTAGTGTTATCTTAACACTTGTAATATTTTTAAAGACCCGTAAATGTGCGGTTTTGAACTGTTTTTTGCAGAAATAATTTTCCGTTTTTTTTTTTTTGTTGTGTTTTGGTGTCGTTAGTACAATAATTATATTGGTATTTTACCGATTTTATGTCTAATTGACGAATGGATAGATAACAGTTTTTTAAGGGTATGAAGATGAATTCGTTTCGTAATAAAAATAAGTCTTTATTGGCTGCGGTTTTTCTCGGAACAATGATTTCGGCGGCAGGTGTTGCCGATGCTTCGAGTTATTCGCTTACACCGACCGATGCACAGGGTTTGGATACCGTCACAGAGTATTCCTATAATTCATTAACGGGTGAATTTACCCCGCAATATTACAAGATGACCCTGAATAGTCCCTCAACAGTCGGCACCGATGCCAAATACTTCAAGTGGGCGCAGGATTTACAGGGTAACAAAACCTTTATTTATGCGACAAATGAATCGGAAGCCAATCTGTCTTACAAATATACACTTAACAAAAACCCTGATGCAAGTGTCAAAACTATCTTAAAAACTGCTATAACAAACTATTTGTCGGCTTCTCACGCAAAATATACCGTTACAAACTCAAAACAGACCGATAACGACATGTCTTTGCGTGTCTTTAACGGTATAGGTACGGGTACAAAATATACTCAATACTACTTCACACCTGCTGAAGGCGAAGAAGATATTGCGGCGTTTCTTGCGGCAACCGGAAATCAGTATTTTCAGGAAGTCGGAAGCGGCGATGATTACATCTTTAAGATTGGCAGTAAATATTACACGATAGACACTTCGCTTATACCCGACAGTTCTTATGTTGAAACTCCTGTTCCGTCAAAAACCCAATTAGGTATTTATTCAAAGTATTTTACCGAGGAAAATTTGGCTAACGGTCAACTGACGGAAAGTTTAAGACGTACCGATTTGTCAAAAACCACTTATGGTGTTGGTGACACAAGTAAATACTACAAGTGGACAGAGGATATTGACCACAATATTAAACTTACTGCAACGGCTAATCCCGAAGAAGCAAATATTACCGCTCTTTATCATAACTATTTAGATACTCAAGACGGTAATTCAAAGGTAGCAACCGTAACTACAAACGGTACGGCTTCAAAGTATAAAACTGACGGCGGTGCGGCTTTAAGCAATCCTGACGGCACAACAACAAGTATTAATGAGGTACTCTACTCTAACAATGAAACAACTGCTACGGTTTCCTCAAGCGGTAATTGCCGTGGCTGGCTCGGTGGTGCGGTTCACAATGCGGGAACACTCACAAGCGTTGTTGCCGATTTTGTAAATAATACATTTGCTGCAGACAGAGCAACAACAACCGATTCATATTCCAAAAATCGTATTTACGGCGGCGGTGCGTTGGGTAATGCAGGCACAATAAATTCACTGACAGGTACCTTTATCAACAACAGGCTGGCAGGCAGCGGTACAGGCCCCGACTATGGCGGCGGCGGCGCAATTATGAACCTCGTCGGCGGTACAATCTCAAGTGTTACGGGCGACTTTGTTGCTAACTATGTTGATATTTCTGCTATTGCTTCCGGTTCTCAGGCGGCAGATGCTCACTTTACGGGCGGCGGTGCTATCTACAATATTGCAAAAATGGACACCATCAAAGGTGATTTTATAGGCAACAATGTCAATGTTTCGGCAACTTCATCAGGCACTTTGAATGCCGCTGATAACACTTCGGGCGGCGGTGCAATTTACGTTTATTCGGGCCCCATCGGAAATATCGAAGGCGACTTTGTAAATAACTACGTCAATGTTTCGGCTTCTACTTCGAGTAATAAAAGAGCTGAAGCCTACGCTTCGGGCGGCGGCGCAATCTTTGTCAGAAACAATGAAGGTTCAACGGGCAATATCACGGGTGACTTTTTAGGTAACTATGTTCTTGTTTCGGCAACCACATCAGGTACTCAAATTGCAGATTCCCAGCAGTCAGGCGGCGGCGCCGTTTATAACAATGGCGGTGCAGTGGGTAACCTTACGGGTGACTTTATCGGAAACTATGCTGTTGTGAATGCGATAGCCGAATCAACCGCTACCGAAGCAAATGCTTTCTATTCAGGCGGTGGTGCCGTTATGAATAATGCCGGCTCAATGGGCAATATCACGGGTAACTTCCTCAGTAACTATATTATGGTGACAACAAATTCTGCGGGTTCGGGCAAAGCCGACGATAATTTATCGGGCGGTGGTGCAATCTACAATAATGCTGATTTGGGCTATGTTACAGGTGATTTTATAGGTAACCATTCTGATCTCTCGGCGACTGCAAGCGGTTCTGCCTCTGCAGATGCTACTGTATCGGGCGGCGGTGCAATTTACAATAATTGGGGCGATATTGCCAAAATCACAGGTGATTTTGTAGAAAACTATACCAATGTTTCTGCTGTTTCAACAGGTTCGGGCAAATCTCAGTCCTCCGCATCAGGCGGTGCTGCTATTTACAATTATTACGGTTCAATAGGCGATATTACGGGTGACTTTATAAATAACTATGCCAATGTATCCGCCATTGCAACAGGTGATAATCTGGCTAAAACTCTTACCTCGGGCGGTGGTGCTATTTACAACGAAAGTGAAATAGCAAATATCACGGGTAAATTTATAGGTAACAGTATAAATATATCCGCAATTTCTACGGGCACCGAAGAAGCATGGGCATATGCAACAGGCGGCGGTGCTATCTACAATGACAGTGATATGGGAGTAATTACAGGTGATTTTGTCGGCAACTCTTCCGTATCGACGATTACGGCAGGAGCAGGAGCCACCTTCGCAGATGCTACCATTTCTGGCGGCGGTGCAATTTTTAACTATCAAGGCACAACCGATGATGTTATAGGTAACTTTATCGCTAACCATGCCATTGTCTCTGCTTCCTCCGCAGGTTCTGAATATGCAGAAGATTATTATTCAGGCGGCGGTGCAATTTACAACTACGATACAATGGGTAATATCACAGGTAACTTTACAGGAAACTATGCCCTTGTATCAGCGGAAACCGAAACGGGTAGTGCTACATACGCAAAACCGCAGCAGTCAGGCGGCGGTGCCATTTACAACTACGGTACAATGGGTGATGTCACGGGCGATTTTATAACTAACTATACGCACGTAACAGCAATTTCTGCAGGTTCGGAAGAAGCAAAATCTATCCTTTCAGGCGGCGGTGCTATTTACAACACCGATACACTCGGTAATCTCTCCGGAGACTTTATAGGTAACTATGCTTATATATCGGCGGCATCAAGCGGCGATTCCTTTTCTGACGCTTCAAGATCAGGCGGCGGCGCTATTTACAATTCGGTCGGAACAATTGATGATATTGACGGCGATTTTATAAATAACTATGCCGTTATATCAGCGGTTTCTACAAACACGGAAGATGCTAAAGCCTACTCATCGGGCGGCGGCGCAATCTACAATTATGCAGGTACACTTGGAAATATTACGGGTGATTTTATCGGTAACTATGCAGAGATATCAGCGGTTTCAGGTGATGCTGCAAAGGCAAATTCTGCTACCTCGGGCGGTGGTGCTATTTTCAACCTCTCTGACATAGGTGATATTACAGGCGACTTCACGGGCAACTATGCACAAAATGCTAACGGAAATGTCTATGGCGGTGCAATTTTCGCTCAGGGCACAATAGGTGATGTTACGGGTGATTTCACGGGCAACTACGTGGTCGGTGATGAGGGCTTTGGCGGTGCAATCTATAACGAGACAACACTTAACATCTATGACTCATCATTTATCGGTAACCATGCGACAAACGGCGGTGCAATCTACAACGACGGCGGCACTTTATCCGTAACTGCAAACACAGAGGATATTGAATTTACAAATAACAACACAACAGGTACGCCTGAAGGTACGGGCTACGGAATTTACAACGCAAGCGGCACGGTCAGCCTTAATGCCGTAGGCGCAAACACTCTGACCGTCAACGATGCAATCTGTAACGACGGCACTTTGAGTCTTAACGCCGCAGGTCAAACGGGAGATATAATCCTTGCAGATGTAGCAGGTACGGGTTCTTTGTCTGTCGCAGGCGGCAGTGTTATTGCAGACAGTATCAGCCAAAATATAGTATCGATTGCAGCGGGCAAGACTCTAAACGTCGGCACTCTCTCTGCAACAAGCGGTACTGCTAACGCAGGCACTCTGACAATTACAGAGTCAAATTCAACTGCGGTTACGGGTGCAGGTACAACAATTTTTGCAGGCAGCGATACAGTAAACACGGGCATAATTTCTCAGGCTGCCGAAATTGCAAGCGGCAAAAAACTTACTACTGTTATTAACAATTTAGACGGTACAATAACTAACGCAGGTACCTTAATAACAACAGGTTTGCTGGATAAAACTATCAGCGGCGCAGGCATTACCAAAATAAATTCAACATTAGGTTTTGGAACTGCTGCGGCGATAAACGGAACGTTAGACTTCAATAACGGTACGTTAACCTTATCCTCGGGTTCAATAGCAAACAACAATGTCGGCGCGGTAATCGGAAACGGTAATATGAATATCGATTTGCGAATTGGTGCGCAGACGGCCGATTCGCTGACTCTGTCGAATGTTTCAAGCGGTTTGATAACCCTTACGGGTGTCAACATTATCGATTCCTCGGCAACTCATATAGCAGATGATTACAGGGTGGATATATTAAACACCGTACCTCTCGGAAGTACGGTACAACTTGCACTCAGTGATGATGTTGC
Source organism: Candidatus Gastranaerophilales bacterium (assembly GCA_024695865.1). Taxonomy (GTDB): domain Bacteria; phylum Cyanobacteriota; class Vampirovibrionia; order Gastranaerophilales; family Gastranaerophilaceae; genus RUG841. The sequence continues at coordinate 36,260 of JAILHI010000015.1, forward strand.
TGCAGCCTTTGATGCAAAAGAATATATCATGCAGGAAATACCCGAGTCTGTGTCCTATGATGCGGTGCCTGAAAATACGAATTGGTTATACAATTTGTACAAAAAATATGTAACCTCGGAAATAACAGTTTTCGGTAAACTCGGTTTAACTGATGACAAATATGGAATACAGGTATCCGAATCTTCAAGAACGGGCGGGGAAACAACCGAATATCCCGTTGATACATTGGCATGTGTCAATCAATCAACATCAATACCCGTAAAAGCGTTTACTGCTCAAACAGACGGCATTACATATACCGTAACGGAAACCCCGGGTACAACAACAGGAACAGTAATTGTTTCGGGTGTTGCAGGCGGCAGTGCCGAAACTATTGACCTTGCCGGTCATACGGGTTTTGTATTATCAACTCCGTCAGCAATTTTAACCTTGAATGATGTTACACTTACAGGCTCTAATGAAGCGGCTGTAACTTTGACTAACGGCACTTTGAATGTAAACAGTTCTACCTTGTCGGGTAATACGGCAGCAACTGCAGGCGGTGCCATAAATAATGCAGGCGGAACGGTCAATATTACTAATTCCGTATTTACAGGCAATACTGAAAACGGTCAGAATAACGATATTTATAACTCGGGTACAATTAACCTCTCGGGCATGAATACTTTAAACGGCGGTATTACAGGTGCTTCG
>JAILHI010000055.1 GCA_024695865.1 Candidatus Gastranaerophilales bacterium
GAGCAATTTCTTCCATATCTTTTTCAAATTCTTCCTGAGCGGAATTTTCCATTTCGGAAAGTTTAGCAAATGCTCTGCGGGCGAGTTTTTCTGACTTAGTTTGTCTAATTTCGTCCATTATTTGCTTTATTTCGGTTTTGGCAAGAATTATTTTGCTTTCATATTTTTTCTTATAAACATCGACCGTCTTTTTACGCTGTTCTCTGACCTTTTCCATTTTTTCAATGTAATCGGCTTCTAATTTTTCTACTTTAAGGCGCTTTTCTTCCGCTGCCTCGACATTTTTATCCAATTCCATCTGCGCGTTTTGAAGTCCTTCAAGAACCTTTCCTGTTGTATCTTTTTGAGTATGATAAATTTCATTTGCCCTAAAAGAAATTTCTTCTTTCAGTCCAAGATTTCCCGCAATAGTTATTGCATTACTTTTTCCGGGAATACCTATAAGAAGCTTATATGTAGGTTTTAATTCTTCGGTATCAAATTGAACGGAGGCATTTTGAAAGCGTTCCGACGTATATGCCAGCGACTTTAATTCACCATAGTGTGTAGTTACAATGGTTTTAGCACCTATGTTGTTAAGATGCTCAAGTATAGCCTGCGCTAACGCAGAGCCTTCCTGCGGGTCAGTGCCTGCACCGATTTCATCAAGAAGAATCAGCGTGTCATCGTCTGCCGCATTTATAATTTCAATAATATTTTTTAAATGTCCTGAAAATGTCGATAAACTCTGAACAATACTTTGTTCATCGCCAATATCGGCAAAAATGTTTTTAAAAGGATAAATACTTCCTGATGAAGCGGGTATAAATAAGCCTGCTTTCGTCATAAGTACACATAGTGCGACACTCTTTAGCGTAACGGTTTTCCCGCCGGTGTTTGAACCTGTTATAACAAGGCAGTCAAACTTGTCACCGATTTCAATATCGTTTTCTATAACGTTATCAAGAATTTTAAGAAGTATCGGGTGCCTGAAACTTTTTAGAACAATTTTTTTATCGTTATTGAGTTCGGGTTTTACCGCTTTGATTTCGATTGCATATTTTGCTTTTGCAAAGACAAAATCAATCTGTGCAATTATTTTATGGCTTCTTCTCAAATCAAATTCTCTTTCCAAAATTTCGACAGTTATATCTGACAAAATTCTTTTGATTTCATTTTCTATTTTTAATTCAAGTTCAACGACTTTGTTATTTAGTTCGACTATGTTTTTAGGCTCGATAAAGAGTGTTGAACCGCTGGCGGAAACATCGTGAACAATGCCTTGAACATGTGCCTTATGCTCGACTTTTACAGGAAAAACGTATCTTCCGTCACGCATTGTAAAAATAGGTTCCTGAAGATATTTTTCAAGAGATGATAATGTTTTATTAACAAGATTTTTCAGGTTTTGAGAATTATCTTTTAAAGATGTATAAAGTGTTTTTAATTCAGCGCTTGCATCAGATTTGAGTTTTCCTGTTTCGGTAAACAAATTTGAAATTCTTTCCTCAAATTCTTTTTCTTCATATAAATCCTTTGTAAGAAATGCCAAATTTGGTGCAAATTCAGCATTTCTTGAGAAAAAACCTCTGTTCAAACGAGAGGTTTTTAAACATTTTATTATCTCAAGAATTTCTTCTTCATTCAAAATTCTGCTGATTTTTGCCTGACTAAAAATTTCTTCTATATTATTAATAGAACTAATTGGAGGCAAAAGCAAGGCATTTGTCAGTTTTGCGGCTTCATCCGTTAAATCTAAACTTTGCTGAACTTTTGATATTTCGTTTTCGATTTTTATATTTTCAGCATTTATTTTGCCGTAACTTGTTAATGCCTTGCTTTTTATCTCATCAATTATTTTTTGCCATTCAAGTTTATTTAAAATATCCATGCTTTATATTTTAAAGCAAACATGAATTATTATAGTGCTTTAGCAAATATTGCTGTTATGCCTGCTGCAAATAAGCCTGCAATTCCGAGAATACCGACGGTTTTGAAACTTCTGTCGAGAATTTTATCTGCTTTTTCTCTGTCGTCCTGATAAGTTTGTGTTGTTGTAACAACTCTGTCATATTGTTGAGGAGTATTTATCTGCTGAACTGTTGCAGGCATCGGCTGGGTTGTTTCATACGCAACGGGAACAGGTTGATTTGTATAAGTTGCAGGAACTGTCTGGTTTGTATAAGTTGCCGGAACAGTACTTACGGGAGCACCTGTGGTTATAATAGTATCATTTACGGGAATATAATGTCGCGTGGGTCTCTGCGATGTCGCCTGCCTTTGTGGCGGTGCCGTGTCCGTTGACGTAGTCTATGGCGTCGCCGGACAGCGCGGCGTCGGCAAGCGCTCCCGCCAGGCACGCCGCCATGGTGTCTCTGTTCGGATTCGTCACGTGCGTGCCGTCGGTGTTCTGGAAGAACCCCGCGACCTCGGCGAAGATCTTCGCCCCCCGGGCCTTGGCGTGCTCGTACTCCTCGAGGACAAGCGTACCCGCGCCCTCGCCGACGACGAGTCCGTCTCTCTGCGCGTCATATGGCGCAGGCGAGGTCCGCGGCGCGTCGTTCCTGAGGGAAGTGGCGTAGAGCGTGTCGAACACGGCGACCTGCGTGGGGGAGAACTCC
>JAILHI010000071.1 GCA_024695865.1 Candidatus Gastranaerophilales bacterium
GGTATATATATTAATATCTTATATAAGTTAAGACATCTTATCTTCTGATTAATCAAAATAGCCAAAATCAAAGGAACAATGGCAAGAACAGGCACCGCCCCCACCAAATACAAAAAAGTGTTCCAGAAAATTTTATAAAACTCTTTTGAAAATAAAAGCGCCTTGTAATTATCCAAACCTACAAAAACAGGCGAATAAATATCCGACGAATAATCGTTAAAACTCAATAAAATCGTTTCAAAAAACGGAATAAAGAAAAATATAATCAATAAAATTCCTGCGGGCAAAATAAACAAATAAGGAATGTATTTTTTATAATATCCGTACATAAATTAAATTATATAAGTCTTTCGGGCTTTTTGCAAGAAATGGTTAAAAGATTATATTTTCTGACAAAATAAAACATTATGCAGGATTACAAGAAAACAAATGTAATATACTAAGATATACTAACAATTGTAAATATTTATAGACTTTTTTTAAAAATTTTAACAAATAATCAAAAAATTTGCTACAATACCATGTTGAATAGGAGAGTTAAAAAATTATGAGTAAAGAAGTAATGACAGATGATGAATTTGAAGCCTTACTGGCTAAATATGACTATGGTTTTCAAAAAGGTGACTTAGTAAAAGGGATTGTATGCGGCTACGACAACACAGGTGTTACGGTAGATATCGGCGCCAAAACAGCAGCCTTCGTACCGATTAAAGAAGCAAGACTTGATAATAATACACCTGTTGAAGAAATTTTAAAGAAAAACGAATCCTACGAATTTTTGATTATAAAAGAAGAAGATGAAGACGGAAAGTTCCTTCTTTCCTACAAACGAGTTGCAACGGCATACAGTTGGAGAGAACTTGAAGACAAAAAAGCAGCCGATGAAGTTGTTGAAGGTGTTATCACCGGAATGGTCAAAGGCGGTGTTCTCGTTGAAGTTAACGGCGTAAAAGGTTTTGTTCCCTCAAGCCACTTACGAGTCAAAACAACTGAAGATATGATTGGTTCAAAAATCGAACTCAAAATCTTATCTATGGACGCACAACTCGGTAACTTCATTCTTTCAAACAAAAAAGTTTATTCCGAAGACAGAGAAGAAACAAGACGTGATACGTTCTCGAAAATTGTCGTCGGCGAAAGAATCAAAGGTGAAGTCGTCAGAATTACCGATTTCGGTGCATTTGTCAATATCGGCGGCGTTGACGGTTTGCTTCCGTTATCACAAATTTCTTGGAAATGGATTGACCACCCGTCAGATATCTTAAACATCAACGACACAATTGAAGTTGAAATCATCGGTATCGACTACGACAAACAAAGAGTCAGCCTCAGCCTGAAAAACCTCGAAGTTGACCCCTGGATTGCCGCAAAAGAAAAAATTCATGAAGGCGATGAAATCGAAGGCGTTATCACAAGAATCAAACACTTTGGCGCTTTTGTCGAAGTAATTGACGGTGTTGAAGCACTTTTGCCCAGTTCCGATTTGGCTGAATGGCAGGCAAAAAACAACAAAACTCTTGAAGTCGGCGACAAAGTACAAACAACCATTCTCAAATTTAATCCCGATGACAGAAGAATAAGTCTCAGCATTAAAGAAGTACAATAAATATGGCGGAACATATCATAATATTGTCCGGCAAACAGTTTTGCGGAAAAGATACGGTGGCTAAAATCCTTACGGAAAAGCTGCCGTCTTTTCACAGAACGGGGCTTGCAGATGCAATTAAATTAACCTATTCCGAAAGAACAGGTCTAAGTCTTGAAGAAATCGAAAAAAATAAATCAAAATACAGACCCGATTTAATCGCATTAGGCAACGAGGGCAGGGCAAAAGACGAAGATTTCTGGCTTAAAACGGTAATTGCGCAAAAAGGCTCGGTAATTGTTCCGGATGTTCGTGTTCCCCACGAAATTGAAATCTTTAAACAACATAATGCCTTTTGCATCAGAGTCGAAGCATCTGCGGAAACAAGAGCCAAAAGAGGAACTCTTTCAAGAGAAAACGACTACACCGAAACAGCACTTGACAATTATGATAAATGGGACTATATAATTAAGAACGAAGATACATACGATACACTCGTTAAAAACACCGAACAGTTGATACAGGCTATTTTGAAACATTTTGACATATAATTGACATCTGAAAATGAATGGAAGTAAAATAATATTATGATTAAATCGTTTAAAAACAAAGATTTAGAAAAATTTTATTTAGACGGAAATGAATCAGCAATTGAAAATGTTGATAAAAAACGCTTAAAGTTGATTTTGGCACAAATTGATGCCGCAGAAGAAATCAAAGATTGTAAAATCCCGTCCTTTAAATTTCAGAGAGCAAAAAAAGCAGGGTTTTACTCAGTTTCGGTAGGCAACGGAAAAAGACTTGTTTTCCGCCTCACTCCCGCAAAATCAACAGTTTCATCTGCAAAACACTAAAAGAAGGGAGAATTTCTGCCATGATGAAAAACCCTCCTCATCCGGGCGAGATTTTGAATGAGTTATTTATCAAAGAAAACGGATTATCTATCTCAAAAACAGCCATGAATATAGGTATTTCAAGACAGTCACTGTCCGAACTTGTAAACGGAAAAAACGGTATTACGGCACAGACAGCACTCAGATTGTCTAAGGCTTTTAATACTTCCCCAAAATACTGGATGAACTTACAAAGCGATTATGATTTAAGAAAAGCGGAAAAAACCTTAAATCTCGAAGAAATTCCCGCACTTATATAAAAATTTTAAATATAAAAAGTATTTATTTTCTCTTGACTACAAAAATTATTTTCAAGGGACTGCCACGTGCAAAAGTCCTCGCAGTGACGTATTAGGTTAATTTGTGTAGTAACAATAGATAAATTCTACAAAAAAATAAAACCGCCCTTTCGGACGGTTTTACTTTAATATATTTTAGACTATTCAACTACGATAGCGCTAACAGGGCAAGCATCTGCAGCTTCTTTAACGCTTGCTTCATTTGCTGCTACTGCACTTTCATTAACGGCTGCTTTGTCGCTAACGCTGAATACAGCATCACAAATTGATTCGCATGCTCCGCAAGCAATACAACTATCTTCAATTGTTACTTTCATTGTGTTCTCCTTTTTTCCTGATTGAACTATATAAAATATATCTTCCGAATTGATTATATCAAAAAATTATTTTTGAAACAACCACTCTCTTACTCTGTCGGCAATATAGTTGAAACCGACTCTCGTACCGAGATTTTCGGGCTTAATGTTTTTGCTCCAGATGAGCAGAGGAATTTGTTCTCTTGTGTGGTCAGTTCCGGGAACTGTCGGGTCACAGCCATGGTCTGCGGTAATTACAAGAATATCTTCATCTGTCATGTTTTCCTGAATTTTATCGATATAGGTATCAATTTCTTCAATAGCCTTGGCATAACCGAGTGCATCGTTTCTGTGTCCGTATAACATATCCGTATCTACAAGATTTGTGAAAATAAGATACTTATCGGGATTTTCGGTGCAATCAGCAACTTTTAATTCAGCCTTCGGCAATTTATCCTTTACAGCCTGCAAGGTTAATTCAAGACCTTCTTTGTTTGAACCCGTATGAATTGCGTGAGTAATACCCGAACCTACAAAGATATCTTCGATTTTACCGATACCGTAAACAAGTCCGTTACTTTCCGCAACTTCATTACAAAGGGTTTTCTTGAACGGAACAACGGAATAATCACGTCTGTATTTGGAAACACGTTTCGGCTTACCGTCAACCATCTGATAAGGTCTTGCAATAACTCTTGAAACATTTGAAACTTCATTCAAAAGTTCTCTTGCGATTCTGCAATATTCATATAAGGTTTCAAGCGGAACAACATCGATGTTCATTGCAATCTGGAAAACACTGTCTGCCGAAGTGTAAACAATCGGCTTTTTAGTCTTTTCATGTTCTTCATGCAATTCATCAAGAATAGCCGTGCCTGATGCAGCCTTATTACCCAAAATGCCGCCGCAGCCTGTTCTTTTTACAAATTCGTCAATGATTTCTTTCGGAAAACCTGATTCGGTATAAACTCTGAAAGGATTGTCCAAAACCAAACCCATCATTTCCCAATGACCTGTTGTTGTACATTTACCCTTTGAGATTTCTCTCAAAATACCGTATTGGGCAGTGTAATTATCAACCTTTTTAACACCTTTAACGTCGATAATATTACCAAGACCCATTTTTTCAAGATTGGGAACATTTAAACCGCCGTTTGCTTCCGCAACGTGAGCAAGTGTATTGCATGTCGGCAAATCTTTAAATTCAGCCGCATCGGGCATTGCTCCGCAACCCATTGAATCAATTACTACTACAATAGCTCTTTTCATGTTTTAATCCTTCTTTTTAACACACAATTTACATATACTATTAAAGCACAAAAAAAGTCTTGCAATGCAAAACTTTTTTCATAAATTCCGAAATTTCCCCAAAAAAATTTTTTTTAAGGATTTTTAAATCCCGATAGTATAACAAATCCTTTACTCTGTTTCTGCGGGATAGACCATCACCTCGCTTTGTGTAGCTTCCATTAACTACATGGTAGTAAAGGTTTTCATGCTTTACAAGCATTTTATTATTAAATAAATTTTACATACTTGCATGCCTCGCAGTTTTATTATGCAAAATCAAGTTTTACAAACTTAATTAAAAAACATTAATAAAATTACGTAACAATTGATTTTTAGCCGAAAATTACCGCCATTACATTTTTTCGCAAAATTGTTTTTTTAAGGATAAACAACAGACTGTTTAGTCTTGTAATTATTGACTATTGACGAAGTTTTTTTCAAAGAGCATGACTTATGAACTTTTATAAAGTTTTATATATCCATAAACTTTCCGTCAAACAATTCAAGAATATTCTTTGCAGTATCCGAAATATCGTCATATTGAGAGTATGCAGGAGAACTGACAGTTTTTTGTTCGGGAGGCTGAACGTTTTCCGAAGAATTATTTTCCTGCTTAATTTCGGCGGGTTTATCAACAACGGGTTTTTCCGAAACAGGCGGTTGTACTTCATTTACTGTCCGCTCATCTGATTTTTCATTTTTTTTTTGAGGGTCGGAAGTTTCAGATTTACTCTCGGCATGGACAACTTCGGCCTTAACGGCAGTTTTGGTTTTGCTCAAGGCAGCATAATTACCTATTTTGATTTCTACCTGAATTGAAGAAACATCAAAATATCTGCATGCCGCATCTGTAAGTTGATTTTTCTTAGAAGCATCGTTAGCCTGCTTTGCAAGAATATCATTGGAAACACAGATAACAATTTTGTGTGAATTGATTTCCAACGGTTTTGCAAGATGGGAAAAGAATTGCTGCGCAGGCGGTCTTATTTCCGCAGTAAGTTGACGCCAAACGGCAAGAGTATCTTCCGTGTCATCAGACCTTGTTGTTTCTGCCGCTTCTGTCTGTTTTGGCGCCGCCTTTTCCGTATTTGAAATTATTCCTTTCGGCTGTTCGGGTTTTATCTCAACAGCAGGTGCAGGCTCTTGTAAGGGCTTTTCAATCGTTTCAATCTTCGGTTTGGGCGGCTGAGGAACCTTAACAACAGGCACACTTTCTATCGGCTTAACGACATTAGGCTGCACCTGAACACCGCTTATCATTTGTTCAAGACGGGCAATTCTGTCCTCAAGTTCAGATACCGCTCCTGACTTTGCACCCGAAGTTAAATCAATGATACAAAGTTCTGCCCACATAAATTTGTTGGCATTATCCCTGATTTTTGAAAAATATTCGGTAAGTTTATCAATCACCGCCAAAATAGTCTGATTATCAAATTTTGAACTCTGTGCCGAAATTTTGTCGTAAATTACTTCGTTAACCTGCGTAAGAGAATATACAAGATTTTTATCTGAACAAGACTTCAAAACCAGCATATCCCTGAAATACTGAATTAAAGATGATATTATAATAAGCGGCTCATTACCACGGTCATTAATATCATTGAGAATTTTAAGCGCATCTTCAGAATTGTTCTGATGAAAACATTCTGCTAACTGATACAAAAGGTCGTAAGAAATACGTCCTAAAATCTCGTTAACATCATCAACGGTAATTGTATTATCCTGCCCCAAAACACTCAACTGGTCTAAAAGAGCAACGGCGTCTCTCATTCCGCCTGCGGAACTTTTGGCAATGGCAACAAGCGCATCGTTTTCTATCTGAATTTTTTCAGACTTTGCAATATACGTAAGCCGTTTAACAATATCATCGGTCGTAATTCTTCTGAAATCATACCTCTGACATCTTGAAACTATTGTTTCCAAAACCTTATGCGATTCGGTCGTTGCGAGAATAAAAATAACATTTTCAGGCGGTTCTTCAAGAGTTTTTAAAAGGGTATTTGAAGCATCAACCGTGAGCATGTGAACTTCGTCGATGATATAAATTTTATACTTGCCATGCATTGGAGCATACTGAATTTTTTCCAGAATTGCTCTGGCATCGTCAACCCCACGATTACTTGCGGCATCAATTTCAATAACATCAACGGGGGTTGAATTTATGACATCAAGACACCCGGGGCATTTGCCGCATGGTTCAACTGTCGGGCCGTTTACACAATTTAAAGACTTTGCAAAAATTCTTGCAGATGACGTTTTTCCCGTTCCTCTCGGGCCGCAAAAAAGATAAGCATGCATAATTCTGCCCGATTTAATAGCGTTTGAAAGAGCCTTTACCGTGCTTTCCTGCCCCGTTATGTCGGAAAAAATCATCGGTCTGTATTTTGTATAAAGTGGTATGTATTTTTTACTCAATTATTTGCTCCGCAGAGATTAAAGTGATAATATCAATATTATAAACTAAAAATTCTCGGTTATTTGTTTACCTAATAAAGGATTAAAGTGATAATATCAATATTATAAACTAAAAAAGGAAGAAAAAGCCGATTTATGAAATTAATTAAACCAAAAAAATTACAAAAGGGCGATACAATAGGTCTGCTTTCAATTTCGGGCGAAAGAGAATCCGATGAAAAATTGCGTAACGCAGAACAATACCTGAACGAAGCAGGCTATAAAACAGTTATTTCCGAAACCTCTTACAAGAAGTTTCGCCACTATGCAGGCACGGACGAAGAAAGAATTAATGCCCTGCACGAATTTTTTGAAAGGGACGATATTAACGCAATCGTCTGCACAAGAGGCGGTTACGGCGCTTTAAGGCTAATCGATAAAATCGACTACAACCTTATTAAAAAACACCCTAAAATCTTTTGCGGCTATTCGGATATTTCAATCATTTTACTGCTTTTATACAAAAAAATCGGGCTGGTAACTCTGCATGGAGCCATGACCGACGGAGATTTCGGAACTAACAACATCTCTGACTATACCGCACAATCCTTTTGGCAAGCCCTTACAGGCTTTGAAAACAACGTTATTAAGGCGGATAACAATGCGTCAGTTTTTCAGGATGGAGAAGCAAAAGGAATACTCTGGGGTGGAAACCTCACAACCATCGCCTCTATGATTGGTATTGATTTTATGCCAAACAGAAAATTTGTTTTCTTCTTTGAAGATGTTAATGAACCTGCTTACAAAATTGACAGAATGTTAACTCAGTTATTTAACTACACAAAATTCCGAAAAAATGTTGCAGGTATAGTTGTAGGAGAGTTTACAGAAGCAGATAACATGGATTACATAAATCAGGTTATAAAAGAATATGCACAAAAATACAACCTGCCATGCTGCAACGGCTTCCGAATTTCACACAACAGAGAAAAAATAACCGTTCCTGTCGGTTTAAAATGCAGTTTTTCCACCGAAACAAAATCAATAATTCTCAAAGAATCAGTATTTTGCGACTAAAAAAACCGGCCTTAACGGTCGGTTTTTTAGTTTTTTATTTGATTTATGCTGATTCAACAGGGAGGTAAACTCTGTATTGAGTTCTGCCGCCGCCGATTGACTGGTAAATATTTGCGGCATAGTGGTCGGAAATTTCACCGCCTTGACCGTCAGCGATAGTAACGTGACCGTACTGAGCGCCGCCGCCGTTATGTCCGCCTGTGTTTTCCCAACATACAACCGCACCTGCCGGACAATTTGCCAAATCTGCTGATGTTGCATAATCACCTGTAACTTCAACGAAATAACCCTGTTCAACCAAACTATCCATATTTGAATCCCAGTCGCAACCGTTGCCGTGTAAATTCAAACCGTATGCCATTGCAAAGGTTCTGCTTACACCTGTTGCGCAATAACCTGATGATGAACCGTATTTTTCCAACATTTGTTTTGCAACATCAACAAGTTCTTCACCTGTCAAACCAAGACCGATTTGTGCTTTGTTTTCCTGAATGAAGGCTGCTCTTTCTTCAGCCGCTTCTGCGTTCTTTAATTCAACCTGTAAATCTTTGATTTCGGCTTTAAGACCGTTTACTTTTTCGTTCTTTTCGTTCTTGACCTGAGTTATTTCTTCTTCGTATCCTTTAATTGTTTCTTTAACTTTTTCCTGTTCTGAACCGGGGATACGTGATTCATTCATAACTTTATCTAAAAGTTCTGACTTTTGTTTTTCCAAAGTTGCTTTTTCGGATTTCAATTCAGCTTTTGCTTTTTCTGCTTCTTCAATATCATGCTGAAGTTTATTGTTTTCTTCCTGTTTTGCTTCTTTTTCCTGTTTCAGATTTGAAATCTTACTGTCTATATCAGCCTGTTTAGATGCACCTTCTTCATCCGAATCTGAAATCTTGCCTTTTGCTGCTTCATTTTGTGAAATCTGCTCATCAAGAGAACCGATATAATCTTCATTTGATGACTTCGTTGACTGCATATCGCTGATTTGGTCATCTTTGTCGGAGATTGCTGTTTCTTTGTCTTGGATTTTAGTATTAAGTTCAGCTTCCTGCTTTTTGTATTCTTCCATTTTTTCTTTGGGAATACCTGCAGAATCCAAAGCCTTTTGTTTCTTTTCTTCTAATTCGTTAACTTTTTGGTCGGCTTCGTTTTCAACTGTTGTTATTTCACCTTCTTTTTCGGCAATAGCCTGTTTAATTTCTTCGGCAGTTTTCGGAGCTTCTGTTTTGCCGTCGCCTTTTCCCGAGGGAGAATTTGTACGTCCTGCGCCGGAGGGTGCTGAACCGCCGCCTGCGGGGCTTGCGCCGCCTGCCGAGGGAGCAGATTGTGCAGGTGCCGTTTCGGCTTGTTTTGCTGCTTCTGCTGCTTTTTCTTCCGCTTCTTTTTCTTTTTCAGCCTTTGCTTCTTCAGCGGCTTCATTAAGCGCTTCTTTTACCGCATTTTCTGCTGCACCTTCTAAATCAATGCCCATTTTATCAAACATAGCATTGATGTCTTCATAAGTAAGTTCAGCGTTATTACCGTCCATGCCTGCAATCTGACTGATAATAGCCGCTAATTCTTCCGAATCAACAGTTTCATCGCCTGATGTATCAGCAAGTTTTGAAAAATCTTCAATGGATAAAAGTTCGTTAATAAGTGCTGCAATATTTTGAGATTCTTCACTCAATCCGTCCAGAGAACCTGAATTGAGTGCTTCCATAATTTCGTTATAATCAACCGAGGAAATATCTATACCGTTTTGCTGGAAGATTGACATATAGTCTTTCAACGCAGAATCTGAACCAAACGATAAAGAACCGGACTTAGTAATGTTTTGAGCAGATAAACCCTGAAGTTTAGTCATCAAATATTTTGAAAAATCGTTACTAATACCCATAATTATTTCCTTTTCACTACACACTTGAGTTATACATGTATATTATCGGCGTTTCAGAGATTTTCTTTAATTATCCCAAACATTTTTGATACAAAACTTAACAAAACTCATGATAAAAAATAAGGTAACTATATACAATGTTACAGTAAATTATAAAAATTCCCTCTAATTTTTATATTAAAGTTTAAGACTTTAATTATAGAGGAAATTTTTTCATGGATATTAAACAACTTAATATAAAATTATAATATTTTCTGATAATAGATGCAGAAAATAAAGAGTAATTAAGCAGCCACCAAATCTCTATAAGTCGTTCTAACAGTCATATTGCTTAAAAGACGATTAAACCTTCCGACTTCATCATATCCTTTTGTGTTGAAACGGAATACAAACTCGTCTAAATATCTTTGCAAGTGTTTTTTGCTTGTAAAATGATATATTCCGAGTAAACCTCTTTTAACCAACGACCAAAAACCTTCTATATTGTTTGTAAATGCTAAACCATCAACATATTGGCTTAATTTATGCCTTACTATTGCATGGAGATAAAACTGACCGATTCTGTTATATCCTAAAAATTCATCAGTATATAGATTTGCTGAATCTCTTACACATTTAATTATCTCTTTTGTTAAAGTATCTGCTTGAACATTATCAAAACGGTTTTAGCATTTACTTTTCCTTTTCTTTCAATCATTCCTAATACGGCAACTTTATCCTTTGTACTTCTGCCTTGTGAATTTTCTACTTTTTTATTGAAATGTCTGTTTTTATTCTTTCCACCGATATAAGTTTCATCTACTTCTACACTATTATTAAGGATATTATTGTTTTCAAATTCAAAACATTTTCTTATTTTCTGCAACATAAACCATGCAGTTTTTTGAGTAACATGTAAGTCTTTATGTAATTGCAGAGATGCTATTCCTTTTTTATGAGAAGTAATAAGGTATATTGCCATAAACCATTTTCTTAAAGGAATATTTGATGCCTCAAACAATGTTCTTGTTCTTACATTAAAGTATTTTCCTGTGTTTTTACAATGATATTTATTACCCTTACATTTATAAACTTTTGAAGTTTCATCAAAAGGACTTATTACTTTACCATTCCATCTGATTTGTTCTAAATGTTTAATACAAGCCTTTTCCGTAGGAAATGCTTTTTGCAAATCATACAGAGAAGTAAATTTATTAAGTTTTAAGTTCAAATCATCTTTCATACTTATATTATAGCGGTTTTATATGTCAGAAATGGACACAAACCCACTATGTGAGCGGATTTCAGCGTGCGAATTGCAGCAAATCTTTACAATTAAAAGATTTACCCCTCTATAATATTGTACTCAACTTTTTTGGAGAAATTATCGCTTGAAACAAAATATCAAGCACTAACTAACTTTTTGTAGGTATTCAGACAGATTATGAT
>JAILHI010000050.1 GCA_024695865.1 Candidatus Gastranaerophilales bacterium
ATCGTTCAAGTATATCGGGGCTGATTCCGTCCGTAAATCTTGACGGTTTTGAAAGCACCATGCCCGTAGCCATATCAAACATATCTGTCGGATAACTTATAAACAGATAGGTCTTTGCTCTTGTAACCGCTACATAAAAGAGTCTTAATTCCTCGTCCAATTCTTCTGATGAATTAAATGAGTATAATGACGGAAATTTACCGTCAACGGCACCTATGATAAAAACGGCTTTATATTCCGTTCCCTTTGCGCCATGGATTGTTGAAAGTGTCAGACATTCGTCTTTTATTGCGCCCTCTTCGGTATCCGTAACGGACAATTCGGGAGGTTCTAATGCCATGTCCGATAAAAAACTTTCCAAATCTGAATATTTTGATGCGAGATATAAAACATGCTCCAAATCTTTTGCCCGTTTTTCCCCGTCATCATAGTGTTCGGTCAAAATCGGTTCATAAAATTCAAGAATTTTTTCTACCGCTTTTTTAGGCTCTGCCGTATATTCTTTTGCCTTGTCTATTACTGCAAGCAAGCCTGCCGTTCCTTCCTTTTGGGCGGGTTTGAGCGGCAATGCCGAGGGTATGGCTTTAATATCCGAGGTTAAAACGGGTAACAATTTTGATATTGCTGCCGTTCCTATTCCTGTTTGCAGGTGCAAAATTCTGCTCCATGATATTTCGTCTTTGGGATTTAAAACGACTCTTAAATATGCCGTAATATCTTTGACATGCGCAGTTTCGGTGAATTTTAAACCACCGATTTTTCTGTACGGGATTTTTTGTTTTATAAGTTCCGTTTCAACATCGTGCATCATTGAGGCGCTTCTTGACAAAACGGCTATATCGTCTAACGACATACCGTCCTCATTGCAAAATTCCAATATTCTCTGAACGACAAATTCGCCCTCTTCTTTTGTGTCTTTGCAGCAAATTATTGCAGGTTTTTCCGAACTTTCGATTGTCGAAAACAGGGTCTTTGAATATTTTTCTTTTGCCTTTTCGAGAATTTTGTTTGCAAAATCGAGGATATTTTGAGAACTTCGGTAGTTCTGCTCTAGAGTAACGATTTTGCAGTTTTCGTAAATCTTCGGAAAATCGAGAATGTTTTTAAAATTTGCGCCTCGGAAAGAATAAATACTTTGAGAATCATCGCCCACCGCAGTTACATTGTTGTGGGTTGAAGCAAGAAGCCTTACAATCTGCGCCTGAATACTGTTTGTATCTTGATATTCGTCAATCAGAATGTATTTGTATTTTTGGCTGATTTTATTTCTTATGCTTTCGTTTGACATCAAAAGTGCTTTTAAATATAAGAGCAAATCGTCATAATCGAGCAATGAACGCTGCTTTTTATAGTCATTGTACATTGCGGCGATTTTCATGATTTTTTCACTGCAGTGTTCAAATTGCGGAAACTCGTTTTTGATAATCTGTTCGATGTTTATGTCTTTGTTTATGGTCTTTGAATAAATATCCAAAATCGTGCTTTTTTTTGGAAAACGTTTGTCTTTTTTTGTAAGAACCTGACTTCTTATATGGTTGATAACATCTTCCGCATCACTTCGGTCAATGACAGTAAAATTACTTTTTAAATCCGCAAATTGTGCATATCTGCGCAAAATCATATTTGCAAAAGAGTGAAATGTTCCGCCCATAATTTTTTTCAGCCCTGTTGACAAAACCGCTTCTGCTCTTGAAATCATTTCTTTTGCGGCACGTCTTGTAAAGGTCAGAAGAAGAATGTTTTCGGGGCTGATGCCGTCCTCAATGAGTCTTGCGACCTTATAGGTTAAAGTTCTGGTTTTTCCCGAACCTGCGCCTGCAATTATTAATAACGGATTATCCTTATGCCAAACGGCTTCAAACTGCGCAGGATTAAGTTCCTTTTCGTAATCGATTTTATAGGTTTTTTCTTTCGGTTCCGTTTTTTTGAGTTTATATTTTTTTACGACAATATCATTCATGACAATATTATATAACTTTTTTAATTATTTTTTTGGCAGCAATTTTGGCTTTTTCTTAAACGGCAGTATTTTTTTATACCAACTGAAAACAGAAAAAGCAAAAACCCCGATTTTAAGAAATTTATCTAACATTTGTAAATTTTTATCTTCTTTGTTTTCTTCGAAAGGATTTTGGAATTTTTTATTGAAGATTTCGAGAGAGAGCCTAAGTTCCGTCAGGCTGCCCGTAAAGCCCGAGTTTTTTATTTCTTCATTAATTTTTGCAATAGTATCTTTTAAAGTGTCAATTTTGCCTATAAGCCAGATAAATGCTGTAATTTCAACTACCAAAACAATTAATAATAAGTTAACCATTTGCCGTCCTTCTGAAAAATTTATATTATTATAAAGTATAAAATAAATTTAAGAAATTCTCAACAATCTATGGCTGATTTAAAATATTATACGGCATTAATAGCCGCAAAAACCGCAACAACGTTAATTAAAATACTCGGCAAATCCAAGGCGACATCTGCTCCGGGTATGCTTGCAATGAAAATTTCAAAAGATTTTATACATCAGGCGGCAAAAAATAACAGAGAAAAAATAATAACCGTTACGGGTACTAACGGTAAGACTACAACGACAGGACTTTTGGCTCACATCGTCAAAACTTCGGGCAAAAGAATTATTCACAATACCGAGGGCGCAAACATGCTCACGGGTGTTGCAACGGCTTTGGTTCAAAAGACGAAATTCTTTCAGGCTTCCGATTATCTTATTTTTGAAAGCGACGAAGCCTACCTGCAAAAACTTTATGATTTTATAAATGCCGATTATCTGCTTGTTACAAATCTTTTCCGAGACCAACTCGACAGATACGGTGAACTTGATATCACTTACAGAAAAATCAAAGAGGCAATAGACAAAAACGATAAACTGACGGTATTTATTAATGCCGATGACCCGACACTCGAAAACATTGCTTCTAAAAACAAAAAAATCTATTTTGGTGTAAACAGCGTAGAATTTGCGTATGAACTCAAGGACTCTCTTGCTCCCGCCGAAAATACGTCATGCCCGTTATGCAGTGTGCCTTTGGAGTATGAAAAAAGATTTTATGCCCATATCGGTCATTACGTTTGTAAATGCGGTTATAAAAGAACTCAGCCCGAATATTCCTGTGATGTTAAGGTTTACGATTCTTATTCCGAGTTAACAATTCATTTCGGCGGCAAAGAAGCATCATTTACGGTTAATATGCCCGGGTTATACAATGTTTATAATGCTCTCGGTGCAATATCCGCTGCGCTTGAAATCGGTATTGACGAACAGACAATTCAAAAGGCTTTATCCTCATATTCATCGGTCTTCGGCAGGGCGGAAATGACAACGGTCTGCGGTAAAAAGACTTTAATTCAGTTAATTAAAAATCCTGTCGGCGCAAGCGAGGTAATAAGACAAATTCAGGGGTTTGAAAAGTCAAAACTCGTTGTTATTTTAAATGACGATTATGCGGACGGCAGAGATGTTTCGTGGATATGGGACGCCGATTTTGAGGTGCTTCAAAGTTACGGACAAAAGATTATCGTTTCTGGAACTAGGGCAAACGATGCGGCTTTAAGGCTTAAATACGCAGGCGTAAATACAGAACTTATAACCGTTGTTGATGATATTGAAACTGCGGTTTCAAAAGCGGCAGAAATGACGGCGGATGATGAAACACTTTTGATTTTGCCCACTTATACCGCCCTTTTAAAAATGCAGACCTTTTTGAGCGAAATGAAATAGCAGGGCAATCTTTTTCGGGGATTACTTCGCCGCTTCCGTTCCCCGTAAAAACGTATTAAAGCCCTTTTCTGTAAACGGGATAGAGAATGATTATGCAGAGAAAGGCGGATATAATCCAGAACCACAAGGCCGATTGCCAGCCGAAGTTATCGATAAAATAGCCCGTTCCGATTCCCGAGAGCATGGCTCCGAGATATCCGAAAACTCCGCAAAAGCCTGTTGCGGCTGCGGCAACTTTCTTTGATGATGATTCAACCGCACAAAGCCCGCCGATAAAGATTAACGGCCCTGCAGTAAATAAACCTATGCCCGATAAACAAACATAGTCGATTAAATCGTGTAACATTCCGTGTCCGTAGTTTTCCATAAGTCCGAAAAGACAAATAATTAAGCCGACACAGAAGATTATGTTAACGGGCATTCTTCTGCCCTTATACATTTTGTCGGACATTAAACCTGCAAGCAGAACACCCGCAATACCAAAAAGCGGTAAAAACGTTTGCTTTTGTGTCGCAATTTCAAGATTGTCGCCTTTAAATTCAACCAAATATTTTATAATCCAATCTTCCGTTCCGTATCTGAAAATGTAAACAAAGACGAAAGATAAAACCAAAGTCCACATAATAGGATTGAAGAAGATATACTTTTTGAGAATTTCAAAATAAGACATATTTTCGTCTTCTTCTTTTTCACTTTCGGGCTTTTTGCCTTCTTTGTATTCTTCAATATCGGGCAGACCCTCTGTCTGCGGTTTATCGTACATGTGAGTTGCAATATAAATACAGGAAGCCAAATTTAAAAAGGCAGGGATTATAAATGCCGACTGCCAGCCGTATTTGGGAATTAAATATCCTGCAAGCAAAAAGACCACGCAGGTTCCGAGTTGGTGAGATGTTGCCCAGATTGACCAGACGGTTCCTCTTTCTTTATTTGACCACCAGAACGTCAGAGCCTTTGTGCAAACGGGAAATCCCGCAGATTGAAACCAGCCGTTTACGCCCCACAGGAACGACATAACGAGCAAAAGAACGGATTGTCCGCAATAATACATATTTGACGGAAAAACTAACGGGCTGAAAGCAAAAAGTAAATTTGATACCGCAGAAATAAAAATTGAAACGGTCATAAATTTATTTGCATCTGCTTTATCTGCCAAAACGCCGTTTACGAATTTGCCTATTGCGTAACTGAAATACAAAGCACTTCCCAAAATACCGAGTTCAATGTTTGAAAAACCGAGTTCTTTGCTTAATACGGGCAGCGCAACCGAAATGTTTTTTCTTGTAAGATAAAACATTGTATAGCCCAAAAAGCAGGAAGCAAAAATGTTTATTCTTTTTTTTCTGTATGTTTTTGCAACTTCTTCGTCATTCATTGTGACGGGTTTTACATCGGGGGCTTTATAATAATTTATTATATTGTTCAGCATAACTGTTCCGTTTCTTTTTCAAAAAAATTGTATTACAAATATAGGATTTGAAAAACAGAAAAATCAAAAATGATACAATTCAAGCAAAAGACCTGCCGATATACTGATTAAAAGCAATAACGAAATAATTAAAACTGTATTTTTAATATCACTGTTTCTTTTAATCAAAACCAAAAGACCGAGTCCCGCACCTGATGAAAGACCCGCAACAACGGAGCCGAAACTCAAAACACCTTTCAGATACATCATTGTTATCAAAACCGATACCGCACAATTCGGTATGAGTCCGAAGACGGCCGCAAATACAGGCTGTAAGAGCGAATGATGAAGCATTACCGCCTCGATTTTTTCCTGCGTAAAGATTTCAAACATATAGTTTAAACCGAGACATACCGCTAATATGAAGAAAAATATTAAAAAAGTATGTTTAATAGGGTGCAGCAAAACGGCTTTCCAGTTTTGTTCGGAAAAATGGTGATTGCAGCAGCCCGTTTCGGTTTCGACTTCTTTTTCTTCTGCGCTTGCTTCGTCTTTGTTTTCAAATGTTTTGACATGCGTTTTGATTAACATGTCGATTACATATCCCGAAACAATGGCAAGTATGAGTTTTATTAGAATTAAAAAGCCTACCGTCTTGATTTCTTCGGGTTTTACGATAAGTATCGGAATCGCTTCGTCAGAGGTTGCAATATAAACCGCTATTAAAGTACCTGTTGAAATAAATTTTCTGACATATAAAAGCGTTGCGACAATCGAAAAGCCGCATTGGGGAATAATTGCAAAAGCCGCTCCCAAAATCGGCCCTATTTTTTCTGAAAACTTCAAAAATGTTGTGATTTTTTTTGCATAATGGTTTTCAAAAATTTCAATAAATACGAAGATTATGAATAAAAAGGGTACCAGATTTAAACTGTCTTTGAGCGCATCAATGGCAAAATCGGGTATTATCGATAAAACTTTTTCAATCATGAGTCACTTACCTTTTGAAAATATATTATCATAAACAAAATCACCCATAAGATATTTTTTATAGTATGATGTAAATGTTAACCTAAATTATAAAGGGAACGGATATGAAATCGTCCGAATATTCAACAATAATAGCAGGGAGCGGTATTGCAGGATTATATACGGCTTTAAGACTTTCAGAGGGTAATCAGGGCAAACAAAAGATTTTGCTCGTAACAAAATCCAATCTGAGCGAGTCAAATTCCCGTTATGCGCAGGGCGGCATTGTAGGTGTTATGCGTGAAAATGCTTCGGATTCCGTTTCTCTCCATGTTAAAGATACTTTAAAGGCGGGTGCGGGGCTTTCTGATACTTCCGTTGTCAAGTTCATATCCGAAAACAGTGAAAAAGTTATAAACGATTTGTTGTCGCATGGCGTTGATTTTGACAGAGATGAAGATGACAATCTGCGTTTTACTATGGAGGGCGCCCACAGCGCAAGAAGAATTTTGCACGCAGGCGGCGATGCAACGGGTTTGTGTATAGAAAAAACTCTTGCCGAAAAAGTTCAGTCCTGTTCTAATATTCATATTCTTGAAGAAACTTTTATTGTTGAACTTTTGGTTAACTCTCAAAATGAGTGTAAAGGTGTAATCGCTTTTAATAATATTACGGGCGAGTACGAAACGTTTTATGCAAATGCCGTTGTTCTTGCAACAGGCGGTTCGGGGCAACTTTATAAACATACGACAAACCCGTCCGTTACAACAGGGGACGGACTTGCTGCGGCATATAGAGCGGGTGCTGTTATGCAGGATATGGAATTTGTTCAGTTTCACCCGACTGCATTTGAAGCAAAAACGGAAGAAAACATGTTTCTGATTTCGGAAGCCGTGCGGGGCGAGGGTGCAAAACTCTGTTACGCAGACGGCAAAACCTTTATGGAAAAGTATGACGAACGTCTTGAACTTGCTTCGAGAGATATCGTTACTAGGGCTATTTATAACGAAATGATGACTCGCGGGCTTTCAAACGTTTATCTTAATGCAACGATAATTGATAGGGATAAACTGAATAACCGTTTCCCGACAATTTTGGGTATCTGCCGAAAAAACGGCATCGAACCCGAAAAAGATTTTATTCCCGTTTCGCCTGCGGCGCATTATTTAATGGGCGGTGTTAAAACCACCGTAACGGGACTTACTTCAATTAAAAATCTTTATGCAATCGGCGAAACTTCCTGTACGGGGTTGCACGGAGCAAACAGACTTGCAAGTAATTCTCTGCTCGAATGTGTCGTTTCCGCCTATGAAATAACGGAAAAATTACAGTATAAAAACTGTGAATTACCCGATTTTCACATAATTGAAAAAGACGAACGAATTTATAAAACACTGGATATCTATAAAAAAGAATTACCTTTAAATACCGTCGATTTTAAAGTATTAAGGCAGACTTTGCGAAATTTGATGTGGGATAAGGTCGGAATAATCCGAAACGAAAACAATCTTAAACAGGCTCTGACCGAAATTGATGAAATTGCAAAAACATTCGGATATACGGATAAATGTCCGTCAAAAGAGGCTTATGAACTTCGTAATCTTTTAACTGTTGCAAAACTTGTTACCGAATTTGCAATCAGAAGAAAAGAATCAAGAGGCGGACATTACAGAGAGGATTACCCCGGAAAACATGAACCTGCAAGACATTATACAAAATCAATAAATGATAATAAGTACGAGGAAATATATGTTAAATGATTTTTTAGTGGAAGAACACGTTAAAAACGCTTTGAAAGAAGATATCGGATTTCAGGACGTTTCAACGGAAGCCTTAATGGACGACAAAGAGGTTACCGCTTATTTTAAAACGAGAGCAGACGGTGTTGTCTGCGGATTGTCCGTCGTTAAAAAAGTTTTTGAACTTCTTTCAAAAGATGCAAAAGTTACTTTTAACAAAAAAGACGGCGATAAAATAAGAAAAGGTGATTTGCTTGCAACCGTCACGGCACCGCAAAAATGTGTCTTAACAGGTGAAAGAACGGCATTAAACTATATCAGATATATGTCGGGTATAGCAACGGAAACAGCAAGATATATTGATGCGATGAACAATCCTAATGTGCGTCTGACCGATACCAGAAAAACAATCCCCGGCTTCAGAATGTTTGAAAAGTATTCCGTCAGAACGGGCGGCGGTGTGCCTCACAGATACAATTTAAGCGATTGTATTATGATTAAGGATAACCATATCGAATGTGCGGGTTCTGTCACAAAAGCAATAGAACTTGCGAAAAAATACAATTCTCATGCACACAAGATTGAAATTGAATGTGAAAATGAAGAACAGATAAAAGAAGCGCTTAAATGCGGTGTGGATATAATTATGCTTGATAATATGCCGATTGACGAAATGAAAAAGGCTATTGCGCTAATAAACAAACAGGCAATTGTTGAAGTAAGCGGTAATGTTACTATTGAAACAATAGGAAAAATTGCGGCAATTAACCCCGATGTTATATCTACAAGTGCAATTCATTCGGGTGTAAAACCGCTTGATATAGGTCTTGATATGTAGGTTTTAAAACTTCAAATCAGGCAAAATACTAATCTCGGAGTATAAATGAAAACGGTTGTTTGTATAAAACAGGTTCCCGATACGGCTGATATAAAGTGGACGGAAAATAATACACTGATAAGAGAGGGTGTTGCAAGTATTGTAAACCCATGTGATTTGTATGCCGTTGATGCCGCTTTGCAACTCAAATACGGCGATAACTCATCGGAAATTTCGGCTGTTTCAATGGGGCCTTTGCAGGCTGTCAGCGCCTTAAAGTATGTACTTGCTATGGGTGCGGATAATGCGTTTCTTTTAAGCGATAAAGGTTTTGCGGGTTCTGATACCGCCGCAACCGCAAGAGTTTTGTCGGCGGCAATAAAAACCAAAGTTTCTGATTTTGATTTGATTGTATGCGGTCAGTATGCAAGTGACGGTGATACCGCACAGACAGGCCCGAGTCTTGCCGAAAATCTTGACATTCCCGTTATTACAAATGTTTTAAGTGTTCAAAAAATAGATGATAAGAAAATTATTGCAAAGAGAATTACCGATTACGGTATTGAAACCGTTGAGGCTGTTTGCCCCGTGCTTTTGTGTGTTCAGAAGAACGATAAAAAGCCCGCTTTGCCTAAAATATCGGGCAGAATTAAAGCACAGAAGTATTCCGTTCCTGTCTATAATGCTGCCGATATTGATATAGATGTTGAAACAACAGGTTTTAAGGGTTCTCCGACAACGGTAAAAAAAGCCTTTAATCCTAAATCAGAGATTGAGTGTAATATGATGACAGGTAAAACCTCTGATGAACTTGCAGATATTGTAATTGCAGAAATTGACGGGGTGAAATATGACGGCTGATAATTTTAAAATTGCCGTTTTTTGCGAAATGATGAAAAACGGTTATCCGAATAAAGTTTCTTTGCAACTTGTTTCAAAAGCCGTTTCAATGGCTGAAAATATTGATAACGCCAAAGTGATGGTTATTATTATCGGAAAAAGAATGTTCTATGACCCTGTCATTAATGAAATTTCAAGTTGCGGTGCCGATAAAATAATTATTGCAAATGATGATGTACTTAAAGAATTTTCGTCAGAACGGTATAAAATCGCTTTAACCGAAATTTTAAAGCGTGAAAAGCCTGAGGTTGTCCTTTTTGGTGCAACCGTTTTTGGCAGAGAACTTGCTCCGCTTGTCGCAACTGCGCTCAAAACGGGGCTGACCGCAGATTGTACCGCATTAAATATTACAAAGGACGGTATTCTAGAAGCAACAAGACCGACCTATGACGGTAAAATGAAAGCGGTAATTGTATGCAAAACCCTGCCGCAGATGGCAACCGTCAGACCGAATGTTTTTAAAGTTTCTTATAAAAATTCTCAAAAAGATACAAAAGTTCTTTTTGACTGGATTGATACAAATTCCGATAAAAATTTGCCAAAACTGCTTGAAACACTGCCTTTCCCTAAAAGTTCGGGTAATACGCTCGAAAATGCCAAAATTATTTTTGCGGGTGGAAAAGGTTTAAAAAATTCCGATAACTTTAAAAAACTTTACGAACTTGCGAAACTTGCGGGGGCGGAAGTCGGTGCATCAAGAGGGGCTGTTGATGCGGGTTTGGCGCCTGCTGATATCCAAATCGGACAGACGGGAAAAACCGTTGCACCTAAACTTTATATCGCTTTTGGTATCTCGGGCATGGCTCAGCACTTAGCAGGAATAAATTCTTGTGATAAAATAATTGCAGTAAATAATGATGCAGAGGCTCCGGTTTTTAACGTTGCAAATGTTGGAATTATCGGCGATGCCGCTGAAATTATTGAAAAAATGACAGATAAATTATATAAACGTTTGGAGATTGAAAATGACAGATGAAATGAATGAAGTAAAATTGAAAAGGTTTTCAACAATTCAATTATTGAATTTCTGTTTGGGCTTTTTCGGATTACAATTTGCGTGGCAGATGAGAATTATTCTCTCGGGGCCCGTTACGGAAGGTCTTGGCGCAGACCCGTTTATTTTCGGATTAATCTGGCTTGCAGGGCCTGTTACGGGCATGGTGGTGCAGCCTATTATCGGCGCTATGAGTGATAATACTCATACCAAATTCGGAAAAAGACGTCCGTATATCTTTTTAGGTGCTTTATTTGCAAGTATTGCGCTTGTTTTGTTCCCTAATGCCGCAGGTATTACCGAACATCTTCAAAACTTTTTGCCGTTCCAGTTGCCCGCTGTTACTGCTTTATGTTTTGCCGCAATAATGATTTGGGTTATCGATGCTTGCGTTAACGCCGCTCAGGGCCCGTACAGAGCGTTGATTCCCGATAACATGCCCGTTGAACAACACTCACTCGCAAATTCATATTTGAGTTTTGCAATCGGTTTGGGCTCTGTTATTGCAGCAGGTACGGCTCCGTTTTTAAAATGGGCATTTGATTATCAGATGAGTATTCCCGCTCAGTTTGTTATGGCAGCTGTTGCGTTCTTTGGCGCAACTCTCTGGACTTGTATGACCATAAATGAAATTAAAAGAGAAAAAGCAGTTGCAGGGATTGAAGATAAAACCGAAAAACCCGCAGAAAAACAAATGACTTTCGGCGAAAGCGTAAAGGCATTTTTTGCAAGTTCACCCGAAATTGCAAAAATTTGTACGGTTCAGTTCTTTACCTGGATTGGTATTATGTGTATGTTTATTTACTTTACGCAATATGCTATCCACACTGTTTTTGCAGTTCCCGATTTAACCTCTGTTGCGGAAGAAGTTAAAATCTCTTATGAAGCAACAATTGCAGATGCAACAAACTTTTCATCTGTTTGTTTTGCAATCTTCAATCTGGTTTGCTTTATTGTTTCGCTTCCTATCGGAATTTTATCCTCAAAATTCGGAAACAAGACAATACACGCTGTTTCTTTGGTTTCAATGGCAATCGCCTTTGGTGCAATGGCATTTACGGCAGATGTTAAACTTGTAATGGCATTTATGGCTCTTGCAGGTATCGGCTGGGCAAGCACACTCGCTTTACCGTTTGCAATGCTGACAAGATTTATCAGCAAAGGCTCGGAAGGCTCCGTAATGGGTATCTTTAATATCTTTATTGCAGGTCCTCAGATTGTTGTTTGTACTTTGCTTGCGTGGTTCATTAACCAATGCTCTTTCCAGACCGATGCAGGCATCAATTATCACTATGAATATTCTTTGATTGTCGGTGCGGTTGTTCTCTTTATTGCGGCAATTGCAACAATGACAGTTCAGGAAGGTAAAATCGAAACACAGGAATAACAAATTTATAAAAAGCCCTGTCGGTAAAGACGGGGCTTTTTTGTTAAAAGGACGGGATATGGCAGACTCTTTGGATAAAGATGCAAAATTTTATACAAATTCGGGGATTGATAAAACAAATTCGGGCGATTTTGCAGGTGCGCTCGAGGATTTTAATAAATCTCTTGAAATTAAACCCGACTGGGCTTTGACTTATTTTTCAAAGGCTATTGTTTTCCATAATCTTCAAAGACTTGAAGATGCTTTTGAAAATTATTCAAAGGCGATAGAATTAAAACCCGATATGGTCGATGCTTATTATAACAGAGCGCATGTCATTTTGCTTGATAAAAACAATCATACCGATGAAAAGGAACTTAAAAAGGCACTTTGTGATTTGCAAAAGGCGGTTGAACTCGATAACAAATTCACAGATGCATATTATTACCTCGGCGTTGTCAAAATGAAACTGAAAGACTACAAGGGGGCAGTTAACGAACTAGATAAAGTTTTGGCTCTTGAACCCGATGCTATACATTCAAAAGCACTAAAAAAATTACTTTTGCAAAAGTATATAAAATAAACGGAAAAATTATGACAGATAATATTGATAATCAGAAAGAAAATGCCGAAAATACTATAAACAAAGAACAGACACCTTCATTTTTAAGACGTCAGCTTTTATGTTATGCGGGTATCGTTTTTATTTTACTTTTTTGGGTAAGCGTTACTTCTCCGGCGATGTTAGTTTCTACTCATAAACCTGCTATTTATCTTTATGCGGATAAACCTACGGCTGTCACCGTTAAATTGGATAATTTACTGAAAAAAGAAATAGTTATTCCGAATTATTCTTATGTTGGCGGCTGGTCGGTTATGACTAACAAAGACGGCTCAATTATCGATTTAAACCCTGTTATAACAGACTGTTCAAAACTTCCTGACGGTTTTGGTTTTGAATACGCAAAATCAGCTTGTAAAGCAAATAATTATCCCTATATTTACTGGGACGGAAAGCCGCTTCGCCCGCTTCCTGAAAAACTTTTAGGCTGGTCTGTTAAGAAAGAAAATATCGAAAAGTTTTTAAACAAAAAGGCAGACGAAATCGGTATGAATGAAGCCGAAAAATCAGAATTTGTGAGATATTGGACTAAAACAGTAACAGATTATCCAGCAACAGATTTCAGAATTTACTTTTTGCAAAATGAAGAAGTTGATGAATATGTAAAACTGAAAGTCAGCCCAAAACCTGAGTCTTGGAACAGAATACAGATTGTTATTACTCCGACAAGACCGAACACCAATTCAACCCCTTACCCGCTCAAAAAAATTCAGAGAAAAGGTTTAACCCTCGTCGAATGGGGAGGAATAATCAACGATAAAAATGGGGGTATGTAGTAAATGCAACTGTTTCAAACATTTTTATTTCACGTTTTAGACTTTATTTTCAGTCATATTGCCATAATTGGTGTTATTGTGTTTTTTCTTCTTGTGTCACAAATTAAAATACCTCTTAAAGATATTAAAAAGTTGTTCACAAGGCGTATTTTTGAAATTGACAAGGAGCATAAAACCCGTGATATCTTTGAATTATTTGCTCTGTTTATAATAGTTTTGGCTATTTTGTTATTATTGTTATTTGACGGTTTTGTTTTAGGTGTGCTGCATTATCAAAACAATTCGTGTAAACATCATAAACTGACATATTATGATGTTAAGATTCAGACACAAAGTGCTTTTCATATTTTAGCAAATATGACTAATTACGCTAATACAGAAGATAAATTATATGAATATTTAAAAACAGATGAAAAACAAAATCTATATAATGTTCCTCAAAAGAAAAACGGCAAAAGCCGTTCGATTCCTAAAAAATATATTAAATCAGAGCGAAATCCCAATGGAATTGATATAGAATTAGCACAAAAACCATGTTTTTACCATGTAAATAGTTTGTTTTTCATAAACAGTTATAAAAACAGTTGCAAACATACCGATTTTGAACACCCCGAAAATTCGGATTGCTATATAACAGTTGATTTTAACGGTTTTGCACCGCCAAATAAATTACTTGAAATTGATTTTGATTTAAAAAATAAAGAAGAATTATACAGCGGTAAACTTGCAAACGGTGATGAAATTATCTTTGTCATTGCATCAAGAGAAGATAATTCTCTATATCCTATGCCATCAAACAAATACAGACAGTTGATACTTAAAAGATAGAATTTAATGAATATTTTTGCTACAGCCATTTAAACGAAGATGCGGAATTATTTTCGTTTATATTACCGTTTACGGTTGCACGGAAATATTTTACATCCTGATTTTTATATTCTATATCGGGAATCTTTTTAAGTTCTGAAGTATATGCACCTTCATTTTTATCTCTCGGTATAAGGTTGAAAATTGTATTTGCCGAAATATTGCCGAGCGGCCCGAAAATATTTTCGATTTTTCTGCCGAGTTTGCCGTAAACGACAACATCTGCATCGCAATCTTCAATGTTGTAGTTTCCGTTTATAAATAAACTCATATTTGTACCCTGTGAATAAATCCTCAAATTTTCGACCATACCGTTGTTAAGGTTGAAGATACCCGTAATCGTCGAAAAATCTCCGCTTTTAAAGGGCTTTAATATTTCAATCAGATTGTTTACAGATAAGGTTGTTAATCCGCTGTATATGAGGTTTGATGCCCTTAAAAGATATTCCATAGAACCAAGTTTAGGCATATTGCCGTCTTTAATCGAAAAATAAATGATACCTTTTGTGTTTTTGAGTCTTTCTATTGCATCAAAGCCCGTTGTATTAAAGGAAACTTTAACTTCGGCATTACCCTTTATTTGATTTTTTAATCCCAAAAATGCCGATGCAACTGTATTTGAATCGATTGCTTTTGCTTTAAACAGACATTGCGTATCGCCGTTTTTTAAATTATAGGTGATTTGATTTTCCGCACTGCCGTTTGCAATTTTAAAGTTTTCTGCGTTAATTTTAAGTTCCCCGTTTTTATCAAGACGGAATTTTGCAATCAAATCTTGTATCGGGCAATCTTTAAAATCTATATTTTTTGCATGTATAATACCGTTATTTATTATGATATCCGACACGTTAAAATCAAACGAATTTTTAACCGAAACATCAGAATAGGCTTCAATGCTCCATTTGTTGATGGTTTCAACAAGTTTATCCAAATCCATTCTGTTTGTTTTGACGGAAAGATTTTCGATAATAACGGGGCGGGCAAACGAATTTTTAACATCGGTTACAAATGAAAAGTCGTTACCTACAAAGGTGCCTGACGAGGACAGATTAATCTTTCTTTTATCAGCGGCTAATTTTGTATTTTTGAGATAGAGATTGTAACTCGGAATTTCTGCGTTGTTGATATTTATATAGCCGAGTAAATCCTGATTTTTAAAATCATCTTTGTATTCAATATTGCAGTTAAAAGTTCCGTTTTTAATCATGGATTTTTTAAAAAGGAAATTCAGAATTTTTGCAGGTCTGTCCTGAAGTGTTTTAAAGTTTGCGTAAGTCGGAAGATATACATCGCCTTTCTTTGTGAGATTTGCGGCGCCCGTCCATATTAATTTTTCGGCAAGTTTGTCATTATGCAGATAATAAGACATATTTTTAACGATTATGTTTTTAGGCTGAACAAGAACTGTTGATTTAATTTCCCTCAGATAATCCGTATCTCCGATATTGACGGTTAAATATGAAATGTCGCTGTCTTTGTTGAGTTTTAATGTCGGTGATATTCTGAGCGAGTCAACCGAACCGTTTATATCGGCAGATATAATTACATCACCCGTCATTTTTACGGGGTGTGTAAGTTTTGTGTTGATGTATCTTTCAACAAAAACGTGGCTTGGCTTTAATGAAACAGAGCCTTTTATTACGGGAATTTTCGTATAATTTTCCACTATAAAATTTGAATATATCGGAAAAGCACCTGTTTTGCCCGCTTCCCCCGTGATTTTTTCAAGAGAAATTTTTCTCGGCGTTAATTTAACGGGCAGGTTATCGAATTTAACTGGGATATCTGTTTTAATATGCCGCAGAGAAAAGTTTTTAAGGTCGATATTGCCCGAAAAACCGTTGTTTGCGGAATTGACGTTAATATTTACGGTTCCTGCGTAATCTTTAAATTCGGATAATAAATCGTAAATATTTTTTGGATAAAAGTCTTTTAAACTGACAAGTGAATTGATTGAAATATCAGAGCCTTTTATGTTGAGATTGCAGGCGGGTTTTTTAGCCGTCAGACCTTTTATTGTTCCCGCTGCATTAAGTTTTGATTTGTCAAAAAGAATTTTAAAATTATCAAGATATGCATTGCCTTTTTGCAAAATTATTGTTCCGTCGCTGACGGTAATTTTATGGTTATTGCCGCTGCTTTTGAGGAAGGATATTTTGCCGTTTGCGGAATTGATATCAATATCATCGTTGACAATATTTACGGTCAAATCAAGTGAATGTATGCCGTAGATGTCTTTTGTATTCGGTATTATATTTTTATTTTGGTTTAAATTTGAAGTTGATATAAAGGCAAGGCTGTCTGAAAGAAGCATTGACGGACTTGATATTTTAACCTGTGCCGATAAATTGTCTTTGTTTTGTTTTCCTTTGAAGGACAGATTTGCCGTTGATGATTTTCCGATTTTTATCTGCAAATTATCCGTTTCGGCAGTTTTATCCGTAAAAGAAATATTTCCCGAAACTCCGACGGGTGTCGGAAAGTCAGCCATTGAAACAAAATTATTGTTAAGTGTTACTTTACCTTTTATGTCTAAATTTTTGCTTTCCTCGACAAGTTTTTCTATCGGAATGTTTGTATCAAACTGACCTTTAAGGTTGACGTTAAATTTAACATTGCCCGAAATTTTATCGATTGTTTTTAAAACTGCCTTTGCATCTTCGAGAAATTCGCTTGTTTCTGCTATTCGTTGAAGCACCTGTCCGTTGAAATTATCGGAGATTACGTTCATATCGATTTTGCCTGTTGTAGAGCCTTTTCCGCAGATTGTTACGGGATTGTTTTCAACAAGCCCTTTTTTGTTTTCAAATAAGATGTCCTCGCCGTTAAAATCCACAATAACGTCAACATCTGTCAGTTTTCCGTTTATGCCGCTAAAATCACCGACCGCATTTTTTACTCTGACATAGCCGTCTATGAAGGCGGCTTGTTTTGTACCTTTTATGTGCATTTTGGAACCGCCTGTTCCCGCTTGGATATCGAACAAATGAACGGGGCCTATGTCAAAGTCAAAAATTTTACTTACGGGTTTTAAAATTTTGATAACGAGTTTTAAATCAAGATTGTCTGATGTTTTTATGTCGAAAACGCTCCAGTCGTCGTCATAAATTCTTCCGTAGCCGTCGAGATTAAAGGTTTCGCCTTTGTTTGTTTTTACATCTACCGTTACATAAACGGTTGTATCCTTGAATTTAAGATGTATGTTGCCGCTGTGGGTATCTTTCATGTCGTATATGGCGTGAACATCGTTGATGTCAAATTCGCCGAAGAATTTTACATCAGGGACTTTTCCCGTGATTTTTAACACACCTTTTGCCGTACCGAAAAAGCCGTTTGCCTTTATTAAATCAATTTCGGGACAAATACCGCTTGGTAACAGCATTACGATTTCTTCAACGGAGGAGGGCTGCAAATTGGCTATCAAATCAATATTAGGGTTGTTTGATAAGTAATTTTTGATTTTGCCGTAACCGAAAACCTTTATGCCGTCAGAGAGAAAGTTAAACTCATGAATTTTAATTTTTTTCTCCGAAAAAAACGCTTTTACTTTAAATTCCGATAAACCTTTGGCGATAATTTGTTTTGCCAAAATACCCTCATTTATTGATAAATCCTTTATGTTTGCATCTATCACTGAGATTTTTTCTTTATTGACGGTGGTTTCCGTGTCAAATTTAATATTAATTAAGCCTTTTGCATTTTTGTATTCGGTTAATGTATCAAGATAGGGTGAGAGGGATTGCAAATCAATGTTATCAATATATCCCTTAATCAAATAATCACTGATTTTTGATTTTTCGGATAACAGGAATTTGCCGTCAACGTTCAGGTTGTATGACGTTATGACTTTATCAATAACAAGATTTCCGCTTGTTGTAAGAACGGATTTATCCTTTTTTTCGGGCTTAAGGTTTAAGGCGCTTCCGTCAAGTTCTATCTTTTTTTTCAGTTTTTTGTCCTCGCAAATCAGCGAGTATTTGTCAATGCGGACAGCCGATTTTCTTAAATCGGCTTTGATGCTTACGGGCTGTCTTTTTTCCTGCGGGGTTGCGGCATAAATTTCATACAGGGTCGAAAGGTCTGTAAATACAGAAGATGTTGTAAATTCTTTGATTTTTATTTTGTTAAAAATTATCGGGAGCGGGTTTAATCTTATGTAAATATCTTTTGTGTTAAAAATAAGTTTTTCATTTTTGTCAAAAACTTCTACGTTGCTGCTTTTTGCGGAAATATCAAAATTCATATATGTTTTTATGGTGCAATTTTGGGCAAAAATTTTATAGCCTGTTTTATTTTCAAGCAGTTTTTCAAATTCTTCAATTTTTGCGCTGTCGTTAAGAAAGGACGGCAAAAACTTAATATAAAAGACTTCTGTCATTGCAAACAGAATTGTAATTGTTATAAATATTGTTTTTATTAATCTGCCGTTAAATGTCATATCCCTCTTGTACAGCCTAAAAAATCAGTATAAACTTTTTTTTGTAAAATATCAAATATGTAAAAAGTTGCAATTTGTGTTTTTATGTGTCAAAATACGATTAAATATTATTCAATTCAGGCGGATATGGTTAGCAGTAAATTAGATGTAAAGAAAAACCCCGAAGTTAAATTCTGGCAGAAAGATTCTTTTCGTAACTGCATAATATTTATAGTTTATGCTTTTATATTTACACTGCTTTTGTCCTCAAAGCATTTTTTCTTCCGCAGTATTATTGACGAAAACAATGTAGCAAGACGTGATATTATTGCCGAAAAGACTATTGAGGTTACGGATACTTTCAAGACCGAACAGAGAAAGAAAGAACTTGTTCAGAAACTTGACCCTATTATGCGTCCCGCCGAAGATATGTTTATTATCAATGATTTTGATAATACAATTTCTTATCTTTATCAGATTAAATCCTCTGATTTACCTTATAACGATAAGTTTGCCAAGATTGTAAGCACGATTGATTTGGCTGATTCATCACGTGAAGAATTTCTTGCCACATTTTTCTTAAATGCAAATGATGATACAATTAACCCTATTGTCAACAAGGCTAAACATGTTCTGAAAAAGATTTTGGCGACGGGTATTTCGGATAAAGATGTAAATGAAAGTAATCTTAATGTACTTATTTCCCGAAATATTGACAAAGACATCACAAGAAACCAGTTCAGAATTATAAGCACGCTGATTGAACAGGTTATTCTGCCGAATATGTTACTTGATGAGGAAGCAACCGATAAGGCTAGAAAAAGCGTTGCGGATTCAGTTGTTCCGATAAAAGTCGTTTTTGAAAAGGGCGATAAAATCATTGCTCAGGGTGAAAGGGTTAACAAGGTTAAAAAAGATGCGCTTTTAAAGGCGGGCTACAGCATTATTCAGATTAATGCAAAGGGTGTTACGGGTATTTTTGCAATCTTTTTAATCGGTATTTTTGCAATTTATAACTATCTTAAACTCTTTGAACTGCAATATCTGAATAAAAAGCATATATCTCTGATAACCATTTTGTCATTGATATTGATTTTTGTTGCGGTAATTCTTCCGCCCGACTGGTCTGTCTTTATACTGCCTATTCCTGCCTTTGTAATACTGTTGTCGGTATTTACTAATCCGAGGACATCGTTTTTCATAACGGTTATACTGACGGTTTTGATATCGTCTGCCCTCTGGCTTTCGGCGGCAAGATTATCGGTCTTTATCATCGTTGCTTTATTTACTTCAATTTATACTTCAAAAATTAATTTCACAAAGAGATTTCAACTTATCAAAATCGGCTTTGAAATTTCTATTGTAATGATTTTGTGTATCTTGTCTATGTATCTGTTGCAGTTATGTCTGACGGATATGGCGACAAAGTGGTTTTTGCCCGATATTGTTTTCGGTTTTGTAAACTGCGTTTTCAGCGGTATTATTGCTCTCGGTATGATGCCCGTTTTGGAAAATATGACGGGAATTATTACCCCTTATGGCTTGTCGGAATTGTGCGATGCAAATCAGCCGCTGCTTAAACGTTTGCAGTTTGAGGCCCCCGGAACGTTTTCACATTCTACTATGTTATCCACGCTTGCTGAAACCGCCGCAGAGGCAATAGGTGCAAACGCCGTACTTGCGAGAGTCGGTGCTTTGTATCACGATATCGGAAAACTCAAACGTCCGCTTTTCTTTATCGAAAACCAAAACTATTTCGGTATTGAAAACCCTCATTGCAAACTTAATCCCAGATTAAGCAAAATGGTTATTATATCGCACGTTAAGGACGGTCTTGACATTGCGAATGAGTACAATATACCTGATGTTATCAAAGACTTTATTGCACAGCATCATGGCACGACTCTGGCATCTTATTTTTACACTCAGGCTCTCAAACAGGAGGGTACGGAAAATGTTGTTCAGGAACAGTTCAGATACCCCGGGCCAAGACCAAAAACCAAAGAAACGGCTATCTTGATGATTGCAGATACTGTGGAATCCGCTTCAAGAACTTTGAAAGAGTATTCGCAGGAAGAACTTGAAAGAATGATTAATAAACTGATTGTTGAAAAACTTAATGACGGTCAGTTGTCGGAATGTCCTCTTTCTATGAAGGATTTAAAGGCGATTGCGGAAGCACTCGGAAAATCTCTCAGAGCGGCTCATCACCAGAGAATTAAATATCACGATAATATTATCGAGGAATTGGAAAACCGTTCAAAACAAAAGGTTATCCCCGATGATAAAGTTTTACCGGAAAATTTGAAAAAAGATGACAAAAAAGACGAAAATTAATATTTTTATTGAAAATATTTATGAAAATTTTACTTTTGACGAAGTTGCTTTTCATGAAGATGTCAAAAAAATGTTTTCTTTTGCTTTGACTTTGCCCGAAATTACCGATAAATACTGCCTTAAAGATTATTCCTTTAAGACTTTGGTTTTTGATATTGTATTGTGCAATGATGAGGAAATTCAGCGTATTAATAAGGAATACCGTCATATTGACAGACCTACGGACGTTATAACATTTGCTATTTTTGCCGATTCTGCGCCTGATGAGGTTTTTATTCTTGATGATGAGATTAATCTCGGAGAAATTCTCATTTCTCTTGATACAATTAAAATTCAGGCAGAACAGAATAAGGTTTCTTTTGATGATGAAATGCGTTTAATTGCGGCACACGGAATACTTCATTTTCTCGGATTTGACCATCAGAGTGACGATGACTATAATTTTGTTGTTACGGAACAAAATAAAATTAAGGGTATTTTGAATGTCTAAATATTCCGAAAAGCAGTTTTTAAAAAGTTTTTCGTTTGCTTTAAGGGGATTGAGGATTGGTTTTAAATCACAGAAGAACATAAGGCGGCAGTGTTGTGTTGCGGTTTTGGTGTTTGTTTGTGCATATTTTTTGCATTTTAGTTTGTATGAATATCTTTTTCTTGTGATTGCCGTTGCTATGGTTTTAACGGCGGAGATGTTTAATTCGGCGATTGAGTTTTCGATTGATGCGGTGCTGAAAAACAAGTATTCAAAACTTGCGGGAATGGCAAAAGATGTAGCGGCGGGTGCGGTTTGTATAACATCTTTTACGGCGGTTATAATCGGCTCGTTGTTGTTTTTGAATAAAATTCTTCCTTTGGTAAAAGGGTATTTTGTATAAACGAAAATTTAAGGCACTTCGCAGGTAGACTAAAGTTTACCCTGCTATCTGCCCTCAGAATGACAAACTTTTACGTCATTTCGTTCCTCGCAAAGTATGTAGGGTGCAAAAAGGAACGTTTGCACCGAAAGGGATTGCCACGTCGGGCAAAATTTGCCCTCCTCGCAAAGACGTGATTTTCGTGAAATTATTTCAAACAAAAAGGGAAATGCTTTGCATTTCCCTTAATAACCTTTATAATTCTGCCAATTGCGGCTTATTTTTGATTTTCTTTGGTATAAATACACCATTTTGAGTTATAACTGTGTGTTACGGTATCGTCGGGCAAAATTTTACCCTTTTCCCAATACCAGTTGTATTTGTTATTTTTCTCGGGTTTATCAACTTTTTTGCCTTTTTGCCATATGTATTTAGCGATAATATCCTGAAGTGAACTCAAATTCTGCGGCAGGTCTTTTACGCTTGTAAACACGCAGTCATTTTCGGTAAGCCCCGTTGTTTCAAAGAAACTGTGCGCCCCTGCAAGTCTGAAATTATTCATAACGACTCGAACGGGTTTTTTCATTTCCGTTAAATTCTGACCGTTAATTTTTGCGTAAACAACCCTTTTCCCTTCGGGTTTTGTAAGGTCAAAGGCATAATCTATGCCGTAAAAGGTGTCCGTTCCGTGTACGGATTCGGATTCTTTAATTCTTGCCTTTCCGTTTTTGTCGATTTCGAGTTTGTTTGCAACCCTGTTCATCCAGTTATAAAGTTGATGCGGGTGCATATCGACTACACAAAGAGAATTGTTGCCGAACTTATATAAAAGCGAAACCGTAAGTATTGAAATTTTGTCGTTGTCTTTCGGCGTATAAACAACTTTTCTGTTTTTGTCGTCAGCCATTGAGGAACTTGTAACAGAAACCGTTGCACCTTTGATTTTCTTTGTATCGTATAACTGCCATGAACCCCAGATTTGAGCCTTGTGAATTAAATCAATTATTTCGGTTTGTTCCAAAACCAAATCACTGTTTGTTTTGTTTTTAGTCTGATAAGCGTATTTGTTCCAGCCTTTGCCAAAGGTGCCGATGGTTTCCGATGCCCAGTCATAAGTATTGTCGTACCAGTGCTGAAGTTCTTTTGCAAGTTCTTTATCATCTTTATAATTTTGAAGTTCCAGTGCCTCTGCGGTAACCGTATAACCTTTGACCTTATTATTATTGTCAAAATCCACCGTGAAAACGTTTTTGGTAACAGCCGTTCCGCCGCCGTTGACAAGATAAATCTCTTTACCGTCGGCATTTTTAAGTTTTTCGATATTTTGCTGATGGTCGTGTCCGTAGATTAGCAAATCTATATTGTGTGATTTTTTTGCCGCCCCGATAACCTGTGATTCAAGCAGAAATTTGTCGGTTTTTAAACCCGTATCGGTGCTCTTTCCGCTGTGGGCAGATACAACAATAATGTCTGCTTCGTGATTGTCTTTGATTTTCTTTGCGTATTTGTTTATTTCAACTTCGAGAAGTCCGTTCGGATTATCAAGACTCATAAACTGTAAATTCGGAAAATTGTCTTTGCTGTCCCAGTTTGCGCAGTTTGCGTTTCCAAGACCGATGACGGCAACCTTTACGATTTTTCCGTCACCGAAATCAAAGGTTTTTATCATATACGGCTTGTAAAAAGGGTCGCCTTTTTTTGCATTTTGTTTGTAAAAATTCTTGCCGTCAGATTTTAATACAATATTACCGCCGAGAATTTCAATATCGGAGCCGTCCGCAAATTCCGCCTGCAAATCTCTTATCATGGGTTTGTAGTTAAATTCGTGATTGCCCATAACCCAGACGTCATAACCGATTCTTTCAAGAGCCGTAACCATGGGGTGTGTTTCATACTTTGCAATATTTATTGCATATTGGGTTATCATTGTGCCCTGCAGCAAGTCGCCGTTATCAATCAGAAGCACTTTATCACCGAAGATTTTACGCTCCTGTTTAACAACGGTTGCAACTCTTTCCATTGAGTTTACTTCTTTTTTGCCCGAGGAAACGTTTTTGACGGTGCATCTTCCGTGCATATCGGTTGTCGATAATACTTCAAATTGGTATTTTTCTTTGCCCGTATCTGCAAAAGCGGATAAACATTGCAGACTCAAAATACAAATTAATGCTAATGTTTTTCTAATCACAATTACTCCTTTACATATATTCTTCTATTGTTTTGTAGTCAAGAACAGGGTTCTGGCGTTTGTATTCCAGTGCCTTTAAATATTCTTTTATTGTGTCCGTACAGGTGAAGCACGGCAGTTTATAGATTGCGCTCAATTCCCTGAGTTTAAAATCGGGTGCCTTCGGATTTCCGTCCTTTTCGGGCAGATTGTATATCATTTTGATTTCGCCCGATTTGATTTTTTCGGCGATGGATTTTAAATCGTTTTTATCAATTTTTTTAACGGATATAGCATTTTGGGAATAATATTTTTCATTTTCGTCAGAGGCCGCAATTGTAAACCCGAGTTCCTGCAGTTTTTTTACAACAGGCAGGCTTTCTGCCATGTCTTTTTCTCTTACGGAAACAATAACGATACCGTTTTCGGCAAAGGTAGTGCCTGCAGCCATAAAGGCTTTTATAAGCGCTTTTTCGTAACTGCTGTCGATACCCAAAACTTCGCCTGTCGATTTCATTTCCGCATTAAGAGCAACGTCGACTTCGGGCAGTTTCTGGAAAGAAAAAACGGGGGCTTTGACTGCGACAAGTTTTGTTTCGGGTAATAGTCCGACACCGAAACCGTGAGATTTCAAACTCTTTGAAAACATAATGTTTACGGCGAGTTTTACCATAGGTACTTTTGTAACCTTGCTCATAATCGGCACTGTTCTCGATGCTCTCGGGTTGACTTCTATTACATAAACATCATCGTCTTTGGCGATAAACTGAATATTCATCAAGCCGATTACCTGTAAGGCCTTTGCAATTTTCTTTGAAAAGTCAAGCGCCTTTTTAATTACCGTTTCGGAAAGAGTTCTCGGCGGATATACGCAGAAACTGTCACCCGAGTGAACGCCCGCCCTTTCTATGTGTTCGGTAATCCCCGGAATTAAAATGTCTGACTTGTCGCAAACCATATCGACTTCAAATTCTTTGCCCTCAATGTATTGGTCAACGGCAACGGGGTATTCGGGCGAAATCTGAACCGCTTCACGCATATAAGAAATGAGTTCTTTGTCGTTATAGACAACCTTCATTGCCCTGCCGCCCGTAACGTAAGACGGTCTTAATAAGATGGGATAACCGATTTTTGAAGCCGCCTTTAAGGCTTCCTCTGTTTTTGTAACGGCTGTACTTTTAGGCTGCTTGATTTTTAACTCTTTTAACAGCATCTCAAAACGTTTTCTGTCCTCAGCAACGTTTATCGATTCAACAGACGTTCCCAGAATCTGAACACCTCGTTTTAAGAGTTTCGGCGCAAGATTGAGCGCAGTTTGTCCGCCAAACTGAAGTATAACACCTTTTGGCAGTTCCTGTCTGATAACGTTGCTGACATCTTCTATGAATAACGGCTCAAAGTAGAGTTTATCCGCAATATCAAAGTCGGTACTTACTGTTTCGGGGTTGTTGTTGATGATGATTGATTCGTAGCCGTTGTCCTTTATGCCCTGAATTGCGTGGACGGAGCAATAGTCAAACTCTATTCCCTGTCCTATTCTGATAGGCCCAGAGCCGATTACAATAACTTTTTCTTTGTCTGAATATATGTTTTCATCATCATCTTCATAAGTTGAGTAATAGTACGGTGTTTGCGCCTCAAATTCCGCCGCACAGGTATCAACCATTTTGTGAACGGGATAAATTCCGTGCGCTCGTCTTAACGTGTCTATGTAAAATTTTGGTTTACCCGAAAGCGAGCATATTTCATCATCGGTAAAGCCCATACCCTCGACTTTTTTCAAAAGTTCTATCGAAAATTCTTCTGTTTTCAACTGTCTTTCGGTATTGATAATGTTTTCAAATTTATATAAAAACCATTTGTCGATTTGGGTAATTTTGTGAAGTTCTTCAACGGACATATTTCTTCTTAATGCCGATGATATGGCGTAAATTCTTTCATCATCTGCGATTTTAAGTTTGTTAATGAGTTCCTGCTGTGTTAATTGTTCGTGTTTTTTGCTTCTGAAGCCGATTACGGTGCCTTCAAGACAAATGAGCGCTTTTAAAAAGGCGCTTTCAAACGTGCGGTCGATAGCCATAACTTCGCCCGTTGCTTTCATCTGGGTGCCTAATCTTCTGTCTGCATAGCCGAATTTGTCAAAAGGCCATTTGGGAATTTTGACAACAACATAGTCAAGCGCAGGTTCAAAAGATGCCTTTGTTTTTCCCGTAACATAGTTTGGAATTTCGTGCAAATTCATTCCTATTGCTATTTTTGCAGTTACTTTTGCAATCGGATAGCCTGCGGCTTTTGATGCAAGCGCTGATGAACGGCTTACTCTCGGATTGACTTCAATTACGACATATTCACTGTTTTTCGGATTAAAGGCAAACTGAACATTGCAGCCGCCCTCGATTTTAAGGGCTCTTATGATTTTAAGCGAAGCGGCTCTTAATTTTTGATAATCTTTGTCTGATAAGGTTTGTGACGGTGCAACGACAATACTGTCTCCCGTGTGAATACCGACAGGGTCAATGTTTTCCATGTTACAAACGGTGATTGCGGTGTCGTTTGCATCACGCATAACTTCGTATTCGATTTCTTTCCAGCCCGCAACGGATTCTTCTGCAAGCACCTGTCCGATAGGACTTGCGGCAAGTCCGTTATACATAATTTGTCTTAATTCTTCTTCGTTATACGCTATTCCGCCGCCCGTTCCCGCAAGCGTAAAGGCGGGTCTTATGACAATCGGATAACCGATTTTTTGAGCAAAAACAACGGCGCTTTCGATGTCCTCAAGAATTTCACTCTTTGCAACGGGTTCGCCGATTTCAAGCATAAGGTTTTTAAAACTTTCTCTGTCCTCGGCTTTTTGTATTGCATCGATTGATGTGCCTAAAATTCTTACCTTAGATTTTTCTAAAATCCCTTTTTTGTACGCCTGCGTTACGAGATTTAAGCCCGTCTGCCCGCCTATTGCGGCTAAAATTCCGTCGGGACGCTCTCTTTCGATGATGTATTCAAGTGCTTCTATATTTAACGGTTGCAGATAAACTCTGTCTGCAACATTATCGTCTGTCATGATTGTCGCAGGGTTACTGTTTAAAAGAACAACTTCAATTCCTTCTTCCCGAAGTGATTTGCACGCCTGCGTTCCCGCATAGTCAAATTCAGCCGCCTGACCGATTATGATAGGCCCCGAGCCGATAACAATAACTTTTTTAATGGTTGGGTCTTTAGGCATTTTTACCCTCCCTGCAAGCAAAATTTATCCATTCTTTAAAGATAATCTTCGCATCTTCGGGCCCCGGGGCTGCTTCGGGGTGAAACTGAACACATTTTAACGGGATATTTTTGTGCTCAAAACCCTCTACCGTGTTATCGTTAATATTCAGATAAGTTATTTCCGTATCTGCGGGAAGTGTTTCCGCATTTACCGCATAACCGTGATTTTGCGAGGTTATTAAAACCTTTCCGCTTTTGGTGTTGATAACGGGGTGATTTGCTCCTCTGTGTCCGAATTTCATCTTAAATGTATCTGCTCCGACAGCAAGTGCGGCGATTTGATTTCCAAGGCAAATGCCGAAGATTGCAATTTTTCCGAGAAGTTCTTTTACCTTCGTTATATCAACATCTTTCGGGTCGCCGGGGCCGTTTGAAAGCATTACCGCATCAAAATTCCCCCCTAAAATTGTTTTTGATGAAACGTTGTAAGGATAAACGGTTACTGCCGCTCCCGCCTCTCTTAACGATTTTACAATGCTGTTTTTAACGCCGTAATCAATAAGTGCAAAATTTGCAATCTGTTTTCCGATTGCTTCAAACTTTTCTGTTTTCTTTTCGGAAACGGTTTCGACGATATTTTTTGGAAAAACGTAATCGGCAAGCATTTTTCTGTGTTTTTCGGTTATCTGTTCCGTTGTTATAAGACAGTTTTTACTTCCCGTCGAACGAATGATTTTTGTGAGTTTTCTGGTGTCAATATTGCTTAAACAGAGAATTTCGTTTTCTGCAAGATAGTCAGAAAGACATTGTTTACCGTCAAGCGCCGTTTCGGCATTTTCTTTTATGATAAAGCCCTGCGCCTGAATTTTGGCAGACTCTGCAAAATCCCTGTCTATGCCGTAGTTGCCGATTAAAGGATATGTCATAATGACAATCTGTGAGGCATAAGACGGGTCTGTGAGAATTTCCTGATAGCCTGTCATTGCAGTGTTAAAGACGAGTTCGCCCATAACTGTTTTGTCGTTAAGGTTCGCTTCCGCCTCGAAAATTTTTCCGTCCTGAAATAATATACGGGCTTTACTCATTTGTTTCTCCCAAAACCTCGTCAATTATTTTAATTGCTTCATCAACATGGTCTTTGGTTATTATCATAGGCGGAACAAAGCGCATAACGTGTGTTCCCGCACCTATAATCATAAGCCCTTTATCCATACATTTTTTTATAATATCTTTTGCAGGTACGGAAAGTTCCGCCCCCACCATAAGCCCGAGACCTCTTACATCTTTGATTACGGGATATTTTTGAGCAAGTTTTTTTAACTCTGATATCAAATATTCACCTGTTGTTTTGACGTTTTCAAGCAGATTGCCTTTGATTAATTTGTTTAAAACCACTTTTGCAGATGCGCAGGAAACGGGGTTTCCGCCGAAAGTGGAAGCGTGGTCGCCAGCAACGAGGATTGTTGATGCGATTCCTTTTGCCGCACAGGCACCGATTGGCAAGCCGTTTGCAAGACCTTTTGCCATTGCCGCCATATCGGGTTCAACCCCGTAGGACTGGTAGGCAAACAACGTGCCTGTTCTGCCTATTCCGCATTGCACTTCGTCAAAGCCGAGAAGTATATTTTTTTCGTCACAGAGTTTTCGGAGCCCTTGTAAAAATTCTTTTTTGGCAACGTGTAATCCGCCCTCGCCCTGAACGGGTTCGACTATAATTGCACAGGTATGTTCGTCAGCAAGTGCTTCAACACTTTGCAGATTGTTAAATTCCGCATACGCAAAATCGGGAAGCAATGGCGTGAAAGATTTTTGGTATTTTTCCTGCCCTGTTGCCGTTATAGCGCCTGTTGTTCTGCCGTGAAAAGAGTTCTTCATCGTGATAATTTTAGAACAGTTTTCCCCTTTTGTTTTGCCGAATTTTCTTGCAATTTTAATCATTGTTTCGTTGGCTTCTGCTCCGCTGTTGCAAAAGAAAACTTTCTCAAAACAGGAATTTTCCACCAAAATTTCCGCAACTTCCGCCTGCGGTCTGCTGTAATATAAATTTGAACAGTGATTGTATTTTTCAATTTGTTCGGTTATGGCTTTAATACAGTCCCTGTCAATGTAGCCGAGTGTGTTTACGGCAATTCCCGCAGTAAAATCAAGATATTTTTTGCCTTTTCCGTCGATGATATAGACTCCGTTTCCGTTTTCGATTTCCGTATCAAAGCGGTTGTAGGTTCCCATTATGTATTTATTTGTCAAATCTTTTGTGTCTGTCATTATTTTTCCTCAATTACCGTGCCGACACCGTCTTTTGTGTATATTTCCAAAAGCAGTGAATGTTTGATTTTTCCGTTTATTATGTGAACTGCTTTAACACCCGATTTTATTGCTCTTGCGCAGGATTTAACCTTTGGAATCATTCCGCCTTTTATGCTTTTGTCTTTAATCATGGCATCAATTTCGGCGGGTGTGATTTTTGAAAGCAGGCTGTCAGGGTCGTTTTCGTCTTTGCGGACGCCGTCTGTATCCGTCATAAATACAAGTTTGTTTGCTTTTAGTGCAATTGCAATTTCCACTGCCGCATGGTCTGCGTTAATGTTGTACGTTTCGCCGTTTTTATCCGTTCCGATGGGTGAAATTACGGGGATAAACGAGGCATCAAGCAGAGTTTGTATAATTTGGGGATTTACTCTGAAGATTTCACCTACAAAACCGATATCATCGGGGCTTTTAAGCGCTTCGATTAACAAACCGTCTTTTCCGGATATTCCGACCGCCCTTGTGTCGTGCTTTTGAAAATCGGAAACTATCGACTTATTCACCATGCCCGAAAGGACTTCTTCAACGGTTTTTACGGTTTTTTCGTCGGTAATGCGAAGTCCGTTTTTAAATTCTGATTCTATTCCTGCCGTTTTTAAGGTGGCATTAATAGCGGGGCCGCCGCCGTGAACAACAACGGGGTTGATGCCGACGGCTTTTAAATATGCAATATCGCCTATTACGGAATGTTTTATATTTTCATCGGTCATTGCACTTCCGCCGTATTTTATAACGACGGTTTTTCCGTTAAATTTGTTGATATATGGCATTGCCTCAACTAACGTTTCGGCTTTTTTAATATATTTTTCAAAATCCATTATGTTCTGTACTCCGCATTGATTTTAACATAATCATAACTCAAATCGCATCCCCAGCCCGTAATTTCTTTGCCGCCTTCATTAAGTTTTACATCAATTTGAATTTCTCTTTCATCGAGAATTTTCAGT
The DNA here is from genome assembly GCA_024695865.1 of Candidatus Gastranaerophilales bacterium. Lineage (GTDB taxonomy): Bacteria > Cyanobacteriota > Vampirovibrionia > Gastranaerophilales > Gastranaerophilaceae > RUG841. The sequence goes on from JAILHI010000050.1 coordinate 30,422, forward strand.
GCAAAATCCTCGTCAAAGTTATAGGGAGTGCCGTTTTCAAAAAGGTCGATACTTCCGATTTTGTTTTTAAAAGTAATTTTTACCTTTTCGGGATTGAAATTCACGCCTGATGCTCCCATTGCCGATAAAATTCTGCCCCAGTTTGCATCTTTACCGAAGAAAGCCGTTTTAACTAGTTGCGAATTGAGAATGGACTTGCATAAAACTCTTGCATCATCGGTAGTTGCCGTACCTTTGATATTTACTTCAAGAAATTTTGTTGCACCTTCGCCGTCCATAACTATTTGTTTTGCAAGATATTTTACAACCGTATCGACAGCCTGTTCAAACAATTTAAAATCGTCGTTTTCTTTGTCTATGAGGGGATTTTCCGCCATACCGTTTGCAAGAATAAGGCAGGTATCGTTTGTGCTGGTTTCGCCGTCAACGGTAATCATATTAAAGGAATCGTCAATTCTGCTTTTGAAAGCCTTATCAAGCATATCCTTTGTGATTGCCGCATCAGTTGTCAAAAAGCCGAGCATTGTCGCCATATTCGGATGAATCATGCCCGAACCTTTTGCAATGCCCGAAACTATTACTGTTTTTCCGCCTATTTCCGTTTCAACCGTGATTTGTTTGGGGATTGTATCTGTTGTCATTATTGCGTTTGCACAATCATTTGCTGCTTCCTGTGATGATGAAAGTTTTTTGCAGGTGTTTTTAACGCCGTTAATAATTTTATCTCTGTCTAAAAGTTGACCGATTACCCCCGTTGATGAAACAAGAACTTCGTTTTCCTTTAACCCCAGACAATCTGCAAGAGTTTTGCTTGTATCAACGGCATCTTTGTAGCCCTGTTCGCCCGTGCAGGCATTTGCATTTCCGCTGTTTATTGCTATTGCGCTGATATATGAGTTTTCGCTCAAAACTTTTAAGGCAAGTTGTAAGGGTGCCGCTTTTACAACATTTTTTGTAAATACGGCAGAACAGAGTGCGGGCTTTTCGCTGTAGATTATGCCCAAATCCTTTTTAGCCTTTTTTATTCCTGCATGTTCACCTGCCGCCTTAAAGCCTTTCGGTGATGTTATTCCGTTATTTGTTATTTTCATTGTTTTGTCCTTTATATCGGGAAAATTGCCGCCGTGTCCAAGCCCGTGCTTTCGTCCAAGCCGAACATCAGATTCATATTCTGAACCGCCTGTCCCGCCGCACCTTTTACGAGATTGTCTATTGCTCCGATTGCAATAACACTGTTTGTTCTTTCATCTATTGCAAAACCTATGTCAACATACTCGGAGCCTTTGACATGATTGGTTTCGGGGAAAATTCCCTCTTTTAATAATCTTATAAATTTTTTATCTGCATAGTATTTTTCATAAACTTTTTCAAGAGTTTTATAATCTGTTTCTGTTTTTAACTTGGCATAACAGGTTGCGAGAATACCTCTGTTCATCGGTGTTAAATGCGGGGTGAAAATCAGTTTTATATCTTTTCCCGCAGCAAGTGACAATTCCTGTTCGATTTCGGGAGTGTGTCTGTGAGATGCCACCTTGTAGGCTTTGATTGATTCGTTGCATTCACAAAAAGATGTGCCTATATCAAGTTTTCTGCCTGCGCCCGTAACACCCGATTTTGCATCGATGATTATTGAGTTTGTGTCAATTAATCCCTCTTTAACAAGCGGGTAAAGCGTTAAAATACTGCAGGTCGTATAACAGCCGGGGTTAGCAACAAGCCGTGCGTTTTTGACTTCTTCGCCATGAATTTCGCAAAGTCCGTAAACGGCTTCTTTTAAGACTTCTTCGCCAAAATGTTCTACGCCGTACCATTTTTCATAGACCTTTTTGTCTTTTATTCTGAAATCGGCGCCGATATCTATAACTTTACACTTTTCAAGAACAGATGTTGTAACCGATTTTGAAGCAATGCCATGCGGCAGGGCAATAAAAATCACATCGTTTGTTTCCGACAATTTTTCAACATCGCCCTCCGTGCAGTTTAAATCGGTAATGCCGTTAAAATTCTTATATACATCGCTATACTTTTTGCCCGTATAACTCACAGAAGTTACCGCAGTAACCTCGACTTCGGGGTGCGAATAGAGTATTCTGAAAAGTTCCTGTCCGACATATCCTGTTGCGCCGACTATTGCGGCTTTTATTTTACCCATGCTGTTTTATCCATTCTTCGTTTATTAAAATAACTTTTTCGACCGCTTCTTTTGCGGGGCCGCCGATTACTTTTCTTGATTTTACGGAATTTTTTATATCTATTGCCGCATACAAATCGTCCTCAAAAAGTCCGTTGATTTTTTTATATTCCGATAAATTCATTGTATCAAGTGTTTTGTCGTTTTCTATGCAATACCTTACGGCCTTTCCCGAGGCTTCGTGCGCATCACGGAACGGAAGCCCTTTTTTAACAAGATAATCAGCAAGGTCTGTCGCATTTAAAAAGCCTTCACTGCACGCTTTTAACATTTTGTCCTTGTTGACGGTTATTGTTTCGAGCATTTCGGGCAGAATGGAAAGACACATTTTGACGGTATCAAAAGCATCAAAAAGCGGCTCTTTATCCTCCTGCATATCTTTATTGTAGGCAAGAGGAAGCGATTTCATTGTTGTTAAAAGTGAAACAAGCGAGCCATAAACTCTGCCCGTTTTTCCCCTTATCAATTCTGCAATATCGGGGTTTTTCTTTTGCGGCATAAGGCTGCTGCCCGTGGCATAACCGTCATCGATTTTCACAAACTGAAATTCTTTGCTCGCCCAGAGAATAATTTCTTCGCAAAATCTGCTTGTGTGCATCATAATCATTGATAAATCGGATAGAGTTTCTATCACAAAATCTCTGTCCGATACCGCATCAAGACTGTTTAGGCAAATATCGTCAAAACCAAGAAGTTCAGCGGTTTTGTATCTGTTTATGTTGTGGGGGCCCGTTGCAAGAGCGCCTGCGCCCAAAGGAAGTATGTTTACTCTTTTAAAGGTGTCCGTTATTCTTTCGTAATCCCTTTTGAACATTTCGATGTAAGCGCCGAGATGATGCGCAAATGTTATGGGCTGCGCCCTTTGCAGATGCGTATATCCCGGCATAATCGTTGTTGTATGTTCTTTTGCAAGAGAAAGCAGAACTTTTATGAGCGAAACAAGTTGTTTTAAAAGGTTTTCAAGTTCGTCTTTTACGTACATTCTGACATCAAGTGCAACCTGGTCATTTCTGCTTCTTGCGGTGTGAAGTTTTTTGCCCGTATCGCCGATTCTCTCCGTAAGAAGTTTTTCGACAAACGTGTGAATGTCCTCTAAATCAAAATCAAAATTCACATTGCCGTCCTCAATATCCGACAAAATCTGTTTCAGAGCGTTTGCGATAAGTTCATTTTCTTCTTTTGTCAAAATGCCCTGTGCGGAAAGCATTGCCGCATGTGCAATACTTCCTGTAATGTCGTATTTGTAAAGCCTTTTATCAAATCTCAGCGATGAATTAAAATCGTTTGTTGATTTGTTTAAAGCCTTTGAAAAACCTGAACCCCAGAGTTGTTTCATTTGTTATTTCCCCGTTACTGTTCGTTGTTTAACTTTTTAACAAGTGCGTTGACCTTTAAAGGTAAGCCAAAGAGATTTATAAAGCCCTCGGCATCTTTATGGTTGTATAATTCGCCCGTTGTGAAACTTGCAAGACTTTCGTTGTATAACGAATATTTTGATTTTGCTCCCGCAGGAATTACATTGCCCTTATAAAGTTTGAGTTTTACCGTTCCTGTAACTGTTTTTTGGGTTGAATCGACAAACGCCGAAAGAGCCTCTCTTAACGGCGTAAACCATTGGCCCGCATAAACCGCTTCCGCAAATTTGTTTGCAACGATTGATTTAAAGGATTGTGTTTCTTTATCGAGACAAAGGTATTCAAGTTCTTTGTGTGCGGCATAAAGAATTGTGCCGCCCGGGGTTTCGTAAACACCTCTTGATTTCATACCGACAACTCTGTTTTCAACCATATCAATCGTGCCGATTGCGTTTCTGCCGCCAATTTCGTTGAGTTTCTCAACCATTTTTGCGGGGGAAACTGCTTCACCGTTAAGTTTTACAGGTTCGCCTTTTTCAAATTCTATTTCAACATATTCTGCTTTATCGGGTGCTTTTTCGGGCATTACGGACATGTGCAAAAGCGTGTCGTAATGAGGCTCCTCTGCGGGATTTTCAAGTTCAAGCCCCTCATGGCTTATGTGCCATAGGTTTCTGTCTCTTGAATATGTATCACCTTTTTTCATCGGGACTTCAATTCCTCTTGCTTCAAGGTAAGCGACTTCGTCTTCTCTTGATTTGATATCCCAGATTCTCCATGGTGCAATGATTTTGAGTTCGGGAGCGAGAGCCTTAACCGTTAATTCAAATCTTACCTGATCATTGCCTTTTCCCGTTGCGCCGTGGCAAATTGCCGTTGCGCCCTCTTTTAACGCTATTTCAACGAGTTTCTGTGTGATAATCGGTCTTGCGATAGAGGTTCCGAGCAGATATTTGCCCTCATAGACCGCACCCGCTTTTATCATAGGAAATACGCAGTCTTTTACAAATTCTTCTTTGCAGTCAACGAGGTAGTATTTGCAGGCGCCCGTTTTGAGTGCTTTTTGTTCAAGTCCGTCAGTTTCTTTGCCCTGTCCGACATCTACACATACTGCTATTACATCGTAATCGTAGTTTTCCTTGAGCCACGGAATGATAACCGTTGTGTCCAAACCGCCCGAATATGCCAAAACAACTTTTTCTTTCATAATTTTTCTCCTTATTATATTAATTACTTTTATCAACGAATTTACATAATTGCTGCCATTACGGCCATTTGTGCATATCGTCGGTTTTCCGCCTGATTGAAAAGCGGTTCTGCGTATTTTTCAAAAGTATCCGCATCGATTTCTTCGCCTTTATGAGCGGGCAGACAGTGCATTACTATGTGGTTTTTATCAGCAAGTGCAACCAAATCATCGTTCACCTGATAGTTTCTGAAAACAATTCTTCTTATGTTTGCTTCATCTTCCTGTCCCATACTTGTCCATGTGTCTGTATAGATTACGTTTGCACCTTTGACGGCATCTTTTGCATCTCTGAAGATTTCCACTTTTGAGCCTGTTTCTCCTGCAAATTTTTTGGCAAGAGCAACCGCATCTTCGGGCGCTTCATAGCCTTCGGGGGTTGCAACGGCAATATTAATTCCAAACATTGAGCAGCCGATGAGCAAACTGTGTAAGACGTTGTTTCCATCACCCACATAAGCGAGTTTTTTGCCTTTTACATCGTTGAAATATTCTTTTATCGTCAATATATCCGCCATAATCTGACAGGGGTGAGATTTGTCGGTTAAAGCATTTATAACGGGAACTGACGACCATTTTGCAAATTTTTCAACATCAGAATGTGCAAATGTTCTTATTGTAAGAGCATCAACAAATTTTGACATAACTCTTGCAGTATCTTCTATACTTTCTCTTTTTCCTGGGTCGATTTCCGCTTTTGTTATAAATAATGCGCTGCCGCCGAGTTTGTTAATACCCGTTTCAAAACTTAATCTTGTTCTTAATGACGGTTTTTCAAAATACATAAGCAGAGTTTTGTTTTTGCAGATATCAATCTGTTCGCCGTTTTTGATTTTTGCCTTTAATTCAGCGGCGAGGTCAATTAACTCATGTAATTCCTCTTTTGTAAAATCTTCAAGATTTATAAAATCTCTGCCCTTTAAATTCATATTTTTTCCCTTTTTTGTATGTATCTGTAATAATCCCTTTCGTACGAATGGGACTAATTTTACCGTTGAAATGTTTTAATAAACAAAAAAACTACAAATCAAG
>JAILHI010000089.1 GCA_024695865.1 Candidatus Gastranaerophilales bacterium
AACTAAATTTCTTATTATGTATAACATCTATTGTTTTATTTTGAATATTGTATTTGTAAAAATAATTAAATACAGTACTATAAAATGTAATATATACATTTCCCTTATATTCAAAGGCAAATGTATCTTTTTTATTTAAATTAAGACTATCATCAATTTTTCCAACTGTAGAAATAGTATTTGTTTCAGGATTATATATTTCAATAATGTTCTTACTGTATTTAGAATCTTTACCGGAAATTAGCACATTACCATTAGAAAGCAAAAACAAAAGAGGATTTTGTCTGTCATGTGCCATATTTGGTCCTTTTATGGATTTTCCGGTATTAATATCAAAAATTTCTGTAGTATTCAGATCTTTAGATTCTTTTGTAAAGATATTTTCTTTAATACCACCCGCAATAAAAACACGACCATCTTTTAACTTTATGGCAGAATGATCGTATCTTGACTCTATCATATCGCCAACATAATAAAAGCCTTCTTTATTTTTATCTTTGTTAAACAAATTAATATCAAACGCAAATACAGGAATATTTATACCTAATAAAAATAAGAAAATTATTACAACTTTTTTATATACCGTCATTTTTCATCCTATTTATCTTCATAAAAGAAATTATAAAGTTCTATAGTCGTCATAGTCAACTATGTAATGCTATTCTGTTAGAGTTAAGTTATTAAGAATAGTGCGTAGGTTGGGTGCAATCCAGCAATTAGTACTTACGATATATTTTTAAACATACAAAAACCGCAAGTTCTCTCGCGGTTTTTGTAATTAAGTTATGACAGATAATTAATCTAAAATATCTCTGTCTGCATCGGTATTATTTAACATGTCATAGTTCAATTCGCCTTCGTTATCTGCAATTACGGCTGCGACAACCGCATCACTTGTAACGTTAAGCATTGAACGGAACATATCTATAATTCTGTCGATTGCAAAAAGGAATGCTAAACCTTCCCACAATTGCTGCGAAGTCAAACCTAAAGCATTAAGAATGATTGCCAAAGTAATCAAACCTGCTCCGGGGATACCTGCCGAGGTGCTTGATGCTACAATTGCAAAAACTGCAACCATTACAATCTGCATAGGTTCAAGCGTAATTCCGTATGCCTGTGTCAGGAACATAACGGCAACCGTTTGGAACAATGCCGTTGCGTCCATATTCAAGGTTGCGCCTAACGGTAATACGAAACTGCAAACCTTGTGTGAAATACCTCTTTTTTCGCAGCAAGCAATCGTTAACGGTAATGTAGCCGAACTGCTTGCGGTACCGAACGCAACCATCAGAGGTTCCGTAATTGCCGCAAAATAGGTAGCCACGGGAACTTTACTAAAGATTTTCATAATCAGCGGATATACGAGGCAAAGTTGTATCAACATACCGACGGCAAGGATTATCAGGTATGTGGAAATGCCTGTGAAAATACCCGTACCGAACGAGGATATTGCTGTTGCGGTAAGTGCAAAAACACCGGGAGCCGCAAGATACATAATCCAATCCGTAACTTTCATTGTTGCGGCGAAGACTGATTCGAAAAATCCAACGATGGGTCTTGCAACATCGCCGACTTTAGAAAGTGCGATTGCGAAAATCAGAGCAAATACCAAAATCGGAATCATATCACCGTTTGCAATAGATGCAATCGGGTTTTCGGGAATCATATTTATAAATAACTGTGAAAGATTGCCCTGCTGAGCGAGAACGGCTTCTTTAACCTGTTCCTGTGCGGTAAGTGCTGCCGTGTGGTTTACATAAGTCTGAACACCGATACCCGGTTTAAAGAGTGCCGATAATACAGAGCCTATCGTTACCGCAGCAACGGTAATGAGGGCATAATATAAAATCATTTTCTTACCCATTTTGCCGAGTTGATTGCTGTCGCCGACACTTGCAATGCCGATTACGATTGCCGAGCATACAAGGGGTATAACAACCATTTGAATTAATCTGATAAACATTTTACCGATAACATCAAGGGCGCCGATTATATAAGCAACGGACGTGTTTATATCTCCGTTGGGCAATACTTTATACTGGTGCAGAATAACACCTGCAATAATACCCAAAATAAGTCCGAGGAAAATGTGTCCGTTTCTTTTAATTCCAAGCCCCAATGCTATTAAAATTTGCATGTGAAGTTTCATTAATAAAAATCCTCATAATAAACTAACATTACAATGATTGTATCGTCTTTTAACCTAAAATTCAAGATGTATTTAAAAATTTTAAAAAATACGAAGATTTTTAAACAAATTGCCCGTCCGATATTTTGTAATAAGATTATATTGTATAGGATATAAAAAATGGAAGAATTGACAAAAAACAAATATCATTTTATTGCGGCGGGTGGTGTCGGAATGAGCGCTCTTGCAAAATTTTTGCTTGAAAAAGGCTGTGTGGTTACGGGTTCGGATATATCGGACAGTAAATACGTAAAACTGTTAAGAAACCTCGGTGCCGAAATTTTCATAGGTCAGAAAGCCGAAAATATCAAGCCCGATATGACGGTTGTTGTAAGCAGTGCAATATCTGAGGAAAACCCCGAATTAAAAGAGGCAAGAAGATTAAATCTTCCCGTGCTGCATCGTTCTGATATGCTGCAATTGATATCGGATGAATTTTCAAAGGACGAAAAGGCGGTCTTTTTCGGTTTTTCGGGTACTCACGGAAAAACCACCACGAGCGGTTTATGTTCATATATTTTGGCGAAAGCGGGCAAACACCCCTCTTATGCCGTCGGCGGTATTATTCCCGAAATCGCCGATAACTCAAAGTTTGATTCCGATAAAATTTTTATTGCCGAACTTGATGAATCGGACGGAACAATCGTTAAATACAAGCCCGATGTCAATGTCATCAACAATCTGTCTTATGACCACCCCGATTTTTATAAAAACGGAATGTCGGATATTTATAAGACTTTCAAAAAATATATTGACGGCACCTCTCAAAAGGCGATTTTGATTACAAACGCAGACAGCGAGGGCTGTGTAGAATTTATGGAAATAATGAAAGACCGTAAATTTATAACTTTCGGCTTGGATAATGCTGACTATACGGCTAAAAATATTGTTTTTGACGGTTTTTCATCAAAATTTGATGTTTATTATAAAGATGAATTTAAAACTTCACTTGAAATGTCAATCCCCGGTGTTCACAACGTTTATAATGCACTTGCAGTTTATGCGGCTCTTGATGTTAAAGGTTTTGAGCCTCAAAACTTGACCGAATATTTTAAAACTTTTTCGGGAATGGGAAGAAGATTTCAGACGGTTGCCGAATTTGACGGCATAAAGGTCATTGACGATTATGCTCACCACCCCGAAGAAATAAAAACGACTTTATCGGGTCTGTCTGCCTACAAAAACGGTAGAATAATTGCAGTTTTTCAGCCGCACAGGTTTACAAGACTTCAGGGTTTGTGGAACGATTTTCTTAAGGCTTTTGATACCGTTGATAAGTTGTACGTTACGGACGTTTATCACGCCTCGGAAGAACCTATTGAAAACATAAATTCAAAGAATTTTGTAAACGATATGAAAATAAAGGATTGCAAATACGTTGCCGGTGATATGAAACAAGTTGCCAAACAAATCTACGGTGATTTGAAAAAGGGTGATATTGTTATTACTCTCGGCGCAGGCACCGTAACGCAGGTAGGCGGATATTTACAAAAAATCAACAGAAATGAAGAATTATGAGAATTGAAAAAGATTACGAACTGAAAAAGCATACCACTTTTCAAATCGGCGGAAAGGCTGATATCGTTTGTTTCCCGCAAACAGCCGATGAACTTGTCGAGGCGCTTAAAGAATATCCCGATGCGCTGGTATTGGGAAACGGCTCCGATGTTTTGATTTCGTCGGACGGTGTTGACGGTGCCGTAATAATTACGACAGAAATTAATCATTTTGAAATATCGGGTACAAGGGTAACCGCAGATTGCGGTGTTAAAGCGCCGATTTTGTCGAGAAGTGCTGCTGAACAGGGCCTGTCGGGTATGGAATTTATGTTTTGTATCCCCGGAACAATCGGCGGGCTTGTTTATATGAACGCTTCCGCCCACAGTCAGTCGATTGCTGAAATATTTACGTCCTGCAAGGTTTTCGATATTGAAGAAAAAACGGTTAAAACTCTTAAAAAAGCCGATATGAAATTTGCCTACCGAAAAACCGTTCTTTCCGATAAAAAATACATAGTTTTAAGTGCGGAATTTGAGTTGAAACAAAGCAATACCGAAGAAGTTAAAGCGCTTATGGAAAGAAATGCCGAGTTTCGCAAACAAAAACAGCCCTCTTTGGCATTACCGAATGCGGGAAGTGTTTTTAAAAACCCCGAAAACGATTCTGCGGGAAGATTGCTCGAAAAAGCGGGTGTTAAGGCAAAAATCATCGGCGGTGCAAAGGTTTGGGAAAATCACGCAAACTTTATTGTCAATATCGGTTACGCATCTTCAAATGATGTTCTTAAATTAATGTATAAAATGTATAACGAAGTCAAAGTAAGATATACGATTGAACTTCACCCCGAAGTTAAGTTTTTTGGTCGTGCAAATGAGGAAGAAAAAGAAATATGGCAAACATTAACAAGCAATTAAAATACCCTTTGGATACAAGAATAGCAGTTTTATGCGGCGGCATGTCAAATGAGCGTGAGGTTTCTCTCCGTTCGGGCAAGAATGTTTTTGAGGCTCTGCAAAGATTGGGTTATAAAAATTCGATACTTATAGATGTTGATGATGAAATTGCCGAAAATCTGCACGATAATGAAGTTACGGTCGCTTACAATGCGCTTCACGGAAAATACGGCGAGGACGGCTGTATTCAGGGGCTTTTGGAAATTTTGGGTATCGAATATACGGGCTGCGGTGTTTTTGCAAGTTCAGCCTGCATGAATAAAGCCACAACAAAAAATATTCTCAAAAATTTTGAGGATATTCCTCTGATTAAATCTGTTCTTATAAAGGCTGAAGATAATGCTGAAGAAAAAGTCAAAGACCTTAAATTTCCCGTAATGCTTAAACCTGTCAGCGAAGGTTCAAGTATCGGTATGTATAAGGTTAATACCAAAGAAGAATTTGCGGAAAATTACAAGAAATCGGCAGAAATCGGACAGGACGTTCTTGTTGAAGAATATCTCGTCGGAAAATCTTTAACGGTCGGTGTCCTCGATAATGACGACGAAACCTTTGCAACGGAAATTCTGGAATTAAGACCGAAAAACGAATGGTACGATTACGAGGCAAAATATACAAAAGGTATGACGGAATTTATATTACCTGCCGAATTATCGCTCGATATGACAAACAAAGTCAAAGAAATTGCTGTTAAGGCATATAAAGCCTGCGGCTGCAGCGGTGTCAGCAGAGTAGATTTTTTGGTTGTTGATGATATTCCTTACGTTTTGGAAATCAATACAAGCCCCGGAATGACCGATATCAGTGATTTGCCCGCACAGGCAGGTGCTATGGGTATTTCCTACGATGAACTTGTTTTGTTAATATTAAATAATGCGGGATTAAACAAATAAATGGCAAATGACGGTCAAAATATTAAACACAGAACAATAACGGTACGTTCAAGCAAGCCGTTGTTGTTTTTGCGTGCTTTGATAATTGCCCTGATTATATTTTCGGGCTACAAAATTTTGACTTCGTCAAAGTGGTATTATCCGCAGAATATGTTTAAATCGGTCAAAAATACAAATTTTACGATTGCGGGAACTTACATTACGCCTAAAGAAAAAATTCTTAACGTAATGAAAAAAACCGAAATGCCGAAAAAACCTTTATATATGATTGATGTTAAGGCTTTTGAGGATATGATATCCGAAATTGAAACCGTAAAATCCGTTCATGTCAGAAGATATTGGTTTCCTGCAAGGTTACAGATTGTTGTGGAAGATAAAAAACCTGTAATAATGATTGCGTCCGATGAAAATGCGAAACCTGCGGCATTTTTTGTTGAAGGCGGTGTTCTTTTGAGTGCCGATTTACTTCCCGCAAACTCTGAGCTTTATCCGCTTAAAATACTGACGACGGGTTCTGACCCTAAGGATAATTTTATTAACTGGAAAGAGGACAGAATTAACCAACTGCTTGAACTTGCTGATAAGGCGGCTTTATATTCGGGTGAAGATGTTGAATATATCGATATCCGTGATTTAAACAATATATTTATTAAAATTAAATCGGTGCTGATAGATTTAGGCGAAATGAATGACGGCGCTTACGAAAGGTTACAGACTATTTCGGCAATTTTACCTTATCTGAAAGATGTTGACAAAAAAATCGAATATGTTGATTTAAGATGGGATGTTACAAAGTATATAAAATACGAAGGAAAAGAAGACGATGAAAACGGCGATAATACAGTTCAATCCGAAAACGGCTGATATTGAAGAAAATGCTGACAGAATAACAAGTTATATTGCCAACGAAAAAGAAGCCGATGTGATAATTTTTCCTTCGTTAGCCGTAACGGGCATCAATTGCCGTGATTATTTTCTTTCCGCAGATTTTATCGAAAGACAAAATAATGCTTTAGAGGAAATAAAAGAACTTTCGGTTAACAGCAGAGATATTATTATCGGTTTTGCCGAAAAGTGCAAGGACGGTTTATATTCTTCGGTTGCACTTTTTTCAAACGGGGAAGAAAAAATTCTTTGCCGCAAAAAAGAACTTTCAAATGCCGAGGCAAAATATTTTAAATCGGGAAACGGTGCTGTCAATATTGAATATAAGGGCAGGTTGATGACGGTTTCTCTGGATAAGGAAAAAACCTGCAATACCGATACTCTCTTAAATATGGCGCTTGAAAATTTTCAGACGGATACCATAAACAAAAGATTAAAGCAGAAAAACTATCAGGAAATAAGAGTCAATCCCGTTTGCTATTCGGGAACATATCTGTATGACGGAAGAAGTTATTTTTCAAATAAAAAGGGTGAAAAACTCGTTGAAGCAAAAGCCTTTTGCGAGGACAGAATTTTTCTTGACGATACAAAGTCTTACAGCCCTTTGCCGATAACAGAAGTGAACAAATACGATGAAACGATAGACGGAATTGTTTTTGCCCTGAAGGATTTTTGTTCAAAAACAGGCTTCAAAAAAATTGTTCTCGGATTGTCGGGCGGTATAGATTCCGCACTCACTGCGGTTTTTGCCTGCAAAGCAATCGGGGCGGACAATGTTCTCGGAATTACAATGCCCAGCGAATATTCAAGTTCGGGCAGTGTAGATGACAGTTATGAACTTGCCAAAAATCTCGGAATGGAATGTATTACAAAACCGATAAAACCTTTATTTAACTGTTTTGTTGACGAAGTGCAAAATCAAAAATATAACGATTTGGCTGAAGAAAATCTTCAATCGAGATTGAGAGGAGTAATTTTGATGAATTATTCCAACAGATACAACGCACTTTTATTGTCAACGGGCAATAAATCAGAGGTTGCAACGGGCTATTGCACATTATACGGTGATACCTGCGGCGGTTTGTGTCTGCTCTCTGACATCTATAAAACAGATGTTTATAAATTATCCGAGAGAATTAACAAAGACAAAGTTGTTATTCCGATAAGCACAATGACAAAGGCTCCGTCGGCGGAACTTCGTCCTAATCAGAAGGATACGGACAGTCTGCCCGATTATGAAGTGCTTGATAAGGTCATAAAATTGTATTTTGAAGAAAATTTGCCGAGGGAAGAAATCAAATATTTATGCCCCAATCAGCCTGTTGAACAAATAATTAACACTATTTTGCGTGCCGAATTTAAACGCAAACAAATGACTTTGGGTATAAAACTTTCGGAACGTTCTTTTGTATCCGATATTGACTATCCGACTATATAGAGGTTTTTATGAAAAAAATATTGGCTCTGTTATCTGTTTTATTTATGTTAAATCTGTATTGCGGTGAAGCAAATGCAGCAATAATTATTCCGAAAGCCATTGCGGAGCAGATTGAGGTTCTCGGATACAGCCCGTCCGAACAGGGCTTTTTTGAAGCCGCAAAAAACGGTGATATAAGAGTTTTGGGCTTATTTATGGAAGCCAATGCTTACGTAAATCTTCGTGATGAAATGCGCAGAACTCCCGTTTATTATGCTGCCGAAAACGGTCAGGAAAAGGCTGTGCAGTTTTTATTATTATACGGCGCAGATATCAATATTCGTGATGAAAATATGAAATCGCCTTTAATGGCTGCTATTGAGGCTAAATCTTATCCGACCGCAAAATTACTACTTGATGTCAATGCAAATGTTCAGATTTCGGATGATAACGGCAGAACACCTTTGCATTATGCGGTAATGTATAAGCAAACCGAAACCGCCCAGGCTATTACAAACAAGTTCTGCGATGTGGATTCACCCGACAATGACGGCAATACCCCTTTATTTTATGCTTTTAATAAAATTCCTCTGATAAGAGTTTTGTTAAGAGCAGGCGCTGACATTAACGGTCTGAATAATGACGGGAAAACAGTTTTGCATCAGGCTGTTATTACGAATAATCTCCAAAGTGCAAAATTTTTAATCGAAAACGGTGCAAATGTAAATATTAAAGACCAAAACGGTCATACACCGATTTTCTATACGGAACAAAATTCGCCCTTGTATATGCTTTTGCTTGAATCGGGGGCAAAAATTTAATATACTTTGTTCAGTAATTTGTCTTTAAGTTGTAAGAAAACGCATGTTATATAATTATTTTCGGTTATTCTTTTCAGTAAAAAAAGTGCTTCGGGGTTTATTGTGTTTTCGTCTTGCGAGTCTTTGATATCCGTGTTTTCAAGAACAGTAAAAAAATTCTTCATTTTTTCGTAATATACTTTTTTGTATTTGTTTTCGATTTGAAGCCAGTACATATATAACGTGTATATTGCAAAATCAAGGTAATAATACTTCATTGTTTCATAAACCTTTTGCTTTTTGAGATTTTCTCTGATTGCAGCATAAACTTGCAGATAATCAAGAAAAACAGCATTTCTTTGTGCAGTTACCGATGCTTTGTTATTTGTTCTGTAATAAATCAGAATATCGTCTGAAATAGAAATTTTTTCCGCTTTCATCAGAGAATCATAAGCAAAAACGGTGTCTTCAAAAAATATTCCGCCCGGAAATTTGAGATTTTTTTCGGTAAGAAAGGCCTTTTTATAAATTTTATTCCATACCATTCGGGACAGGAAGTAAATTTTTTCTTTTATATCCTGCCAATTAAAAATTCTGTTTTCAAAATTTTTGCAGATTTCGTCAAACATTTCACCGTCATAGCCCTTAAAGGTTTTTCCCGTGGCATTATCAAAGTTCAGCCAGTTGCAGATGGTTATATCTGTTTTGTCCTCGGATATTTTTTTATACATTTTTTCAACGAAATCCGGCGCAGCTTTGTCATCTCCGTCAACAAAGAGAATATATTCGCCATTTGCATTTTCTATGGCGATATTTCTTGCAATCCCCTGTTTATAGTTTTTATCGAGTTCGATAAGGCGGATATTTTGATTTTTCTGTTGGTAGTTTTTAATTTTGTTCTTTGTGCTATCGGTAGAATTGTTATCCGCAACTATGATTTCATAATCATCAAAAGTCTGAGCAATAACGCTTTTCAGACATTCATCAATGTATTTTTCGCAATTGAAGGTTGGAATGATTACGGAAACTTTCATAAATATTTTTGCCTTTGGAAACAAACATTTTTTATATATATTTATATTATAACAAAAAAAGATGCCGTCTTTTTATAACGACATCTTTTTGATGAAACTTTTTTATTTTATGCTGCCAGATTAATTTCCGTGATTAAATATTTAACAATCCATGCTAAATCCTTGTTGCTTTTTGCTGCTTCTTTAAGTAAAGCAACTGCGGGCTGACCTATTCTGATTAAAGTCATTGCGATAATGCCTCTTACGCTTCCTTTTACGATTGAAAGATTTTTTACAAGTTCGGGAACGGCAGTGTCGCCAAAATTAACAAGTTCGTTTTCAAGCATGTTTTTATTTTTGTTATCTGCGTTTTCTAATCTTAATAAAATATCTGCAACTGAATTTTTCATATTTTTCCTTTCAATCTGTTTTTGTATTTTGATTATAAATCGAATTTTTTAATTTTCTGTTTTTTTTAATATAATCTTTATATCTTTTGAAAAGATTGATGAATATTGATGTTGGACGGTTTTTTGATTTATTTTCTCTTTTGAAAAATATTAAAAACAATACTTCTGTACAGTATTAAAATTAAACATTAGTCTATTTTAGATTTCAAATAAAAAAGTTAAACTCAAAAGGTCAGTGAGAGGGGGAAAGCAAATGTCCGTTCAATATACAAAAGAATTGAATGACAGATATACCGCAGAATTTAAGAATATAAACAGGGAACTGTTAGACTGGCTTGAGCGAACTACTTTGGAAAATAATTGCCGTATAGACAAAAAAGAATGGAAAAGCAAGTATAACAGTTATGTGGTATATGATTATGAACCCTTTTGTTCTGACGGGTTTGAGATAAATCTGACGATTTCGTCACACGACATTAATTATGTCAATTTTCTCAAATTTTTGTTTGAAAACAAGGTCAAGACAATTGAGTATTTAAAAAATTGTATGACTGCATAATTACCTGAAGATGAAGTTTGCAGGGTAATTTGTTTTCAGACGGAGAAAAAGTGAGTGTGTACTTTTTCTCACAAAAAAAGCAGAGGTTTTTCCTCTGCTTTTATGTTTGTATAATCGGTTAAACTATTCGGCTTTTTCTTCTGCTTCTGCTTTAGCATCTTCTTCAGTGATGATTTCTTCTTTGATGATTTCAGATGCTACAACATTAACGTTCATTTCAGCCTTAACTTTTGAAGTTAATTTGATAGTCATAACGAATTTTCCGAGTCTGTTAAGCGGAGCGCTTAAAGTGATTTCTTTTCTGTCGATTTCGATACCTGTTTTTGCAAGAAGTTCTTCAGCAAGTCTTTTTGTTGTAATAGTACCGAATAATTTTCCGCTTTCACCTGCTTTTGCAGCGATTTCGATAGTTGCAAGTTCATTGAGTTTTTCGCAAACAGTGAGGGCTTCCTGATGAAGTTTTTCCTGTTTTGCTTTAATTCTTGCAAGGTTCTTTTCTCTGTTTGCAATAGCGCCCGGGGTTGCTTTTGTTGCTAAATTTTGGGGAAGTAAGAAGTTTCTTGCATAACCGTCTTTAACTTTAACGATATCTCCTGCTTCGCCGATATTTTGAACATCTTTTGTTAAAATAATTTCCATTATAAATCTCCTTTGTAATGTTTAGAAGTAATAAAATAATATTAAAAACATAATTAAATGTCTATGAGAAATTTTTATTTTGTAAAGAAAATAATAAAATATTGATATTTTTTGTGTTATAATTTGATTTATACAGAAGTTTTAAGAGGTTTTTTTATGAAAGGTATTATTCTGGCAGGAGGGGCAGGAACAAGATTATATCCCGCATCGCTGCCCATATCAAAGATTTTATTGTCCGTATATGATAAACCGATGATATATTATCCGCTTTCAACGCTTATGCTTGCGGGTATCAAAGATATATTGATAATTACAAACCCCGTTGACCACCCTAATTTTGTAAAACTTTTCGGCGACGGTAAGCAGTTCGGAATATCCGTAAGTTATGAAATTCAGTATGAACAAAAGGGTATTGCCGATGCTTTTATCATTGGTGAAAAATTTATCGGTAAGGATAATGTTTCTTTAATTCTCGGTGATAATATTTTTCACGGATACGGTTTTCAGACAATGCTTAAAAATGTTAAAAAGAGAAAAGAGGGAGCGACGGTCTTTGGTTATACCGTTAAAGACCCCGAAAGATTTGGCGTTGTTGAATTTGATAAGGATAAAAAGGCAATTTCTCTTGAAGAAAAACCCAAAAGACCAAAATCAAATTATGCCGTAACGGGTTTGTATTTTTACGATAATAAGGTTGTTGAATATGCTAAAACTTTAAAACCGTCAGCAAGAGGTGAACTTGAAATTACCGACTTGAATAAAATATATCTTGCAAACGGAACTTTAAATGTTGAAATTTTAGGCAGAGGCTTTACTTGGCTTGATACGGGAACTCATGATTCCGTATTGCAGGCAAGTAACTTTATTCAGTCTATGGAATTAAATAAAGGCGAAAAGATATCCTGTCTTGAAGAAATCGCATATAATCAGGGCTTTATCGGCAAGGAAGAAATTCTGAAAAATATTGAGCCTTATTGCGAAAAAAATGAATATTACGCTTATGTAAAAAGGGTAGTAACGGGAAACCTTTTCGGAAAGGAATAAAAGATGGAATGCAGAAAAGAAGAAAATAAAAAGAATTGTACATGTTCATATCCCTGCGGACGACATGGAATCTGCTGTCTTTGTGTCGAACATCACAGAGAAAACGGCGAACTTCCCGGTTGCTTTTTCCCGCCTGAAATTGAAAAAACTTATGACCGTTCGGTTGAAAACTTTATTAAGTGCATGACAAAGTAGAAAATGGCTGACAAAAAGAAAAAAGAACAGAAAAGGTTTATAAAAAAGCGAAGCATAATTGCAGCATTGTTAATTGCTCTTATGTGGTGTTTTACGATTGAGCCGAATGTTGTCGTCGTTAATAAATATAAAGTTAAAGATGAAAGTCTCAAAGGCATTAAAATTGTAATGGCGGGAGATTTCCATGTTAAACCCTATCAGGCAAAAAGACTTGACTATGTTGTTGAAAAAATTAATGCCCAAAACCCTGATGTAGTTTTGTTGGTCGGTGATTATGTAAATATGCACAGTGATTATATGAGTTATCCGATTGCCAAGACAGCCGAAAAATTGTCAAAGATTTATGCAAGGGCGGGTATTTATACTGTATTGGGCAACCATGACTATTATAAAGAGGGCAAAAAGATAAAGCAGGCTCTGGAAGAAAAAGGGATAACCGTTCTTGAAAATCGTTGCAGAAAGATTGATGTCGGCGGAAAAACTTTTTATATTGCGGGGATTGAGGATTTGGTAACTGCATTTCCTAATGTTGACAGGGCATTGAAGTTTGCCAAAGAGCCTACGATATTGCTATCGCATCAGCCTGATGTTTTTCCTTATCTTAATAATGATAAAATTCATTTAACGCTTTCGGGGCATACGCATGGCGGTCAGGTTGTAATACCATTTGTGGGGCCGCTTATTGTTCCGTCACGATTTGGAACAAAATATGCATCGGGTTATTTTGAAGAAAAAGGTAATAAAATGATAGTTACAAAAGGTATTGGGACGAGTATTATGCCGATTCGTTTTAATTGTATGCCTGAAATTGTCGTTATTGAATTTGAATAATTTAATTATTCAGGTTTGATTGTTTATTTATCAAAACGGCATGAAGCGAGTCATGATGGAAACATGTGAAAGCATGAAATGACATGGATTTCGCCATGTTAAGTTTTGTAAAGATAAATATATACAAAAAGGCAATTTTTTTTCTTTGGATGTTTTTATATAGATGTAGAGAAGAAAAAATCACAAACAGGTTACTTTAGATAGAGGAGAATTTAAAATGGGTTACGCGTTATTTTGCGCAAGAAAGTTATCATTAACAGCCAGAGTAAATTCATTGAACGCACAGTTGATGATAATTTCAAATCAGCAAATGAGATTAGCAGATCAAGAAGCAGCAAAACAGAATGCTGCAAACTTAAAAGCAAATTCACAGAAGATGAAAGCAATCCAGACATACAAAACAGCATTGGATGGAGCAGCAGATTCAGCAGCAGCACAGAACGAATACCAAGAAGCATTAGCAAACATTGATAAAGAATCAATGTTAACAGATTTAGACATCCAAGGCATAAAGATGCAGGAAAACGCACTTGACTTAAGAAGAAAGTCATTAGAAACACAACTTCAAGCAGCACAGGAAGAAATGAAAGCAGTTGAAAAGGCAGAAGAAAACGCAATCAAAGATGCAACACCGAAATACAAATAGGAAGCATTAAGCGATTAAAGCCAAAGCC
>JAILHI010000101.1 GCA_024695865.1 Candidatus Gastranaerophilales bacterium
CGCCGTGTGAGCGATAGCGAACCCAGTCCGAAGAAACGGCGAAATAGTGAACGACTGTTTTGCGCACAGCAAAACAAAAGTGAGCGATATGTAGCCGTAAAACAAAAACCAAGACAGAAAACACGATTCCTGCGGAATGCTTCGACTCACTTCGTTCGTATTTAAACTAAAAAATATATTTTTTAGTTGTAGGGTAGACTTTAGTCTACCGTTAGAATATTTGAAAAACGGGTTGGGTGAAACTCAACAAAAAATCATTTAAAAATCTTTTTATAAATATTTTTCATTTCAGTTGTTTTATCGTATAATATCTATGGAAATTCTATGAAAAAAACCGTATCTGAAAATCAGAAATTTATCATTTTGTCGCCAAAGGTCACAAATGCTACAAAATGCCGTGTGACACAACTTTTTGACGACGAAAGTTTTCAAGTGGAATTAATGTCAAAAGAACGGTATTCGGACGGCGACAAGGTTGACCTTTTTTCCGTTGCGGGCAGCGGAATTGTTTATATTTCCGCTGATATAAAATCCGTTGACAAAAAGACATTAGTCATAAATAAACCCGAAAAGACTACCGTTATTCAGCGCAGAGAATATACAAGAGTCGAAATTCACAAAAATATTCTAATCAATCACGACAACAAAAATATCCGTGCAGAAATAATCGACATTTCGGCAGGCGGAATGAGGCTGCTTGCAGACAAAGAAATGTTTTCGGGTACCGATTATCAGGTTGATGTATCTCTTGAAACAAGAGTTAATTTCTCTTGTAAATTTTCTCCCGTTAGAATAATATATGATGAGAACATAAAAAAATATAACGTTTCAGGTAAATTTAAACTGATAAAAAATATCGACAGGGTTGCACTTGAACAATTCTGTATGAAGAAACAATCGGAAAAAACTAACGAATAGCAGGTAAAAATGAGTAAACCGCAGAAAAAATTAAAACCGAAAAAACAGGCACCAAAACCGCAGCCTAAGGCTAAAGTAACTTTTGGCGATGTTATAAAAAGAGAATTAAAGTATCTGTCACAGGGCCAAAAACGTTTAACCGCTGACTTTTTAGGCAGTATTACGGTAATTCTTGTAACCGTCTTAATAATTGTTTCTCTTGCGATAATGAGCGGTGTTCAGGAATTTGATAACGAATTGACCGAAAAATCAAATGCTTTGAGAGATGCAGGTTCATCAAGTATTTTTAATATTATTGAAAGAAGTGCCTCTATTAATCAACTTCAGTTGATGGATACTCTGTCCACAATGCAGAAAAGCAATATAATCGCTTATGCGGTATTAACAAACCCCGAAACTGACGAAATTATGTTTTCGACTCTGCAAAATACAAAAATTGACGGCGAAAATGTTGATAAATCCACTTTGGCGGCGAATAATATGAAAAATACAACCTGCGTTACAAAGAAAACACCCGAAATTAAATTATATATCGGCTTCTACGAAGAAGATTCCTTTATGGAAAATGTCAGCCAACTTGCCAAAAATTATATAATTATTTTGGTTTTCTGTCTGCTGATAGGATTATGGCTTGCTTTGGGACTTTGCAGAAGAGTTCTGAAACCTATTAATGAACTTGTTAAAGTTACGGGCGCTTTTTCAAAAGGTGATTTGTCCGAAAGACTTGAACCGACAAAGTATGTCGAATTTAACGAACTTGTTGATGCCTACAATATAATGGCGGATTCAATGCAAAGACTTTACAGTTCTTTGGAGCATAAAGTTAACGAACGTACAAGACAGTTGAATGAGGCAATAAAAGAATTGCAGGATACTCAGGCAATGATGGTTCACTCCGAAAAAATGAAATCTTTGGGTGAACTTGTTGCGGGTATTATGCACGAAATTAACAATCCGATTAACTTTATTTACGGTAATATGAGCCACCTTAAAAACTATTCCGCAGATTTAATCAGTTTAATTGATTCTTTTGAAGAATACAAAAACGATTTGTCGGAAGAACATAAAAAGGCTTACGAACAAATGCTCAAAGACATTGATTATGAATTTTTGAAGGAAGATTTGCCCGACTTAATCAAGAGCTGCCACGAAGGTACGGAAAGAACAAAAAACATCATTCTCAACCTGAAAGACTTCTCAAGAATGGAAGAATCCGCAATTACAAACGTAGAATTGCCTAAGGAAATCGATTCCACTCTTAATATCCTGCACAATAAGTTTAAAAACAAAATTACCGTTCACAAGGATTATCACGAAGATGTTCCGAAGATTGAAGCATACGGCGGTCAGTTAAATCAAGTCTTTATGAATATTCTCGACAATGCCGCTTTTGCCGTTTCCGAAATGGAACACGGAGATGTCTGGATAACCATCAGAAAAGACGATAAATTTGCCTATGTCGAAATACAGGATAACGGAAAAGGTATGACAGAAGAAACCAAAAATAAAATCTTCAATCCTTTCTTTACCACAAAGCCGGTAGGACAGGGTACGGGCTTGGGTCTGTCTATCAGTTATAAGGTTATCAAAAACCATAACGGTGTTATTGATGTAATTTCCGAAGTCGGAAAAGGTACGAAGTTTACCATTAAACTTCCTCTTGTTTTTGAACACAAAGAACAGCAGGAAGACAAAAAGAATGAAAAAGAGATTGAGGTAATCTAATGGATATGTATAAATTACTTCTCGTTGATGATGAACCCGATAACCTCGCTCTGTTATACAGAACTCTCAGAGGAAAATATGATATAACCAAAACAACTTCACCGATTGAGGCTTTGGATATTTTAGAAAAACAGCATATTGATTTGGTAATTTCAGACCACAAAATGCCAGAAATGGACGGTGTGGAATTTTTAAAAAGGGTTTATGACAAACACCCCGATACAATGAGATTGCTGCTTACGGCTTACACAGATGCCTCTATCCTTATTGATGCAATCAACTATGCAAAAATTTACAGATATATCAAAAAACCTTATGAACCCAGCGAACTTTTGCTTACGGTTGCAAATACTTTGGAATATTTGCAGTTAAAACTTGACAACATTGCTTTAATCAACGATTTGAAGGAACTTTTTGCAGGCACGATAAAAGCCATTATCGATGCAATGGACGCAAAAGATTCATATACAACGGGCAAAAGTAAACGTGTAACTTTTTACACGATGAAGATGGTAAAAGCGTTAAATCTTGATACAGATAAGGCAAACCAGATAGAACTTGCCGCAATGCTCCACGATATCGGTATGATTGGTGTTTCGGACGACATTATCTATAAAGTGGATAAATTAAGCGACGACGATTGGACAGAAATTAAAAATCATATCAGACATGGTGTAAGAATTTTGGAAGATATTAAGCAATTGCGAGATGTTGTAGAAATTATCAAATATCACCATGAATATTACAACGGCAACGGTTATCCCGCAGGACTTCACGGCGAAGAAATTCCTCTCGGTTCGAGAATAATTGCTATTGCCGATGCCTATGATGCAATGGTATCAAAAAGAGCATACAGACCCGCAAGAACCGAAGAACAGGCTCTCGAAATTTTACACAATATGAGAGGTATTCAGTTTGACCCTGCGTTAGTCGAAGTCTTTGACGGTATTTTTGAAGAAGCAAAATCAGAAATTTCCGAGTATGAAAAAGAAGCCGCTTCCGAAACGGAAAATCAGGAAACAGCCCAATAGCCACAACAATAAGAAAGTTTTATGAGAAAGATATATCATTGTGATTTTTTAAATCACGGATTACATTTTACGCCGAATAGTTTCAGATGTTGCTGTGCTCCTCAGGACGGGCCTCTTTTGTATTTAAAAACCGTTGCAAAAGAAGATGCTTTTCGGATTTTTCAGAATGAACGCCAAAAAACGATTGAAAATTCAAAAAACGGAATCCCTCACCCTGATTGTTCGGGCTGCATTTACCTCAAAGAATACGATTTGGACGACGAAAATATTTCCGATGAAATCTTGGAAAAAATTAATCAGCCCCCGCTCATAAATTATATTGTTATTAATCATTTCAAACACTGTGATTGTAATTGCACATACTGTTCTCAGGGCATTTTTCTCAAAAAAGTGTCAGCCTCTCAAAAGAGTGATTATTATGACTTATTGCCGACAATTAAAGACTTTTACCGTGAAAATTTAATCGACAACAAGAATTTAACTGTCGAATTTCAGGGCGGAAGTATTGCTATGCTTGATGAATTTGAGGATTTGACCGATACTTTTCTTGAACACGATGTCGATAAAATAATGTTTTATACAAACGGACTCAAGTATATGCCGTCCATTGTGAAAACCTCTCATCAGACAAATTGTATGGTTGTTTGTTCGGTTGATGCGGGAACACCCGAAACCTTTAAAAAATTAAAACCCGCAGGCGATTTTGATACCGTAATCGAAAATTTGACAACGTACAGTAAATATTGCCTGAAAGAAAATCCAAACAAAGAAAAGCACACCGATATTAATGCAAAATATATTCTTATTCAGGGGGTAAACGATTCTCTTGATGAAGTTGAGGGATTTTTAAACGCAGTTGCCAAGGCAGGCGTCAATATGACTCAGTTGGATATGGACTTCCGAAAAGTTATGATGCACAAGGGGGAACATTACGATATTCCGAAACATTACTATGAACTGTTTGACTTTTTCAGGGATAAAACCGCAGAATTGGGTCTTTACGGTTTTATCTGGGAATATATAGAAAATATTTTGGCAAAAGGGTATTTTGAATAGTCTGTGCAAAGACGATATATGTCATTACGAGGAGCATGTGCGACGAAGTAATCCCTGAAACTGAACGGGATTGCCACGCTTCGCTCGCAATGACGTTGTACAGTTTTTGAAACGGAACGGAACTCTGTGTAATTATACAAAAATACCCGGCAAAAAGTCCGCTTAATTTGAGCCGTTGTTAGACAATGCCTTTGTGAGAACTTCCTTAAATAATGCGGGGTTTTCAATGCTCAAAAGTTTTAAATTCATAAATTTTGCAGGGTTTTTGGTAAATTGTTTCTGCAATTCATTGTTTGCCGCAGCAGATATTTTTTCCATTGTGTGTTCGGTGATTTTAAAAGATTGCGGTTTGTAGTCGTTGTTGAAAGATTTTGATGAGCAAATGCCCATTCTGACAAGTTCTTCCGTTCCAAACGCTGACAGAGTCAAACCGATAAAGGATTTAGGATCCATCTGTTTGATTGCCCATTCGCCCGATCTTAAATATTCGCCCGCAAAAGCAGTTGAAAGTTCTATTCCCAATGTTCTTGCAACATTTAATGAAGTGTCGAAAATTCTCTTTCCTGTTTTTGCTTCGGGAATAACGTCATACAGTTTTGAACCCGCAAAATATTCCGCACCTGAAATCAAAGAACACTTAACAAGGTCTTTAACCGTTTCTTTGTTCAAATCTTCTTTATTATCTACGTTGTTTGTAGCAAGTTCCGAAAGGTCAAATCCGAGATAGCCTACCGTGGAAAGTCCTGCTCCTAAAAGTGCAGGGGCGCCTGTTCCCGTGAGTGCTACCGTTGCGCCGATAAGACCCGAAATTGCCATATCTTCTGCCGCAATTGTTCTTATCTGTTGTGCTTTAACGTAGTCTGTTACACGCTTTTGAATATTGTTTTTTGTTCCGAAAGCCTTTTCATAGGCTGAATCGTATTCTTTTTGAATTTCTTTGTCTGTCTTACCGTTTTTTAACTTGTTTGAAGTTTCCTGATAAGTGTAGATTAAACTTTCTGCAATTTCGTTATAAACATCAAGTTGTTCTTCTCTTGAAAGAGTGATAAAATCACGTCTTTTTGCGGTAACTAACTTGTCCAGATTGTCTTTTCCGCCGACGTATTTTTCCAAATCGGTCTTGTAACTGTCCATTTTGGCTTTGATATTCGGGTGTTTTTTTGTTTTGTCAAAATTCGGGCTTTCGGGGTTGATTGAATCCGCATGCTTTTCAAAAAATTCAAGATAGCCGCCCAATTCTTTTTTCGAGGTTTCAGCCATTTGCATCGATGCTTCGATTAATTGATAATTTTCAGCAGTTTTCTGAAAATTATCAATGGCCTCTTTGTCGTAATTTACGCCGAAGGTCTTGAAAAATTCACTTTTGAAATTACCTTTACAAGCGGCTGTTTGCAGATTTTCAATTTCAAATCTGCTTTGATGAAGATCTTCCTGAACAACTTTTGAGCGGTTTTTTGAACCCCAGACGGTGCTTGCTTTGTCTGCGAGTTTTCCGCACCAGCCCATAGAATCCAACTGCTTTTGGAAGGTATTTTCCGCCTGATTTTGAAGTGCCGTAAGTGTTGAGATTGTTTCGCTAAATTGTTTTGTCGGGATATATGCTTGTTTTTCGGTATTTACGCTTGCTGCTTTTTCGGGATTTTCTGTTGTATCTTGTGAATGTACGAAAGTATCAACGCCTGTCTTTGAGATGTATCTCGTTGATACAGGCTTGTTCTGAACTCCTGAAACCGATGTTAAATTGTTTGTCGATTGAATATTCACAATATACCCGATAACTTACTTACAATACATGTAAAGCCAAAGTGAAAAATATTTTGTCATTTTTTTTGTTTTAAAAACTTTTTTGCAACAAAAATTAATAATTATTTTTTCACAAAAAGAAAACCGTCATACAATTATGCTGACGGTATATTTTAACATTAAATCCCAAAAAATAGCACGGGACAGGATCGAACTGTCGACCTCACGGGTATGAGCCGTACGCTCTGACCAGCTGAGCTACCGTGCCGTACTTTTATTATCTTTGCTGAAAATATTTTTTCAAGTATTTAGTTTTTATTCCTTTACACTGCCGTTCATAATGTCGTTAATAATGTATTTTCGTCCGATTAAAAATAACAGCAGTACGGGGATACAGCAAATCACACAATAGGCGGTTAATTCGCCCCACATTATAACTTCACGGTAGCCCGCTTTTACGTAGGCAAGCCCGACGGGTAGGGTTCTCATATAGTCCGATGTTGTTACGATTAACGGCCACATAAAAGAGTTCCAGATGGTTATAAAGGTGAAAATTCCTAGTGTCGCAACAGCAGGTGCGGCAAGAGGAAGCGCCGTTTTGTAAAAGATTTCAAAGGTGTTGCAGCCGTCGATTTTTGCGGCATCTTCAAGTTCCTTCGGCAGCATTTTGAAGTATTGCCTCATCATAAATACCCCGAAACCTCCGAACATGCCGGGTAAAATCATTGCCTGATAGGTGTCCGTCCAGTTTAATTCTCTCATTACAAAAAATAACGGGATAATGTTTACCTGAGGCGGTATCATCATTGTTATCAAAATTATTATAAAAAGAGGTTCTTTAAACCTGAAATTCAGTCTTGCAAAGGCATAGCCCGCACATGCCGAAACTAAAACCTGTCCGATTGTAGTGATGACGGCAATAATCAAACTGTTTAGAAAATATTGCTTTATCGGAAATGCCGACACAATGTTTTTGTAATTTTCAAAAGAAACGTTTTCGGGTAAAAATTTGGGCGGATAGGCAAAAATCTGCTCCTCTCCCGACAGGGAAAGCGTAACCATAAATAAAAACGGCAAAAGCATTGATATTGCACCGAATATCAAGACCCCGTAACATAAATATCTGAAAAATTTAAAGTTTTTTGCCATAAAAAAACTTTAACATACAGCCGTTATTAAAGGCAAAAAATTAAAGTTTTATTTTGAAAACCGCCTTTTTAACGTTTGATTTTTCACCGTCCGTAATACATGGCTGGTGGATATCCTGCGGATAAAAGATGAAAAACCGTCCCTTATAAGCCTTTAAAAATTCACAATCCGCACTTAAAAATTCAATATCTTTTTCGGGATTATAGGCTATTTCGGTTTTTCCCGTCTTGTAATCGGCATAACCGATTTTTTCATGCCCTTTTAAAATGATTTGTATATCAAGATAATTTCTGTGCGCTTCGGGAAAGGAACTTTGTTTTGTTTCATATTCGTCGATGTTAACGTAAATATTCCGTCCGTCGAGTTCATAACTGCCTGTCGGCATGTCGGATAAGTCATTTTTTGTTAAAAAATCCGAAACTTTTTTAAAATTTTTGTTTAAATCAAGATATAAATCAAAATTTTTTAAATCATCAACTATCATACAAGCCCTGCCTTTCCGCTGTTTAAAACCCTTTTGAAAGTTTGTAAACAAATCTTAACATAAAAGCCATGAAAAAAGCAATTATTTTGAAAAGAAAAACTTTATATAAGAGTAGAGATTATTATTTGAGCTAGAGGAAATATTTAATATGAACGAAACGCAATTGATGACGATTATGGGTGTAGTTGCAGATCCTGAAAAAAATGTTTATGATTTGTCGTCATGGAAAAACAGACAGGAAATGGAACGTATTGTTCGTATTATGAATATTTCCAATCAGCAGAAATATGAACACAAAATGCTCTCGATTAAAAAACTCGCTACATTTAAACTTGTTATGAGTAATAACTAATATACTTATGCTATTTTGCATAAATTAAAAAAGATTTTATAATTAACTCTCACAACTCTCTCAAAAAAATTCTCTAACTCTCTCTCTAAAGAATCTTTAGCCCTCATTATGAGGGCTTTTTTTTGCGGATTTTGACAAGGCTGACCGAGTGTAACGAGGGAACGCTGTCCCTATGAAAAATCTGCTGAAATGGAGTTTTTGCAGAAGCAAAAACGAAATGGAATGCAAAGATTTTGAACCGTCAAAATCCAAGACAGCGCGCCCGAAAATTCAAGTCCAACTGTAAACGCACGGCGGTGATGAAACGGCGGAAGTGTTTACGTAGGCACGTTTATTGCGAGGGCGGTAAGATTTTGCGTAGGACGCCGTGTGAGCGGATTTTGTGTAGGACGGAGTCCGAAGGAACAAAAAGCAAAAATTTGTCATTCTGAGGCTTTGCCGAAGAATCCAGCCGATTTTTTAAAAATATCATGTTGGCTGGATACTTCACCCTTTCGGGTTCAGTATGACAAAATAAGGGATTGCCACGAAATCGCATACGCTCCTCGTAATGACGCAAATAACTGTCATTCTGAGGAACGAGCGAGCAGAGGCTACTCTGCCGCAGCAAAAAACATCCTGTGAATGTTTTTTTTGCAAGAGGTTGATGGCGATGAGCCTTGCCCGTAACGCCGTTTATTGCGAGCGAAGTGATTGCTTTGCCGAAGAATCCAGCCGAATAAAACATATTATTGCGGTGCAAACGTTCCTTTTTGCACCCTACACACTGAAAAAAGTAATTCCATCAAACCAAGTTTTTTAAATAATATCGTAGCCGTTAGCCTTAGCAAACAAATAAACTTCTAAAGGAACAAATGGATTGTTTTCATTTATAGTTATTAAAAGGTCTTGCCAATAGGTATGGTGTGGATTTTTAGCGACATATTCTAAAATAGCGGGGTTTTTGACATGTGTACAATCAAGCATAATAAAAACTCCTTACAGTAAGTTATATTATAATAAATTTTTTAGAAAAGACAAATTTGTGTTTAAAAATACAAAAAATATTAAGAACGCAGGTTGTGTGAAACCCGACAAAAAACATAATCTGTCATTGCGAGGAGGGCAAGAATTGCCACGAAATGCTTTTGCATTTCCCGAAATAACGACAAAAATAAAAAGAGAGGTAAAAACCTCTCTTTTAAATCTCTTACGGCTTCAGTCTGTCCATAAGTCTCGGGAACGGTATTGTTTCTCTTACGTGAGAAAGACCGCAAAGCCAAGCAACCGTTCTTTCTATTCCCAAGCCAAAGCCTGCATGCGGAACAGAGCCGTATTTTCTTATATCAAGATACCAGTCAAACGTTTCCTCGCTCAAGCCCTGTTCGTGAATTTTTGCCAATAATTTATCGATATCTTCTTCACGCTGGCCACCGCCGATAATTTCGCCGTAGCCTTCGGGAGCAATCATATCCACGCAGGCAGCCTTTTCGCCGTCCTGTTTGAAGTAGAACGCTTTTACGCTCATCGGGTAATGGTGAATCATAACAGGTTTGTCAAATTCTTCCGAAATAAGAGTTTCTTCATCACCGCCGAAATCTTCACCCCAAGGTGTGTCATTACCTTTTTTGTGAAGAATTTCAATCGCTTCGTCATAAGAAATTCTCGGGAAAGGACGCTTGATGTTTTCAAGTTTGGAAACATCTCTTTCAAGAGTTTCAAGTTCGGGGCGGCAGTGTTCTACAACCTGCTGAACAATATATTCGACAAATTCTTCCGCCAAATCCATATCTTCAAAAATATCCATATAAGCAACTTCGGGTTCAACCATCCAAAATTCCGTTAAATGACGGCGGGTTTTTGATTTTTCCGCTCTGAATGTCGGGCCGAAGCAATATGCTTTTCCGACAGCCGCACAAGCCGCTTCCATATAAAGTTGACCGCTCTGTGAAAGATATGCCTTTTGGTCAAAATAATCCGTTTCAAACAGAGTTGTTGAACCTTCACAGGCATTAGGCGTAAAGATAGGTGCATCAACAAGCGTAAAACCGTGATTATCAAAGAAATCTCTTATTGATTTTATAATTCTGTGTCTGATTTTTAAAATAGCATTTTGCTTTAAAGAACGGAGCCATAAATGTCTGTGTTCCATAAGGAAATGCGGGCCGTGTTCTTTCGGTGTAATAGGATAATCATCGGAACCGCTGATGATTTTAACGTCCGTTGCGTCTAACTCATAACCGATTTTTGAGCGGTCATGTTTTTTAACCGTACCTTTGACTTCTATTGCGGATTCCTGTGTAATTTTGTCCGCAAGTTCAAAAACTTCGGGCGTAACGTTGCCTTTAAAAATTACAGCCTGAATTTCCGCCGTACCGTCACGGAGTTGCAAAAAGTGCAATTTTCCGCTTGAACGTTTATTGTAAAGCCAAGCCTGAAGGGTTATTTCCTGTCCTTCGTAGTCTTTAATGTCTTTTATCCAGATTTTTTTCATATACAATCCTCACAAACTGTTTCCACTCTCTTATTATATATTAAACACATTATTTTTTGCTACTTGTTTAATCATAAAATAAATTTTTGATTTATAATTTTATCAGAAATTCTTTTTCAAAGGCAGGAGTATAAAAATGTCGTCACAGGAAGAAATCAAAAATGAACTTATCAAAAATTCAAAGATGTGTCTGCGTCCTTTTGAATATGTGATGGTAGAACTCAACGGAAATGTTTTTTCCTGCTGTCATGCATATACTCAACAGTATTATTTCGGCAACGTTTTTAAAAACTCTTTTGAACAGATTTGGAATGGGAAAAAATGGAACGACCTCCGAAAAGATGTTATGGCGGATAAATACACCCATTGCCATCTTGACCTGTGCTACGGACTTGAAAAGTGGTGTTTTGTCGATAAAAAAGACATTAAGCAGTTAAAATACCCGAAATACGTTTCGCTCTGCGTTGATACCGCATGCAATGTCGTTTGCGCCTTTTGCAGAGAAAAAATCAAGTACGCCTATCCTCATTTTACAAAGAGCAATATGCGGGCAAATAAAATAAAACAGGTGTTGAAAAAGTTAAATTTATACAACAAAAAAGATTGTATAATCGATACCTCAAAAATAAGCAAACCTCATCTTGAAATGCTTGTTGCAGAAGCCGAATATACAAAAAACCACATCAACAAAATTGATAATTTCTATATGCCGATGCTGCAAAATGCGGAAATTCTTATGCTTGACGGCTCAGGTGAAATTTTTGTCAGCGAATTCTGCAAAAAACTTCTTGCAAAGACTACCGTTCAGTATCCCGATATGAAATACGAAATCATGACAAACGGTCTGTTATGCGACGAAAAACATTTAAAAGAACTGAATATTCTTGACAAACTTAATTTGGCGGTTGTATCTATTCATGCGGGAACAGAAGAAACTTATAAAAAAATCGTAAAATGTTCTGATTTTAACAAAGTCATTGAAAACATCAAATATCTCGTGAAACTTAAAGAACAAGACAGGCTCGGTGATGTTGTTTTAACTTTTGTTATTTCCTCGTTAAACTATCAGGATTTGCCGAATTTCATAGAATTGGCTCATTCTTTGGGTGCCGTTCCGCAGATGTGGGAAGTCAGAGATGTCAATAACTGTCAGTTCTGCCGTGATATCAATAAATACAACATTTGCAGCAAATCTCACCCTGAACACGAAAAATTTCTGGAAGTCCTTAAAAACCCCGTATTTAAAAAATATGACATAATTACCAACGATTTGATTTCCGATATGGAATAGACAATCTGTTCTTGTTTTAAATTGTCTTTGATTATATAAAAAATAAAACCTGAGTTTTTCAACTCAGGCGAAATAATTGATATAGGGGGGATAAGTTTATTTGTTCTTCTTTGGCAAAAAGCCAAAAAATATCCGTTTTAAAAAAACAAAACTGAATTATCTGTTTTTGTAATTAATGTTGACCTGAACCTGATTGTTCGTGGCAACCATACGCATCGAACTCCAAAATTCGTCTGCCGTCATTTCTTTTCTGTCTTCGGCACCGCTTTTAGGCTCTGCAAGAGTCTTATACATGTTCGCCATGCGTGTCTCTAAATCCATGTTAAAATTCAATACCATAAACTTCTCTCCCTGTTCCCTACATGTATATAAAGTATTTTGACCTGTCCTGAATTTCAATTTTTGAAAAAACTGTTACATTCTTAATATTTCCTCGATATACTTATGTCTGTTGATGTTGCGCAAATTCTGTAAACTGGCAAAGTTCCGCAGCCGCATATTTTTTCTTTGTAAAATTAAAATTATCTCTTGTATTTATTACGTAAAGTCTGTCGAGGGCGTTTACAAAATAAATATCATACCGCGTCAGATTTTCCGCACTCATAAGGTCTGCCAAAATCCAGATATGCTTTGATTTTAACGGATATTCCGCAAAAACATACAGGCAGTTCCATTCAAACTTTTTGTATAATTTTTCAAGTTTATCCGTTTTAATTTTAATTTTTTCAATGATTTCTCTTATATGCAGTTCGGAATAGTCTTCTCCGTTTTGAGGGTCTGCGATTACAAGAGCGTTATTTTCGTGAATTACGCCGAGAAAATTTTTCCTGAACATTCTGTTTGCTCTTGAAATCCTTTGTTCAAGCGACAAATTATTCTCAATACTTTCGTTAGACAGTCTTGAAAATTTGCCCGAATATTCCGAAATACCTCTTGTAACTTCAATTCCGATGTTGTCTTTTTCGTTCTGAATATCGGGACATTCCGACAAAAAGAAATTAACATGGCGTTCTTCGTAAAAAAAAGCCAGCGAGGCAAGGGCATATTTTTCGTAAAATTCCTTATCGTACATATTATAAAATTCGGCAAAAAAATTAAAAACTTAAATGTTATTTGCCGATACAAAAATGGTCGAAAATATTGTTCAAAATATCGTCCGTTACAAGTTCACCTTTGATTTCACCCAACTGCAAAAGGGCGGTTTTAACATCTATTGAAATCAAATCCTGCAATTCCTGTCTTAAAACGCCGTCGAGAGCCGTTTTGCAGGATTCAAGCGCTTTGTTAAGGCAGTTTTGCTGACGTTCGTTTGTGATAAACTCGGTTTCTTCATCGAGATTTTCGCAAACAAGATTTTTAATTTCGGTTTTTAACCGCTCGATATTTTCACCCGAAACAGATGAGATATTAATGCTGCCGCCGTATGTTTTGCCCGATAAATCGAATTTCGTTGCAACCTTTAAAACAGGTTTGCCGTCCGTGAGTTTTAGAATATCCTCGTCCTCTTTTGTCATACCCGTTTGGGAATCGAACAAAAACAGGACTGCATCGCTTTCGTCAATACATTTTTTTGTAAAATCCATACCGATAATTTCGATTTTGTCGGCGGAAGTTTCATCACGCAGACCTGCCGTATCAATGATTGTAACGGGTATTCCGTCGATATCAAGCATTTCTCTGATGGCATCTCTTGTGGTGCCGGCCGTATCGGTTACGATTGCACGTTCAAAATTTAAAAGCACGTTGAAAAGTGACGATTTTCCCACGTTTGGCTTGCCGACTATTGCAACTTTCACGCCCTGTCTTAAAACGTCCGAACTCTTTGAAAAAGCAGATACTTTTTCTATTTCCGCAATAATATCTTTCAGTTTTTCTTCAAGATAAGAATATTCGGGCTCTGCCACATCTTCGGGAAAATCTACTGCCGCAATGATTTCAGATAATAAATCAAATAAAAGTTGATAGATTTCCGAGATTTTTTGAGAGAGTTTGCCTGCGAGGTTTGAAGCACTTTTTACGGCAAATTTTGTTGTTTTTGCATGAATAACATCGGCAACCGCTTCCGCTTTTGACAAGTCCATTTTACCGTTTAAAAAAGCCCTTTTTGTAAATTCACCCTTTTCGGCGGGTCTTGCCCCGTATTTGTAGGTTAATTGCAAAATTTTTCTGACAATATTAATTCCGCCGTGGCATTGAATTTCAACAGCATCTTCACCCGTATAGCCTGTCGGAGCCTTATATGGCAAAACAACAGCCTCGTCAATCATTTCGCCCTCGTCTGTAATTGTTCCGTACATAATTTTTGACGGAATCAGTTTTTTGGAAAAAATCTTTTCGCAGATTTCAAAAGACTTATCGCCCGACATTCTGATAATGCCGATGGCACCTGTTCCGAAAGGTGTTGCTACTGCGCTGATTGTATCTGTTTCATAATTTATTGCCATAAGTTTTATATACCAAAAAAACGATATTTTCTCAAATTATTGCACCTGTTTTTAAAATAAGATATAATTGCCGCAGGAGAAAGATATGACAGACTGTATTTTTTGCAAAATAGCCAATCATGAAATACCGACAACGCCTGTTTTTGAAAACGATAAGGTTATTGCCTTTAACGACTTAAACCCTCAGGCGCCGACACACATTCTTGTTATCCCGAAACAACACGTTGCCTCGGTCAGCGATGTAAAAGATTTGTCGGTTATGCAGGACTTGTTTGATGCAATTCAGCAAATAACAACCAAAAACAATATTAAAGATTTCAGAACGGTTATAAATACGGGTTCGGGTGCGGGACAAACGGTTTTTCATCTCCATATTCACATTTTGGCAGGCAGACCTTTACTTTGGCCTCCGGGATAAATCAGGATTAAACAAATGGAAGAAGAATATCTCCGATGGTATGACAAAGACCCTGTTATAAGGGAATTTATGCGGGCTCTTGAAAGATTAGACCAAGATTCCGTTGCTTTGCTTGCGCAGGATTTTATCCAGACGATGATGGAAGATGAACGAATTAACACTGACGGCGCTCTTAAAAATCTTATTGAAAACGCTCCTCCCGGGTATAACCGCTGGTATGACAAAAACTACGATTTGCACTCTTGTCTTGAAGTTTTGAAATCTCTTGAACCTGAACATCAGAAGATTGTTGTGGAAAAATTCAGAGAGGCAATGTATCAGTTAATTACCAATTTGTATATGAGTGAAGAACAAAATGACTGAAGAAAACAACAATGTTCTTATAACGGGTGCTTCTAAAGGTATCGGTCTTGTTTTGGCGCAATATTTTGCCGAAAATAATTTTAACGTTTTTGTGACGGCAAGAAGCGTAAAATCACTTGAAGAATTATCAAAAAATCCCAATATAAAAGGTTTTTATGCCTGTGATTTGACAAAAGACTGTCTTTTTTTGTATCAGGAGGCAAAAAAAGTTTTGGGGCATATTGATGTTTTGATTAACAATGCGGGTGCGTATGTTTGTGCGGAAATTGAAAAAACTACCGACGAAGATATCAAAAATCTTATAAAATTAAATCTAGAAGCGCCTTATAAACTTTGCAGACTCGTTATTCCCGATATGAAAAAAAGAAACTTCGGCAGGATTATAAACATAGGTTCTATTTCGGGTATAGTGGGTGAAGCCTATGCGACACTTTATTCTATGACAAAATCATCATTTGTGGGCTTTTCAAAGGCTCTTGCACTCGAAGTGGCTCAATATGGTATAACCGTAAATACAATTCATCCGGGGTGGGTGGATACATCTTTAATTCACGGTGAAAATATGACCTTTGAAGACCGGGAACTTATCGACACCATACCCCAAAGACGATTTATCGAACCCAAAGAAATAGCGGTGCTTGCAAAGTATCTTGCAAGTCCTGATGCAAAAGGTATGACAGGTCAGTCAATAAACCTTTGTGCAGGAATATCAATGGGCTGATTATACTTTTCTCTGATGTTTTAGGACAAAATAATTATTATTCTCTAAACAGGGAGAGTTATAATGTCTGCAAATTTGAAAAAACTGAACAAGAGCGAAAAAATGAAGTTGGCTGAAAAACATCTTCAAAAATAT
Organism: Candidatus Gastranaerophilales bacterium; assembly: GCA_024695865.1. Taxonomy (GTDB): domain Bacteria; phylum Cyanobacteriota; class Vampirovibrionia; order Gastranaerophilales; family Gastranaerophilaceae; genus RUG841. The sequence continues at coordinate 16,304 of JAILHI010000101.1, forward strand.
GTTTCCGAGTTGAAAATACATTTTGATTTTTCCGATTTTCAGGTTGTTAAATTACTGGAGCAATCATCAAAAACTTTTCAGACAATCGGCAAAAACAAAATAAAAGAATATTTTTTAAATCTTTTAAGAAAAAGAACGAATTGAAACAGAGTTTGTCAGGTGTTTAAAGGGTTTTACGCGATTATGTCAACCATATATTGACAACCGGCAAATAATGTCTTGAAACATTGATTTTATAAGGTTTTGTCGGTATTTGTAAATATATTGTTGACAAATTTTGTTATATTTTTTAATAAAAACATGTTTTATAACTATAAAACGTAGTAATAACAACAAAATAACATCTTGTGTAAACCATTGGTTGCGGCTGTATTTTGCGCTTTAATTACAGATAAAATCTTTGTTTGTATTAAAATTTTTATGTACTAAAATCATATTATATGAAGAACCGAAAACAAAAGGGGAAAACATGTTTTCAGACATAGTTACGGCACACAGTATGGAAATTTCAGGCGCAATTCTGTTTATTGCTTATGTTCTTATTGCAAGTGAAAGAATCCAAAAATCAGTTGTTGCTCTTGTAGGTGCCGCAATCGTTCTGCTTCTCGGTCTTTTACCTTTTCATGGCTATCTTGATTTGGAAGAAGGTAAATATATAAAAGATGTTTTCGGCTACATATCTTTTGATGTAATTTTCCTGCTTATCGGCATGATGATTATTGTGCATATTGCAAGCAGAAGCGGAATGTTTAAATGGCTCGCTTTGCAGGTGCTTAAACTTACTCAGGGTCACCCTAAACTCGTTCTTTTTACGCTTGCCGTTTTAACTGCCGTTTTATCGGCCTTTCTCGATAACGTTACGACCGTTGTTTTAATTATGCCTATTACTTTTGCCATTGCAAAGGAATATGATACTGACCCCGTTCCGTTTCTCATAACGGAAGTTATGGCTTCAAATATCGGCGGTACTGCCACTTTAATCGGCGATCCTCCGAATATTATTATCGGTACCCGTGCAGGTTTAACCTTTATGGATTTTGTCAATGAATTAACTTTAATCGTCGTTGTTATTTTCTGTATAGTAACGGGGATTTTGATTTTTCTGTTCAGAAAAAGTATTAAAACTACTCCTGAAAAAATGGCTTACGTCGCAAATTTGGATAACTCAAAAACCATTGAGGACAAAGGTTTGATGATTCGTTCTCTTATTACTTTAACTTTTGTTATCACAGGCTTTGTTACTCACGATATAACACATATTGATGCTTACGTTTTTGCTCTTGCGGGTGCAAGTTTCCTGCTTTTGTTTGAAAAGCCGAAAGAAATTTATAAAGACGTTGAGTGGCTTACAATATTTTTCTTTGTCGGTTTGTTTATCATTATCGGGGCATTTGAGGCAAATGGCGGTATTGCGTATCTTGCAGACAAACTGATACAATTTACGGGCGGAAGTATCGGAAAGGCGAGTATGTTGATTTTATGGGGCTCGGGTATCTTTTCGGGTATAATTGACAATATTCCCTATACCGCAACAATGGCACCCCTTATTCAGCAGGTACAACAGACTATTCCGTATTCGGGAGCAGGTCATTATCCTCTCTGGTGGGCTTTGTCGTTAGGCTCCTGTCTCGGCGGAAATTTAACCCTTATAGGTGCCGCCGCAAATGTTCTTGTCAGTGAAACTGCCGCTGCGGAAGGTCACCTGATTAAGTTCATGAGATTTGTTAAATACGGCTTTATGGTTACGGTTTTATCGCTGACTTTAAGTTCTTTGTATTTGTATTTCAGATATTTGCATTAAAAAAGAGTGCTTATAGCACCCTCTTTTTTTATTTTATGAAAGGTTTTTAATTCAAATCGTAAAAACCTGCATTCATCTTTATATCGTGCCAAGTATCGTTTTCTTCCGGGAAAGCGGCAGGGTCGATTTTTTTCCATACATTTTTGAAAAATCTTTTTGCGCTTCTTTCGGGGTAGATATCGTCAGTAGGAGCATAAGGGTCTCTGGTTGATAAACCCGCATATTCTTCCATAGCGGCAGAATAACCGCTGTTTAAGAAAAACTGACGGGTATGTGTATGGTTAGAATCGATATGTGCCTGTGCCGAAATTGCCGACAGGGTTAACAATGTTAATAAAATTGATAATTTTTTCATATTTCACCTCAATTATTATTTTATTTATAATTTTCGTTTAAAAACTCATATAGAAAGAGTATTTATTTGGTATCCTGAAGCACGATTTTTTCAAACTCGTCCAGCAATTTATCCTCGGCTACCCTGCAAACTATGCTGCCTTTTTTGAAGATATATCCTTCTCCGTTTGCGCCTGCTATACCGAAATCCGCATGTTTTGCTTCTCCGGGGCCGTTTACGGGACAGCCCATAACTGCTATTGTAATATTTTTGTCAAAGTTTTTAAATCTTTCTTCCGTTGCTTTCGCGAGAGAAATTAAATCTATTCCGCATCTGCCGCAGGTTGGGCAGGAAATAAAGTTTACGCCTTTTTTTCTGAGTCCGAGTGATTTTAATATCTGCCAGCCTGCATAGACTTCTTCAACGGGGTTTTCCGTCAGAGAAACCCTTATGGTATCTCCGATTCCGTCTGCTAAAAGTGTTCCGAGTCCTATAGCCGATTTTATCAGCCCGCCTTTCAGGGTTCCTGCCTCTGTAACACCCAAATGAAAAGGATATTCCGTTTTTTGAGCCATTAATCTGTAGGCTTCGATTGTGGTTAAAACGTCGCTTGATTTCAAAGAAATTTTGATTTGGTCAAAGTCGTTATCTTCAAGAATTTTAATATGGCGCATTGCACTTTTTACCATTTTTTCGGCAAGCGGGATATCAAGTTCTTCAAGATTTTTTTCGAGAGAACCTCCGTTGATACCTATTCTGATAGGCGTATTATGTTCTTTTGCCGAAGTTACAACTTTTTTAACAAATTCGTCTTTTCCGATATTTCCGGGGTTAATTCTGAGAGCAGAAACGCCGTTTTCGATACATTGCAGGGCAAGTCTGTAATCAAAATGGATATCTGCAATGAGAGGTATTTTTATTTTTTTAACGATATCTTTTATTGCGGCTGCAGCCTCTTTGTTTAAGACGGCAACTCTGATAATTTCGCAGCCTGCGTCCTGTAATTCTTCAATCTGATGAACGGTTGCCTTAACATCTCTTGTATCGGTATTGCACATTGATTGTACGGTTATCGGGTTATCTCCGCCGATTTTTACACCGCCTATATCAAGAACTTTTGTTTTTCTTCTTTTAATCATGTTTTTTTCCTGCTATAATTTCAGAATAACATATTTTAAAGGATTGGGCTATGAAAATTGCAATTATTTCGGATTTACATGGAAACGATGAGGCTTTAACGGCTGTATTGGAGGATATAAAAGCGCAGAAATGCGATAAAATTTTTTGTTTGGGGGATTTGGCAATGGCAGGCCCCGAGCCTTCAAAAGTTGTTAATAAAGTTAAAGAAATGCTCAAACAGGATAATTTTTTGCTTATTCAGGGCAATACTGACGAAAAACTCGGAACTTACAGCAAGTCTTTTGAAGAAGTTTTGGATAAAAATGTTCCCGTTATGGCAAATGCTTACAGGGCTGATTTAAAGGCTTTATCTGCCGAAGATAAAGAGTTTTTGGCAAATTTGCCCGAAAAATTAGAGGTTGAAGAAAACGGTGTAAAAATTCTTCTTTGTCACGGTTCACCGAGAAAAAACGACGAAAATATAACAAATGATTTGACAGTTGAGCAGGTTGAAGAAATTGTTGCCGATACCGATGCGGAAGTGATTTTCTGCGGACATACTCATGTTCCGTGCGGTTATGCGACAAATACGGGAAAAACGGTTGTAAATGCAGGCAGTGTGGGCAGACCATTCGCTGAAGTTCCGAAATCTTGTTATGCCGTTATTAATATCTCTTTAAACGGTGATTACGAGATTGAACACAGGCTTATAAAGTATGATATCGATACGGCTTCCGAAAAATTGAGACAAAGAGGTTTTGACGGTGCCGAAAAACTTGCAGCAATGCTAGTTAAGGCTACTTCACGATATCCGAAGTAAACGGCTTTTTAATAATTTAATCAACAATTTTCAGGTTTTGAATTGAATCAAGTTTGAAATGTTTTTCGATATCTCCGTCTTTAGCCTTTAAATAATAATATGGTTCATCACCTTTGGGCAAAATGGCTATCGGTCTGCAATGCCTGTTTGTGACAGATGCTTTGTTCAGGTTCGGAAGAGTTTTATAATAAACAAATTCAATATCTTTATTTTGTTCAAGTGCCTCCTGTAACGTTATTATTATGTTTTCATCTGCCGAAAGCATTTCCGTATCTCTGTCAACAATTTGCATACCCATTTCTTTTGACAGTTCTTCGTTTGAAATAATACTGTAATCTCTTGTGTTGAAAAAATGTCCGTTCAGAAAGATTTTTTCTTTGATTAACAGTTCGTTTATGGCGGTATTGTATTCGTATTCGGTAAATTTGTTGTTTTGATATTTTCCGAAGTTAATTTCTTTTGATAAATCTTTGAAATCCGTCTGATTAATTCTCAACCCGAACAAAAAGAAGGCTATTGTTCTGTGTGTGCAATAAATGTTTTCCAGATTAAAAAAGTTTACGGTATCAAAAATATCTTTTTCAAGTTCGTCAAGATTTACAGAGCCTTCATTTGTTTCTTCAAACACCTCTGACGGCTCGTCTGTTTCGTTTTTATCCGTCTGCGTGATTAATTCCCAGTTTTCTTTTTTAACCTGCTTTAATTCGCTTCTGAGCAGTTCATTTTGTTTTTTTAAATCGTTTATTATTGCCTTTAAATTATCAATATTTTCGGCTTTAGGCAGGAGGAATTTTGTTTCAAGTTGAAATTTCTTTTTGTTTTTAACGGCTGATAAAAACCAGTTGACAATTTTTATTAATCTTTGAATATTTTCTTTGATTTCAGAGTCTTTGATGTTTGCATAACTGACATCTTCGGTGTGTGAGCCTGCATTTACGAAATTCAGGAAAGGTCGTATAACCTGAAGTTTAAAATCTTTGGGTGCATTTTCAAAGTATTGGTTGGTAGTTGCGGAAATATTGATAGGGTTGTTTGAGTTGTCGTTAAAGTATTTGAGCGGATAATCGTGTGAATCTGCTTCATAACAGCGGTAAAGCAGACACTCATAGACTTTTCTTAAAGCGTTCGGAACGGCTTCTCTTTGTCCGTATCTGATGAGTGTGTGAACTTTTTCCATACGTTTGTATATTGCATGTTCCTGAATTTCAACATCTTGTAAGACCGAAAAATTTTCTAAAAAATCCTGTTTCATAAACTTCCTTCAATTTATTAAATTATAGCACATTGTTGTGTTATAAAAAACCCTCACTTTTAAAGCGAGGGTTTTTGTTTGTTACTGTACCTTTTTGCCGTTGAGTATAATTTCAGTTTTCGGCAATTGGATTGTATTATCAAGTTTTTTACCTGAGTTGTATTGCTGTGGCAGGTTGTTATTCCG
>JAILHI010000036.1 GCA_024695865.1 Candidatus Gastranaerophilales bacterium
AATCTCCGCAACTCTTAAAACTTCATAGACATTAACCTTTTCTCTTTTGCCCTTTAACTGAACATCACTGATTTTGATAACATCGGCAATAGATTTAACGTAATTATAGGTATTTTCGGTAATAAGAAATTCGGTTTTATAAAGTCTGTTTGTAGATTCCGTTCTGCTTGCGATGTTAACGGTATCACCGATAACAGTGTATTCGCATCTGTCGTCGGAGCCTATGTAGCCGACAAAAACTTCGCCTGTATTTATACCGATTCCCGCAGTAATCTTTTCCTGTCCCTGCGCTTCCTGCAAGTGCTGAAAACTCTTTAATTTTCTCAAAATATCACGTCCCGCTCTCACGGCATTTTGTGCATGTTCCTCGGGCGTCTTGGCATTAAAAACAATCAGCATTGCATCACCGATAAATTTATTGATTACGCCCTTGTGCTTTTTGATTACGGGGATAATCTCTTTAAAATAACTGTTCAAAAGTTTTGTAACTTCATCGGCGGAATGGTTTTCCGATATTGTAGTAAAACCTCTTATATCAATAAACATTATGGTTAATACTTCTTTGGAACCCATAGAAGAAGGTGTAACAGAGTCATTGTCAATATTATCAAGAACTTGGTCTGCAACATATTTTGAAACTTCCTGTTTGATACGATTTTTTGTTTTTTCATCAATTATCACGGCACAAACCATTACAAACAAAATAATGGCGGACTGTGTCAGAATAATTGCAGAACGGGTAAAGGTTTCTGAATCCTGCGACAAAGCCAGAGCAAAGACCGAATATATAAAAAACAATAACAAAATTCCCAAAGATGCAATACGTTTTGAATAAACCCTGACAGTAATAAACTGTATTATCGAAAAGATTATCGTGATAATAAAAGAAATATTTCTTATCAGAAAATTATTATCCTGCTGAAAAACATTAGAATGAAGCGCTATAACCATAATTACAGTCGTAAATAAAATAAATACCGAAAATAATATTAAATTTTTTTTCATGTTAAATTTTTACTTTCCCTTGACGTAAGATTAATGTCTGAAAATCGGAAACAATCGCAACGGTAGATGGTTCACCCGCCGCAGCATCATCTTCATCTTCAATTATAATATCAACTAAATCGGATAATGTCGAATGTGCGGTTTTATAATCCAAAGCGGGCGGTTCGCCTGAAATATTGGCGCTTGTGGTAGCAAGAACATGCCCGTCAATAATTTCGCATAAATGCTTAAAGATTCTGTTATCGGGTACTCTGACGCCGACAGTATCTTTATTTGCGGTAATAAAAAGCGGGGTTTTCTCGCTGCGGTCAAAAATCAGGGTTAACGCCCCCGGAAAATTCTTCCGCATTACCTCTTTTGCCTTTTGTCCCGTATTTTGAACATAAGGCATCAGATGTTCAGCCTTATCGGACATCAGAATTAACGGCTTGTTTAAATCTCTCTGTTTTATCGAATAGATTTTGTCAACAGCGCTTTTGTTGTCAGGCAGACAGCCTATTCCCCAGACGGTATCGGTAACAAACGAAATAACGCCGCCATTTTTCAGTACAGAATTTATTTTTTCCGAAAACTCTTTAGTGTCTGAAATTTTCATATACTTTTCTCACTGCATCTCTGACAAATTCAACCCGCATAATAAAGGCAAAAACTATATATATCATACAGCACAGAAGCAGTATGATACAAGTATTTATAAAGACGGCAAGCCAGCTTGAATAATCCGTAACAAAATAATGACGGTAAATTTGCAGACATACAAAATATGTTAAAACAGATGCAATACCCGTTTTAAATATGTTCATAAAATAAATTCCGTACTTCATATCCATTTTTTTTCTTAATAACAGACCGAGCCAGGTTGCATTTATAAGTGTAACAAGAGTGGTCGATAAAGTTATACCGCCGATTCCGAGTTTTTTAACAAGAAAGAAATTAAGAAGTAATTTTAACAAAATAGACGACACGGCAATTAAAAACGGTGTTTTAGAGTCATTAAAAGCATAGTAAATACGGGTAATACAATCTCGGAAAACATAAGGAATAATGCCGAAGCCCAAATAGGTTAAAGCCAGAGTTACCATCATCGTGGCTTCATGGGTAAATTCACCCCTCTGAAAAACCAAAAAGACGGCATCGTGCGCCAAAAGAACAATGGCAACGAGCATAGGGAAAGCAATAAAATTCAATGCGCTTATACCCTTATTAAAATAACGTCTGACTTCGTCCGTTTCACCTCTGCCGACCAAGTTAGAAAAAACGGGAAATAACGGCACAAGAAAAGCTGTTACCAAAATACCTACGGGAAACTGAAAAATTCTGTTCGCATAGCCGATTGCAGACCAAGCACCCTCTGCAAGTTGGGAGGAAAAAAACATATCCGCATAAACGTATATTTGACCGACGGTAGAACTTAATATTGCAGGAAACAAAAGTTCCAGCAACTGCTTAAATTCGGGATTATTTTTAAAATCAAAGTTTGGTTTCAGCCTGAAACCGATTTGTCTGACCTTCGGAAACTGAATGCCTAACTGACAAAAAGCACCTAAAGTAGTAGCGCCGGCAAGAACATAACCGTTTGCATCACCCGTTGCAAGCATAACACCCGCAATAATGACCAAACTCATTACAACAGGCGACAAATTCGGAAATAAAAATTCTCTGAACACTATAAGTATTCCGTAATAAATACCTATAATTCCGCCAATAACAAAAACGGGCGACATAATTCTCAAATGCATAGCCGCCAAAGAAACAAGTTCGGGCGAACCGCTGTTTATTATAATCTGCATTATGGGTTTTGCAAAAATAAATATCAATACGCCAAGAACCGCAAAAACAATAAAAGATACGGTCAAAAAGGTATTATACAGTTTATTTGCTTTTTCATCGGCATTTTTGACATCAGGCGGGAGAAATTTGGCAAAGACCGAAACAATGGCACTGTGAAAAGGGCCGCCCACACCACCTAAAATGATAATCGCAAGAGCAGGTATCTGATAGGCGTAAAAATACGCATCTGAAACCATTCCCGCACCATAATACTTTGCAATAATTACATCCCGCAAAAATCCGACAAATTTTGATACGATTGTAACCATTGCAACAAGTTTTGCAGCATTGAAAAGGGAAAGATTTTTAGCCATCTTTTGACCCTTTTATTTCAACATGCAGTTTAAGGGATTTTTGCCCCGCATAATCCGAAAGGATATTGTATTCAATATAATTACTGCCGCGCTTAATGTACTTTGAAATATCAATTTTGTTCTTTTTAATAAATTTTCCCAAATCGAAATTAACCTCGACACCGTTAATAACGACAGACAAATCACTTATGCCATTTATCTCATCAATAACAATATCAGCCCTTTTTAAAGGCGCATAAAAAGTCTGCGAACAAGAAGTGTTTCCGTACTTTGAGGTCAATATAACGGGCATGGTGCCGATTGCAATTCCCGTATAATAATGTTTTAAAATACTCATAAAATTAAGACCTGATTGAGCCATAGTGCCCGCACCATACTGACTCATACCGACACCGTGACCGTAGCCGCCGCCGTGGAAAACGATTTTGGGTTCGGTCGTTGCATTATCCTTTACGACATCACAGACAAAGTTTGCACTGGGCAGTGCTTTTCCGTCTTTTTTGAATAATCGTCTGATAGTAAGTTCTTTATAAATTGTATAAGTGCCTTTTTCGGTAATTATTTCCAAAAACATAACCTTGCCCGAATCGCCCCGCTGTTTGATTTTAACTTCGTGCAGTTTTGTAAAACGGTCATTTTCGGTAAAAGACGGCTTTACAAAGGCTCTCTGTTCATACATCGTCGTATTGAGCATTTTAATAAACTCTGACAGTGTCCATTCTTTAGTCCATCTGAAATACGGAGAAAGATTATCATAGGTATCGGGTTTTGAGGTATAAAATTCTCTTGCATCTTTTTCATCGGCAAGACTTTTCATATCGGGAATATCAGGCTGGGCTTTAAGGTAAGGAACATCATTACCCGGAAATTTTTTGGTATTCGTATCCGAAAAAGCATTTGCATGGCTTTCTGTATAACCGCCTGCCGTCGAACTGTATAACGCAAGAATTAAATCACCGTCATAGAGAGCAACCAAACCGTCCGTTTCATCAACAGCCCTGTTTGAAAGTTCTTTTTCCGTCTTTGCACCAAAATAAACCTGACAGGCAACCGAATCACAAATATCAAATTCGTTATAGAATTTGCTTCTCGGTCTTAGCGCATAATTTCTTGCCGCAACACACTGCGCTTTTAAGGCTTCCAGTCCGAAATAGACAGGCATTTCGTTAGGCACGACGCCTTTAAGATAATTTTTTAAATCAAGAACGTTTACAATAGCAAAATAATCGGGTTTAGATGCAATCTGTACAAGTTCAATAATACCTCTGTACGATGCGGGCTTGCCTGCTCTTTTTAAATCTTTGATACTGATAAGCGAATTTGCATTGGTTTTGATAACAACTGGGCCCTTGACCTTATCACGTTTTAAAGATTTTCCTTTGTAGATTTTAAACAGCCCGTCCTCCATTTTTACCGTAATAGGTTCTTTGATGGCCTTTACGACTTCGCCCGATGCCGAATCCACAGCCTGAAGTTCTTCTTCGGAAGAAAATGTTACCGAATTAAAATTGTAAGTGCTGAAATTTGAATCACTAATACCGACACGAATAGGTGTTTCCGCATCATAAGCCGTCACTGCCTGACAATTTAAAAACAAACAAAATACAAATATTAAAAAAACATTTTTAAGCATGTAAAAAACCCGTCTTTCTGATATAGAGTTTAGTATAAAAATCAAAAATCGGACAATTTTTAACAATACTCTACAAAAAAAACGGGTTTAAAAATCAAGCAAAATTCAGTTATTCAGCCTTTTCAACCTTTTTAATAAGACCCTGAACTTTTTCAATCAATTCATCGCCTTTAGCCTGCAAGTTAGACATAACTTCGCCTGCTTTTTCCTGAAGTTCGTTAACGGAATCCTGAGCCTTATCGTATAAATCTCTTGATGATTCTGCAATCATTTCACGTGTTTCTTCACCTGATTGCGGAGCAAGCAAAATACCTGCGATTGCACCTACTGTTGCACCAACGGCAAAGCCTGCCAAAAATTTTCCTACTGACATTATAAATCCTCCTTTTTAATACTATTTTTTAAATAATTTCAAACCCGCAGACATTCCCTTCCAGAAACTGCCAGTTAAACCCTTCAGGCTGTTAACTGCCAAAGCGCCCGCACCCAAGACTTTGGCTGCGACACCCTTTATATCCGAAACTTTTTGGTCTGCCTGTTTAACTATCGAATTAATGCTTTTAAGTGTAATTTGTAATTCCTTAACCGTAGGTTCCAAATCACTCTTTATAACTGTTGTAATATCGCTGAGATTGTTGACTAACTTTGAAACTTCCAAAAGAAGTTTTATTAAAAATGCGGCTAAAATAATCAATAAAACTATTGTTACCGATATAAATGCTATCAAATATAATTCTAATGCTGAACCCATACTGCTGCCTTTTCTATATACCGTAAACCGAATGTTCTTTGTCTTTAGCCTTTGCTAACTGTCGAGCCTTAATCATATCATTGACTTTTTTGATTGCTTTTTCAATTTTGAACTGCAAAACATCTACTGTTGCCAAAGCCTGTCTTTTAGCCTCTTCCAATGTCGGACAGCAGTTTTCGGCAAAATCGTTCACATGATTTTCAAGTTTTTTTCTGGTTTCTTCACCTGATGCGGGTGCCATAAGCAAACCTGCTATAATTCCCGCCGTTACACCTGCTAATATACCTATACCAAAAATTAACGCATCGTCATCTTTCGACATTACATACTCCTTTTCTTGACTTGTTTAAAGTCTATCATATTTAACCGACTTACGCAATAATACATTGAAAAAATTATTGATTATAAATTATTTTTTTACATTTATTGTTACATTATAATCTTCAATTTTCAGAAAATACATGTTATGATTTTTTCAGGTAAAGTGTTTGGTTTAAAAATGTTATTGACAAAGTGTAAATATTTCAAAATATTAATATCTGCAATTTTTGCCGTATGTCTTGCAATGCCGGTTTTTGCAATAAACGAAACTGATATAACGGACGATGATTTAGAGTCTAATCTGATATTTAATGAGGACGAAATAATCGAACTTCAGACAGACAAACCACGTATAACCGATAAAATCTTTAACAAAAAGGACAAAGAAAAAGAAACGGATAAAACAAAAAGTTCGGTTTTGGATTTGTTCAAATCTTCGGGCTATACCTTTGAATCGGGAATAATTAAAAATCAGAAAATCCATTATTTTTTCCACGGGGGTATAGACTGGACGGCGCAAACGCATGAGGACTTATCAACCACAACCGCAATGTCGACGAACGAACTTCATTTAGAAACTCTTTTTGCGGATAACAAAACAAGCCTGATGATTTCCTACAATTTTACAAAAGACCTTGACAGCGCAAATAAGTTTTTCCAAAAATTTTCGGGTTTATACGTTTCACACAAATTTAACGACAATCAACTTGTCGAAATCGGCGAAACAAGAGTTCCTATTGGCTATGAAGGCGGTATTTCAACTTCAAACATAAAACTGTTTTCAAGAAGCCAGTTATCAAGAAACCTTGGCAATTATTATTCAACGGGTATCAAAAATATAGGTAAATACAAGTACGGTAATTACAATATCGGCATCTACGACGGAAGCCGTTCCTTCAGAAACAATTTTAAGGGCTATGAATTTTCGGCACTTGCCGCAATAACCCCGCTTGAAAAATTTGACGGAAAATACGGACACCTGCAAATAGGAGGAAGCATTGACAACGGTAATTCTGACAATTCTTATACCGTAATGGGCGGTCATATACTCTACAACTACAAAAAATTCTACACGGATTTTGAATATCTTTATGCTGACGGATTAAGCGGCAATCACTACGGCAGAGGGCGGGCTCACGGCTTTTATACGACTGTCGGCTATTTTATAAAACCGAAAATAGAAGTGCTTGCACGATATGATTTTTACCAAAACCTTTCAAACGAAAATGTATCACAGGAATACTCGGCAGGACTAAACTATTATTTCACACCGAAAATCAAATTAATGTTCCAGTATATTTATGCAATGAAAGATACATCAAGCAATCCGTCGCATAAAATCTATCTGGGGGCAAATTTCTCCACCGATTATTTGTTTGATTTATTGTAATTCACATTGATATTCTTTTGTTATGTGTTATAATTTTTTTGCAATTTTATCAAAAGTATTTTGATGAAATTTATAGATTTGTATGTAAGTATGGTATATATAAAAATTTGTAAAAATTTTAGAATTTTTATCGGATTAATCTATGTAATATTATTCTCGGTACATCCGTCTTTTGCCTTAATAGAAGAAGAATATCCTTATTCTGACGACCCGATAGAACTTGAAATCAGACAGGAAGATATTGTTGATAAAGTTTTTGAGCCAAAGAAAGAAAACAAAAGAATAAGAAAAAAATTCGGCGAACCCACGGGAAGCCCGCTGGATTTATTCAGAAGTTCGGGTTATACGTATGAATCGGGCCCGATTAAAAATCAGAAGTTCAGATATTTCTTTCACGGCGGAGATATGTTCCTTGCAAGACCACATGAGGACTTGTCAAACACTCTCTCCATAGCCGCAAATGAATTTCAGTCGGAAACAACTTTCAGAGATGACAAAACAAAATTCTTCTGGGGTTTTAATTTTTCAAGAGATACGGATTACGACAATAACTTTTTTGAAAAAGTATCGTTTATATTTTTAGACCATTATTTTAACGAACATCAGATGATAAGAATAGGACAAATGAGAAACCCCAACGGCTACGAAGGCGGTAATCCGTCATCAATGCAGAAACTCGTTGCTCGAAGCCAGGTTGCAAGAACATTTGGCAACTATTCAACTAATGGTATTAAAAATGTAGGTAATTATAAATATTTAACCTACGATATCGGTATTTATGACGGAAGCAGATTCTTCAACAACAATTTTCAGGGTTATGAGTTTGCAACACTTGTAAGTTTCAAACCGCTTGCCAAATTTGGTGATAAATACGGTAATTTGAGAATAGGCGGCAGCATTGATGTCGGCAATTCGGCAAATGCGTTCACGGTTGTAGGCGGACACGCCTTATACGAATACAAAAAACTCTATGCCGATTTTGAATACATGTACGCAAACGGAAACAGCGGAATATATTACGGAAAAGGACGTGCTCACGGCTTGTACACCACTCTCGGTTACAGAATAACGCCGAAACTTGAACTGCTCGGCAGATACGACTTCTTCCAAAATCTTGAAAATGACAAGGTTACACAGGAATACACGGCGGGTTTAACCTATTACTTCAATCCTCAGGTAAAATTTATGCTTAACTACGTTTATGCAATGAACGACCATTCAAGCGTACCGTCGCACAAAATATACATAGGCGGAGACTTTTTATCTTCTTATCTGTTTGATTTATTTTAAAATATTGCCAATTTTTTGTTAAACGCATACAATATTTGTATGGATTTTTTAGAACACAATAAAAAATTATTTGATGAAATTAAATCAAGAATAGATAGCGACCCCGAAAATACGGAAAATTATCTTTTGTTGGGTAAATTGTACGTTATGGGCAATTATTATGACGAAGCCCTGAAAGTTTATGAAAAACTTTTACTAAAAGACCCTTTAAATATACAGGCTTTAATTAACACGGGAAGTATTTACTTCTTTAAAAAAGATTACGCACAGGCGGTAAACACTTTTTCAAGAGCATTGGAAACGGATAAAGAAGATTATTCGATTTATTATAATCTCGGAAACACTTATGCCGAAATGAAACAATATAAACAGGCAATGACAAGTTATAAAAAAGCACTGACACTTAACAAAAAAGATGGTGCTTTATTTACGGCAATAGGTATTTTGCATCAGGATATGGACGAGTATCCCGAAGCCGTTGCAAATTTTCAAAAGGCGGTTTCTCTCGAAGAAAACAATCCCGAATACAACAACAATCTTGCCTGCGCTTTTGTCAAAATGAAAATGTTTCACGAAGCTGTTTATCATTTTAAAAAGGCTTTGGAAGCAGACCCCGATAATACAAAAATCAATTTATGCTGTGCAAACGCTTATTCCGCTTTATCGGAATACGACACTGCGAACGAATATTTTGACAAAGTAATCGAAATTGATAAAAACTATTACAATGCTTACATTTGCAAGGCTATTTCTTTATGTGACGAAGGCAAAATCAAAGAAGCCTGTGCGGTCTATGATAAAGCGGTAAAAATACAGCCTGATAACGCAAAGGCCTTTGTTTTAAAGGCAAATTTACTTGTTTCGGAAGCCAAATTTGCAGATGCTTTAAAATTATACAAAAAAGCAATGAAGATAGAGCCAAATTCGCCGAAAATATATATCCACGCAGGAAACACATCAGTTTTGATTGATGATTTGGTCGGCGCAGTAAAAGATTATAAAATAGCCGTTGACCTGAATCCCGACGATAAGGAAACAATACTTTTATACTACGATACCGTCAGGGAATACGTAAACCGAAAATTTGATAAGGAGAAAACAGTTGAATCAAAATAGTACAGTCATATACCCCATAGAAAAAATAGTCTCTGTGTTATCTTATTACACATGGGGGTTTGCAGGTCTGATTTATTTAATTATTGCCCTCATCAGAAAGCAGGGGTTAAGACCGTTTCTGAGATATCACGTATTTATGTCGATTTTCTTATCGATACTGATTTTTATTGTTTCAAACGTATTAATGTTTACTATTGATATTTTGGGTTATATTCCGTACATTAAGGCAATTGTTTTTTCGATAACACTTTTATTTCTCAAGCCCATTACATTTTTGGGATTAAGTTTTTCCTTTGTAACGTTATTTATTTACGGACTTTTAACTTATCTTGCCGTAGGTGCAGTTATGGGAAAATATTCTTATCTTCCTTGGGTAAGCAAAATTATAAGTTACAATTTGAGGCAGTAATATGAAATTTGACACAATAGCGGTACAGGGTTTTCACAAGCCGTCTAAAAACAGAAACTCTATCAGTGTTCCGATATATCAGACAACGGCATACAATTTTGACAATGTTCAGTATGCGGCAGATTTGTTTGACTTAAAAACATCGGGGGATATTTACACAAGAATATCGAATCCTACCACACAGGTGCTTGAAGAACGTTTGGCGGCGCTTGAAGGCGGTGTCGGTGCGGTATGTGTTTCATCAGGACAATCAGCATCAATGCTTGCGGTTTTAAATATAGCAAAAGCGGGTGATGAAGTTGTTGCTTCACAAAATATCTACGGAGGAACCGTTAATCTTTTGGGCGTTACTCTTGAAAAAATGGGAATTAAAACACGATTTGTGGCAAGTATGAACCCCGAAGATTATGAAAAAGAAATTAACGAAAAAACCGTTTGTATTTTTGCGGAAGCGCTTGCAAACCCTCAAATTTCCGTTGCGGATATAGAGGGTCTTTCAAAAATCGCCCACAAACACAAAATCCCTTTAATCATCGACAATACCGTAGCAACACCCTATTTGCTCAGACCCTTTGAATACGGTGCAGACATTGTCGTGGAATCAACCACAAAATATATTGCATCACACGGCGATGCCATGGGCGGTGTAATTGTAGATTCGGGCAATTTTGACTGGACTTGTTCGGATAAATTCAAAGGTATAACAGACCACGATGAAAGTTATCACGGAATAAGTTATACGGAAACTTTCGGCAAAGCCGCATATATCGTCAAAGTCAGAGCGCAGTTATTAAGAGATATCGGCTGCTGCATGAGTCCTCTTAATGCCTATCTCACGTTACTCGGACTTGAAACTCTTTCTTTGCGTATGCAAAGACATTCCGACTCGGCGCTTAAAGTGGCAGAATTTCTGAAAAACCACCCGAAAGTCAAAAAAGTTTGTTATCCTGCGCTCGAGGGTGATAAATACTACGATATGGCAAAAAAATATTTGCCGAAGGGTACATCATCGCTTTTAAGTTTTGTCCTTGACGGCGGCAGAGAAGATGCGGTTAAGTTTATCGAAAATGTTAAATTGCTCATTCACGCAACAAATATCGGTGATACAAGAACAATCGTTACGCATCCCGCTTTAACCACTCACAGACAACTTACGAAAGAGCAACTTGAAGAATGCGGAATAAGCGAAAGCCTTATAAGAATTTCCATAGGTCTTGAAGATGTTGACGATATTCTTGATGATATAAATCAGGCTCTTGAAAAAGCGTTTAAACGCACATAGTTTCGTATTCAAGCCAGATATAAGAGAAGGTTTTTTCGACGTTATTAAAGGCTTCAACCGCTTCATTCAGAAACTGTGTGCCTTTACCGTTGTTAATAATCTCGATTGCTTTTTCGTGCGAAATTGCGGGTTTATAAGTCTTTTTTGTTCTGAGCGCATCATAAACATCGGCAATTGCCATAATGCTTGCTTCAAGAGGAATTTCTCCGTCTTTCAGACCGTCGGGATAGCCCTGCCCGTCGGGTCTTTCGTGGTGAGAACGGGCAATCTTTTTGCCTGTATCGATAAAGGAACTGTCACCATAAGTTTTCAAGAGATTATCAAGCGTTTCATCACCGATTAAGGTATGAGTTTTGATAACTTCATATTCCGCCTCTGTCAGTTTCCCCGGTTTTAATAAGATTTTGTCGGGGATACCGATTTTGCCGATATCGTGCAGAGGGGCAGCCGCAGTAACCTCGGAGATAAATTTATCGGTGATAATATTTTTGTATTTTTCAAAATTCTTCATTTCATTCACAAGAACGTAAGTATATTTCTGCATACGGTCAAGATGCTTACCCGTATTATCATCACGTGACTGGGCAAGATTTGCGATAGCAAGAATTGTTTGCATCTGCGGGTGCTCGGTCTGTTTTACGATTTTTTCCATTTCTCTTGTAAATTGCTCGTTTTTAGCCTGTGCTTTAAGGTGAGTTTTAATAATTTCAAGTCTGGTATCAATTCTGATTTTAACTTCGTCTTCATTAATCGGTTTTGAAAGATAGTCGGTCGCACCGCATTCAAAACCCGTAACCGTCATATCACCGTCAGAAGTATCACAGACCAAAATAACGGGAATATGTCTAAATTTCCTGTTTTGTCTAATATTTTTACAGAGTTCAAAGCCGTTATAATCGTCAATTTCAGGCTCAATTATCGTAATATCGGGCATTAATTCATCAACCTTTTCGACGGCACCGTCTGTTGTATTTTGAAAAACCGTCTGATGTCCGAGTTTTTGCAGAATTATGTTTAAAAATTTAAAATCCGTTTCGTTGTTTCCGACTAAAAATATTTTTGCCATAGTAAACCTTTTATAATATTTTTGAAAACAATTATAACATATAAATAGTTTTTGTTTTATTTATCTTGACATTATTCATATAAAAAGGCTATATTTAGCATATAGAGATTAAAAAGGATATTGTAATGATTAAAAACATTGTGTTTGATATGGGTAATGTACTTTTGGAATGGAACCCCGACAAAATCATCGGAAGATTTACGGACGATGCAGAACGTATTCAAAAACTTAAAGAAGCGGTTTTTGAACAGGAATACTGGTCAAAACTCGATGCGGGAACCGCAACCGAAGAAGAAGCAAGAGAGCATGCAAAATCTCTTTTACCCGAAGAATATCACGAAGATATCGATGAAATTATGGATAACTGGCAATACTGTATGCCGATAATCTCGGACACGAGCAATCTTGTCAAATATCTGCATGCAAAAGGCTACGGGGTATATCTTTTATCAAACGCAAACCGCAAATTTGTGGAAGTAAAGAGAGATTTACACTGCCTCAGATTTATGGACGGATATCTCGTATCTTATGAAGTAGGCTGTGTAAAACCGAATCCCGAAATTTATCAGAAGTTTTTTGAGAAATTTGACTTAAACCCCGAAGAATGTTTGTTTATTGATGATTTACAGGCAAACTGCGACGGCTCCGAAAAAATGGGAATGAAAGCCTATTGCTATGACGGGGATTATGAAAAACTTCTTGCATACTTAAAAGAAAACGGTATTGAAATATAGTTGAAAATGGATTTTCAAGTTTTGGCAGTTGTCTGCCTGTTACCACAAATTTGTTGGAAATAATTATATCTGGCGTCTTTGCGAGCGAACAAAGTGAGCGTGGCAATCCTGAACGAACTTAACAAGGGACTGTCACGGGCAAAAGCCCTCGCAGTGACGTATTGGAAAAATTATTGTGATAACTTGCAGATTAATTTAACAGTTTATTGTCGGTTTTAAATATAAAACCGACAATTTTTTTTGAAGAATTTTCATAAAATCCTCAATTTGTAGTATCAAAGATTTTCAAATAATGACTATAATCAGAGAGACGGTTAAAAAAGGAGCAAATATGAAAATATTAATTTCCAATGACGACGGTATTCACGCAGACGGTATTGCTGCTCTTTCACAGGAACTGAGCAAGGAACACGATGTTTATATCGTAGCACCCGACAGAGAAAGAAGTGCGGCAGGACATTCTTTAACACTGCATACACCGTTGAGAGTTGATGAAATTGCTGCAAGATACGGTTCCAAAAGAAGCTGGACAACAAACGGAACCCCCGGCGACTGCGTTAAAATCGCCATAAATGCAATATTGGCGCCCGATGAAATACCCGATATAGTAATTACGGGTATTAACCACGGCCCGAATTTAGGCTCGGACATTTTATATTCGGGAACCGTAAGTTCCGCAATGGAAGGTGCGGTTATGGGTTATCCGAGTTTGGCAGTTTCGCTGTGTTCGATGGGTTTTGATTTACATTCCTTTGATTATACGGCAAAATTTGTCAGAAAATTCTTACCGAAAATCAAAGAAATTAATTTTCCGAAAAGAACGATTTTAAATATCAACGTCCCGGGTGTTCCCGAAGAAGACATCAACGGTATTGCAATAACTTCTCTCGGAACAAGAATGTTCACGGACGAATACCAGAAACGTATCGACCCGAGAGGAAAAGCATATTACTGGATGGCAGGCGAGTTGATTAAAGAAGCCAAAAACGATACGACAGACATTAACGCTGTCCGCTGGAACAAAATATCAATTACTCCCGTTACCTTTGATATGACACACAAGAGTATTATTCCCGCTTTGGAAAATGCTTTTTGCAAAGACGGAAAATGTGACTGGTTATAAAAAGTTTTTCCCTTAAGACTTCCCCAAGAGGTCTGTGGCAGCCGAAAGGCTGCCTTTTGCTTATGGAAAGCAACGTCTTTGCGGGCGGAGCGTGAAAATCCCGTTACGAAAACATATTTGTCATTCTGATGGCAATGCCCGAAGAATCCAGCCGAAAAAAACATATTATTTCGGTGCAAACGTTCCTTTTTGCACCCTACTTTCTATATTAGGGAAGATTGTCAATAAAATCTTAATGCGATGTGACATGTTTTTAAAAAATACATATATATTTAGAGTGTAGGTTGTGTGAAACCGAGAAAAACATAATTCGTCATTGCGAGGAACAAGCGAGCAGAGGCTGAAGGGCTTGCGAGGAGCAAGACCGTAACGCCGTTTATTGCGAGCGAAGTGAAATTAAATTGCCAAACGTGGCAATCCCTTTATTCTTGGATTTCTTCGTCACTTCGTTCCTCGTAATGACGTATTAAAAAATTTTGTGATAACTTATTGCAGAATTTTAATCTTAAAATTCTGAATAGGCTCGTTTCTCATCAACTTCTTTTGATTTTCAAGAGTATTTTTAATTGCAAACAGCCAGCCTGTTTTATGGTTTACAAACAGAAAAAACGCAGCCTGACTTGCAGCAATCCTGCTCGCATCATCAATCAGCAGTTCACCCTTATCAGAAAGTTCAAAAACCGTAAAAGAAAGAGGGTCACGGATAGAACTGTCAATAAAACCGTCAAACTTAATATTATGAATTTTTGAAGTATCTTTGACAACGGGATTGCCTTTAAAGGTAGTAATCCACTTATAAAGAGCGGTAATCAAATGGTCGTTAGTCTGCGTCATAGTGTTTTACCAGCGGAACAAACTTATCAACAAGTTCCTGACTCCATTTAATGCCCGCACCCTGCTGAATGATATCGACCGTCTTATCAATATCAAAAGCCTTACGATAGGGTCTGTCTTGTGTCAGAGCATAATAAGCATCAACAAGCAAAATAATCTGCGATGCGAGCGGAATATCTTTTCCCGATGCTTTTCCGGGGTAACCCGAACCGTCCCAGTTTTCGTGGTGTTTTTCGATAATCGGAATGATGTCCTGAATACTGCTAATAGGTTTTAAAATATCTCTTGCAGCAATTACGGGGTGAGTTTTGATAAGTTCCTTTTCTTCCTCTGTTAAAGCATCTTCCTTCTTAAAGATTTTTTCGGGAATCATAATATTGCCGATGTCATAGAGCAATATTGCAATTTTAAGTTTATCGATTTCGTTGTTTTTCATCTGCATTGCTTTGGCAAGTTTAACCGCAAGCATAAGTTTTGACTTTGTAAAACCGCTTTGATAAGTCGAGTTATAAGATTGAGTAATGATATCCACAACGGAATAAATAACCTCTTTTGCCTCTTTATCCTGCGTGGAAACAGAACTGAGTCTTGTTGTAATATCACCCGCAATTTCTTCGGGAATTTGCACCCTCTGTTTTGAAATAATATCCAAAAAAGCGTTGATGGCAATTCTCTGCCAGTTGACTTCCTTCGTTTTCTTGGTTAATTTAACCTGATTTCTTCCGTTAATTTTAGCCTGATACATTGCCTGGTCTGCTAACTCGGTCAGTTCAAAAACGTTTCTGCTGTGTTCCAGAAACGTTGCAACACCGATACTTGCAGTAACATTTCCGATTTTTTCAAGCGGAGTTGCCTCAATAGCCGCCCTTATACGTTCCGCTGCCATCATCGCACCGCAGGAATCAACACCGGGGAGCAAAACGTTAAATTCTTCGCCGCCTATTCTTGCGGGAATATCAATAGAACGGGCTTTCTGTTTTAAAACATCGGATATGGTTTTAATCGCAACATCACCGTATTGGTGTCCGTATGTATCGTTAATGGTTTTCAAATGGTCTAAATCAAGCGAAACAAGCGAAAAAGGCTGACCTAATCTCAAGGCTCTTTCGGCTTCTCTGTTGATATTTTCTTCAAAATATCTTCTGTTGTATAAGCCTGTTAAGGGGTCAGTAACGGCTTGTTTTCTGACTTCTTCAAACAAAGCAGCAATAGTAACGGCTAACTCAATCTGGTTTGCAAAAACCGTAAGAAAATTCATTTCCTTGGGCGTAACATCACTTCTTGATGAAAATACCATTAAACAGCCAAATTCCTGATCCGCCTTGAAACTTTCATGCTGTTTTCGGTATATCGGAACAACAATCACGGATTGACTTTTAGTCGCACGTACAACTTCCTGAACAAATTCATAAGACAAGGTTGACATAAGACCGTGCAGGATATTTTTAATATCCGTGGAACTCTGAATTTTTCGTTCTTTAAGTGCATTTGCCAAAATAAAATTTTCATTATACTGAATATGATAGTCTTTGACTTTGATTAAAGGGTCTTTTTCCTCAAACTTTTTGACAATCTCGCTTTCGGAATGAGATTTTACAATAAAATAACTTCCGTTTTCATCAAGTTCTTTTGTCAAAACCAAAGTATTAACATAACCCATGTGGTCTTGCAGGGAATTGACAATGGTATCCATAACATTCGCAAGCGGTTCCGAGGAGTTCATCATTTCCCAGATACTGCTCATCGTAAGCATCGTATTATTGGCTTTGTTTAATTCTTCAGTTTTGGACTTAATTTCATTTTCAAGTTCAATATTACGTTTATACACATCCATTGCGCTGATAGATGAGATATTGTTGTCCATCTGCTGAACTTTATCGAATAAACCTTTTAACTTTGAAAAAATAGTACAATCCTCATATTCTGACCTTATAAATTATACAACGTTATTAATCAAATTGTAATACTTTATTGACAAGTTTTACGATTTCTTCAAAATTCACAGCCGAAATGCACTCATTACCGATATTTAATACGCATTTCTTCTTCATACAGGGCGAACACGGTGTAGAAGCCTGAACAGAAAAGTATTTATCGCCAAAAGGTGCCGTTCTTTCGGAAGATGTTGCAAAAAAGAGAGTAATTACGGCAGGAACTCCCGTTGCCCACGAAATATGAGCGGTGCCCGAATCGGGGGTGATAACCAAATCGGCTAGTTTTAAAACTTCCGTCAGTTCTTCAAGATTAGTTTTTCCGCATAAATTAAGAACAATATCATCACCATACTCGGACAATATCGTATCCGATAAGCCGTTATCGTTTTTGGTTCCCGTATATACAAGATTGACTCTGCCTTTGAGATAATCAATCAGTTTCTTCCAATTTTCAACTGTCCAGTGCTTATTTGCCCACGTTGTTTCGGGCGCAATGATAACCGTCTTTTTATCGGGATTACAAGAGGATAACAAACCTTTTGCCTTTTCAACCGAAGCATCGGACGATTTTGGCAAAAGAAATTCAATATTTTCGGTGTCAGCCCCAAGATACTGCGCAATTTCAAGATTTCTTTTTAGAACGTGGTAATGGATATCAAACTGTCTGCGGTTTGTTTTTATAATCTCATTTGCAAAAAGTCCCGAAAATTCTCTGCCGTCAGAAAGCGCTATCTTTCGTTTTCCGCCTGACAACCCCATAATAACGGCGCTTTTAAGTAACTGCTGGGTATCAATAACAATATCGTATTTTTGTTTTCTGATATCGGATATTACGGATAAAAACTCTTTTAAACCGCCTGTTTTCTTATGCAGAACATAAACCTTATCAAGAAGCGGATTCTTCAAAACAAAATGTGCCGCCTTATCCTCTACAACCCAGTCAATCTGCGCATCAGGGAATTTTCTGCGCAAAGCCGCCGCAAGCGGCAGCGTATGAATGGTATCTCCAAGCGCACTTCTTCTGACTATTAATATCTTTGTTGTTCTTGTATTCATATACTAAATTATTTGTTCATAACCCGTTTATTGTATATTATAGCATTATAATCTTTTTGGTTGACAAATTTTTTAAGATTTTTGGTATTATTAAAATACAAACTCAATGAAGTACACAGTCAGGAAAACGGAATGAATAAAGAGATGAGACAAAAAACGAAAAATTCTATTAATTTATGTAAAGTAAAATTAGAAAATTTGAAGCCGAGAATTGAAACATCGAATGAAGCAAACATTGTTTACAACAGAATTCTGATAGAAAAAGCCGTTCTCGAACAAAGTTTGAAAACAAATCCGTTTTCTTTTATACTTAAAGTGAAAAAGTTTTTCTCCTTTAAAAAAGAAAAAAATATTTGCGACTATTTTAAACAGGGTTAATAATGCTTTTCTGTAAAAGACCATTTGAAAATATAGAAATAGGACACTATCTTGAACTCTATAACTGTTGTCCTATGTGGTACAAAGAAAAATTTACCATCGGAAGCCTTAAAGAACAAACCCTTGAAGAAGTCTGGAATTCAGAAAAAGTTCAAAATTTGAGAGAGAAAATATTAAAAGGAGATTTTTCGCTCTGCAATCTTCAAAAATGCTGTGATTATAAAGATTTACCCGATTTACCCGAAGAAGAAATCAATGCGAAATACAGCAAAGTTATGAAAACTCTGCCTAAATTTATCCTCTTTGACCACGACAGAACCTGTAACGCAAGATGTGTAATTTGCAGAGATGAATGTATTTCAAACGATAAAAATAAAATAAAAGAATTAAATAAAATTGCAGATGAAAAATTAATCCCTCTTTGCAAAGATGCAGAAAACGTCTATATTTCAGGCTCGGGCGAAATTTTTTATTCAGACCATTCACAATACCTTTTGAAGAAAATCACAAAACTCTATCCGAAAATCCGATACAGTATTGTAACTAACGGTATCAACTGCACAAGAGAAAATATTAAAAAATTAGGCTTGCAGGGCAAAATTGACACTTTGACAATATCAATTCATGCGGCAACACCCGAAACCTACAAAAAAATTGTACGTGCAGGCAATTTTAATATTATTCTGAAAAATTTGGCTGATTTGAAACTTCACAGAGAAGAAGATAAAATCAAATTAATTCAGATAATCTTTATCGTAAGCGCAATAAACTACAAAGAAATGCCTGCCTTTGCAAGAATGGCAAAAGAATTGGGAATGACCGCCGTATTTTGTGAATACGTACCCAAGTCGGATACGGAAATGGGAAAACAGCCTGAGGAATTTCTTATACATCAGCCCTCACACCCAGAACACAAACAATTTCTTGAAGTTTTAAAAGACCCTATTTTAACTCTCGGGGCAAATTGTTTTATAAACCCGTTAATCTGGAACCTGAAAAAACAGGTTGTATCGTTAGAAGATATGGGTATAGGTTAAAAAGTAATCGTTTACAACACCGAACAGCATCGGAAGCAAAACGGAAAGCAAAAATGCACCCATAACGGGCTTAAAGAGAAAACTTAACTGGAAGACGTTAATTTGAGGCGCCGTTTTTGAAATGATACCGAGAATAATATCCTGCCCCAAAGTTGCAAGCAAAATCGGTGATGCAAACTGTAAACCCACATACAAAATATTAGATGTAATTTTTACAAGATATTCCGTATTAATAATTTGTTCTAACGGTATTGCCGTAGCATAAACGGGAAAAATATCAAAACTTCTTATAAAAGCATTTAAAATCCAATACAGACCGCCGATGTTAATAAAAATGAGCAAACCCATCAAACCGAGCAATTTACCCATAATAGAAACCTGTGTGGAAGATGTCGGGTCTAAAACCATGGCGGAGGACATACCCATTTGAGTATTAATCATATCGCCGCCCGCATCAACCGCAGCCAAAATACAATAGGCAATATAACCTATCAAAGCACCGATAACGTAATTTAGAACAATATGATAAATAATTGTAACATCGGCAGGCGGCATTGTCGGTTTTACCACGGCGGTCAAAATTATTGTAAAAGTAACTGCAAATGCAACTTTTACCATAGACGGAATTTCTTTTCTGTTCAACCCCGGAGCAAATCTTAAAAGACCCAAAATACGCACAAATATCAAAAATCCCGAGCCGAAAGCATTGTTAATTTCGGGAAAATATTTTGAAATATCCTGTACAAGCGACTCTATCATTTCTGAACAATTCCCGGAACATCAATTTCAACAAAAGTGTTATTAGATTTAACGGCTGAATTTTTAATTACAACTTTATAAATATGTTCACCCGAAGCCGATACAATCTGAACATTCGCAACACCGCATTTTTTCGGATAAAAAATAACCTGAGTGGATTTTGAATCGAAGGTGGTAACTCTCTGCGCAGAAATAGCAGTCGGATTATCGGATTTTATACTTTTGATTTCCGAATTTGAAAAATAGATATACGGATAACCGTTTTTCATTTCAAAAATCTGCTCCGCAAAAGCAGAAGCGGACAAGATTATAAAAATTCCGAAAATCAAAAATTTCTTCATATACTATCTTCCGTTCTGTTGGTAAATCTTGTTGCGTTCAATCTGATTGGGAGTAGGAACAGGCATTTTGGGAGCCGCATAATATTTCATCTTTTCATTGTTATCAATAAAAGGCGGATTGCCCGGCTGGTCAATTAAATCCTTTGCATAATGACCTTTCATACCCATTTCCTTGTCAAAGGGTGAAGTATAAAGAAAATAATCTGCATCAAGTACGTATTTTTCATTTTTGGGAATAACATTAAAAGACAAATGAACGGCTTCGGTAAACAAATTCGACAACATTCTGACAAAGCCCGAGCCTAAAATCAAAATAACAAGAAAAACGGCAGTAATTTTAGGTGCGGCGGCAATTGTCTGCTCCTGAACCTGCGTTACGGCCTGCAAAATACCGACAACAAGACCTATTGCCGCCGCCGTCAATACACACGGCAAAGCAATAGACAACATCATTATTATACCTTTTCCCATAAATTCTAATAAAAATTCCATATCAATCTTCCTTAATTGTAACTTCCAGCCAAGCCGTGAACAACCAGACTCCAGCCGTCAACAGCAATAAATATAAGCAGTTTGAACGGAAGTGAAATAATTGTCGGAGACAACATAAACATACCGAGAGCAAGTAGAACGTTTGCAACAATCATATCAAGTACAATGAACGGTATGTAAATAATAAAGCCGATTTCAAAAGACGTTTTTAATTCGCTGAGAATAAAAGCGGGAGCAACTTCCCAAATTGTAATCTCATCGGGAGATTCGGGAGCCTTACCTCTTGATTTTTCGAGAAAATAAGCCATATCGGTTTCTCTGGTATTTTTGAGCATAAACTCTTTTAACGGTTTTGAACCCTCAACAACCGCTTCAACGATAGAGTGCGATTTTTGATAGGGAACAGAACCTGCTTCCCACATATCCTGAAAAACACCGCCCATGGAATAAAACGTCATTATCAGCGACAAACCGACCAAAACAATCGCGGGCGGAATTGATTGCGTACCCATTGCCTGTTTTAAAAACGAAAATACAATCGCATACCTCATAAAACTCGTCATACACGTAAATATAAAAGGTATAAACGAGAAACACGCCATTACAACCAAAAGTTGTAAAACAGGGTCAAGATTTTGAATTAATGTATTCATATTTTTATGCTTTCATCTTCATTCTTTTAAAGGAAACCGAACCGTTATTGTTGTTTTGAGTAAGTTTTTTAAAACTGCTCAGTGAAATAGGGTTCTTAATAACTTCTGTTTTTGAATTATCTGATTTTTCGGAAACTAATTTTAAGGTTTCCGCAGCATCAACATCGGAATTTTCAGCCAATTTTGCGAGCATTGTTGTATTTTCCGCATCAGATGCCACCAAAAATCTCTCTTTGCCCGCCCGAACAATATAAATCTGTTTCTTGGGATTAAGGCGCAGAGCATTTTCAATATACAAACAATCATTGCCCTTGCCTGCCTTTGTCTGCACATAAAATTTTTTATAAACCAAAAGGCAAACTGATAAAAAACCAACCATTGCCATTGTATAAGCTAAAAACTGAATAAAATATATCTGCATATTTGCTCCTTATATATCTTCATCTTCAATATCAAAGTTGTTATAGTTAAAATCCTCACCGTTAGGATTTTGCTGCTGCGGATTTTGCGGGCGGGGTGCAGCCTGTCTTTGAGCGGGCTGCGGCTGCATGTTCTGCTGCTGGGGAGCAGGCTGATTAGATTTATCGGTATAAACTTCATCAACTCTTACCGCATATTTATCATTTATAATGATAAGTTCGCCCGAGGCAATGGGTTTGTTCTCAACCTTTAAAAAGATTTTGTTTTCATATATTGCACCGACATCGACAATAGAACCTTCCGATATGGCTTTTAAATCGCCCAACGTTACGGTTACACTGTCAAATTCAGCGGTTATTTCAACGGGAATTACGTCCCACATATTGCCTGATTGCTTCATATTATTTGCCTCAGCCTCCTCGTTATTATTTTCTACGCCTGTAATAATTGATGTTTCGGGATTGATAAGAAAATCCGTAGTTTGCCCCATCAGGTCAATCTTCATCGTTCTGATATCGCTTTGTTCCAAAACAACAATATCGCCCCGTTCGATGTTTCTGACATCATATAAGGTAATTTCCGATTTTCCCGTAATGATTTTGACAGGCACTTTGTACTTCGGAAAAGAGCCCATATCAAAATTCTGAACGGGAACAAAATTTCTGATTTCGGGAAGCAGATTAATCGGAAGTGATATTATAAATTTACCGACATTACCGATATCATCCAAAGATAAAAAAGTTATATGCAGTAAATTTCTGTTAATCAAACTTTCATCAGCAAGAGTATCGATTTCTTTTGAAAGAAAAGGCGCAATACCCTTATAAATAAAATCGTTAAAAGAAGTAAGAATTTTAGCCTCTAATTCCGTTAACATATCCGTTCTGAAAGGAACGCTCAAATCTCCGAGAGATGAAGATAACAACGAATCCATAAATTTTGATGATATTCTGAAAAATATATCACTCTCTTTGTTAACTTTGATTCTTGTAACAAAATATTCTTCACCCGAAAAAAGCACGTTGTCTTTTTCGCTCAAACCGACAATTTTTAAATTAAAATCGGATAAGAAAAATTCTTTAATGCGCTCTTTGGTTTTCTGGCTGATTACTCTTTTAAACCAATAAAACTTTTGTCCAAGGTCTTTTGAAAAATCAGAATTATACTGTGTGGCTACCACTTTTATCCCCAATATCTAAAAAGATTATTTTCCTACATTCAGATTAATATGTTTAGAGTAATATAACATCATTTATTTGTTGTATATATTTATTTGTTTAGTAAATTTTTATAAAAAAAATAACCTTGCGAATAATAAATAATGATTTTAAAAGATAAGTCACAAAAAAATACCCCTTAAAAAAGGGGTATTTTATCAAATATTAAAAACGATTAGCCGATTACGGGAACGGTAAATACTCTTGTTGCAAGGTCTTTATCCATAAGCAGCAAAGCATTTTTATCATCACCGATTAATTTGAGTGTAGCAAGAACTTTGCCGACGTTAGATTCTTCTTCAACCTGTTCCTTCAAATACCAATCAAGAAATGAAGTTGCGGCTCTGTCTTTTACTTCTTCTGCAACATCAAGCAAATAGTTAATTCTGGATGTTACATACTGTTCGTGTCTTAAAACATGTTCAAAAATCTGAACGGGTGTATCACCTTCAATTTCAGGTCTTTCGATTGTCATAAGTTCGATTTTGCCGCCTCTTTCAAGAACGTAGTCATACATTCCGAAGGCATGCGCTCTTTCTTCCTGAACCTGAACATCAAACCAGTTTACAAAACCCTGTAAATTCCATTCTGCAAATTTAGCCTTCATTGCCAAATATAAAAATTCAGAATAAAATTCTTTATTTATCTGTTCGTTAAAAGCAAATTCCATTTTTTCGTTAAGCATAATTATCCTTTCTTTATTCAACAATTATTTAATTAAACATTAAAACGACAGAGAAAAAATCAGCCTGTCAATTAGATTTTTTTCTCTTGACTTTATCCCTGTGCGGAGAATTTGACGAGCCGGACGCCTGTTTTGAGGAGTCGTTAAGGGCGGGAGGATTAAACCCTCTCGTTGACAATCTTGACAATTCGGGTTGATAAAGGCTCTCGGTTTTATTCGTATAACAAAACGTTCTGAACGTTCTTGCCAAATCATCGGGAGAATTTGAATTTGCAATTGCTTCCGCCTGAGAGAGTTTACCGTCAATCGCCAAATTAAACAGGGACTGATTCATCGAAAGCATATCAACGGGGTTTGAAGCAAACAACTGATAAATACTTTCAATGTTATCTTTTTTTATATAATCTTTAACCGTTGCCGTCATCGGCATTATTTCCAAAGCAGGAAAACGTTTATTGTGTTCTTTTGAAAAGACGAGTTTTTGGGCAATCGTGCCTCTTAAAACTTCTGCAATCTGGATTTTAACATAATCTCTGTCATTTTTATCAAACATATTGATAATTCTGTTAATGGTTTGAACCGCATCGTTTGTGTGCAGAGTTGCAAAAACCAAATGCCCCGTTTCAGCGGCTTTAACAGCGGCTTCAGCCGTT
Organism: Candidatus Gastranaerophilales bacterium; assembly: GCA_024695865.1. GTDB lineage: Bacteria > Cyanobacteriota > Vampirovibrionia > Gastranaerophilales > Gastranaerophilaceae > RUG841. Next base: position 24,724 of record JAILHI010000036.1, read on the forward strand.
GCTCTGTCACGAATTTCACCAATCAGAATAACATCAGGGTCTTGTCTTAAAGCGTATTTTAAGCCGTCAGAAAAAGATGCCGTATCAATGCTGACCTGTCTTTGAGATATTACGCTTTTTTGAGATACAAAAACGTATTCAACAGGGTCTTCAATAGTCAAAATGTGTTTTGCAAAATTTAAATTGAGCCAGTTAATTATGGCAGCCAAAGTGGTAGATTTTCCGCAGCCTGTCGGGCCTGTAACCAAAACAATACCGTTTTGGGCCGTTAATAGACTTTTAATCGTTTCAGGCAGACATAATTCCTCAAAATTTCTTATATAAAGGGGAACTATTCTTATTACCAGCGACGGCTTATTTAACTGCTTGTTAAAGTTAACCCTGAATCTTGAAACATTGGGGATTTCATAAACAAAATCCATATCCATAGCGGTTTCAAAAGTGTCTTTCAGTTTTTCGGGAACAACCATCTTGAAAATATTTTCAATATCCTCATAAGTCAAAGGCGGCATTGCGGTTTTCATAATAATACCGTTTTTTCTAATCAAAGGAACTTCACCTACGTGAAGGTGAATATCCGATGCTTCTATGGACGCTGCCTTTTTAAAAAACTGATTAACGTCAAACATTTTTCATTCCACTAAACTATGTAAATATTTTTATACATGAATTATAAAAATACAATCTGTTTAATTATGATTTTTACGATTGTTAATATTATTATAAAGAGTTAAAGACTCGGTAATAATAATATCGGCTTTAATGTCATGCTGTTCGGATATAACGGATTTAAAAAGAAGTTTATCGGGAATTAAAACAACTTTTATACCCAAAGCGTTTGCCAAAAATCTGTCGTAATAACCGCCGCCATAGCCTATCCTGTTAAAATTTTCATCTGCCGCTAATGCGGGGATAACGATTATATCGCTGCTTTGCGGTCGGACTTCAACAGCATCGGCGGGCTCGGGAATACCGTATTTGTTTTTCATAAGATTTAAAGAATCATATTTTGAAAAAATAAGATTTTTATCAAAAATTTTTGGAACATAAAGATTTTTGTCCGAAAATGCCAAAATTGCAGAAGTATCGACTTCATCAGGCAAAGAAATATAAGTAAAAACAGATTGTGCCGCTTTAAATTCGTCCAAATTAAATAAGTTTTCGGAAATTTTTTGGCTTATTACAGGCAGATTTAGAGTTTTTCTTATTTGTTTTGCTTGACTTCTAATCTCATTTTTAGTTTTCATAAAACCTCTTTACAACAAAAAAGGCTTCAAATGAAGCCTTTTTTGTATTCTTATAAACAAACTATTTGATATTAGAGAAAGTCCAAGCATCGTAATTAGGATTTTCGGTAATTTCAAAATTGTTATCCAAACCGCCTTCTTTGGGATCTTCGTGAGCGATAGGCTTATAAAGTCTGTTATAGTATTCGATAACCATTCTGTCTGAATTGAAGTATGCTTCGGAAGTTCTGACAGCCTGACGAACAAGTCTTGCCCACTGAAGTTTTTTATCGTAGTAAGTCGGGATAATTTGTTTTTCAATAATGTTCATAATACATTCATAGTCTTTTTTATGACGTTCTTCCCAAGGAATTTCATCATCAAGACCGGGGTATTCAACCGTGTAACCGTTGATACCTGGGAAGGTGCCTTCAACAGCCCAACCGTCATAGATTGATAAGTGCAAAGCACCGTTCATATTTGCTGACATACCTGATGTACCTGATGCTTCAAAAGGTCTTAAAGGTGTGTTCAGCCATATATCAGAACATTTTTTAAGTTTTGCACTCAAATCAAGTTCATATCCGGGCAAAATTACAACGTTCTTCAACTTACGGGAGAGGTCAAGTATTCTGTCGAACATTTGACGGCCCATAACATCATCGGGGTGGAACTTACCTGCAAATACTAACTGAATTTTATTTGCATTAAGAAGGTTTGTAATTCTGTCCATATCATTGAACAAGAGCCAAGCACGTTTGTAATCTGCAAATCTTCTTGCCCATGTGATAGTTAAAACGTTAGGGTCAAGTCTTGTACCTGTCTGGTTTGCAATAAACTTAAACACTTTGGTTTTCATTTCGATTTTGGCATCTAAGTAATCCTGCAAAGTTTTTGCTTCGGCAATTCTCTTATCCTGCCAATAGTGCTGGTTAACTGCGTTCGTAATTGCTCTGATAGGACATCTGCCTTCAACCCAATCCCACATCTTGTTAGCAACAAGACCGTGTAACTGAGAAACTGCGTTTGCCAATCTGCTCATTCTTAAAGCGGCAACTGTAAGTGAGAACTGTTCACCGCCGAGTTCAACAGCTTTTTCTCTCGCACAGCCTGCAAAGAAACCGCCCTGCATCAAGGTATCAACCCAGTGAACTTCGTTACCTGCAGCAACAGGTGTGTGAGTTGTAAATACGGTTCTTCTCTTAACCTGTGCCAAATCACCTTTGTATTGTCTTAACAATTCAAAAGCGGCAGGAAGTGCGTGACCTTCATTCATGTGGATACAATCAAATTTTTCACCGATTGCCTGAAGAAGTCTGATACCTGCAACACCCAAAACCGTTTCCTGAGCGATTCTGATTTTTTCATCACCGTCATACAATTTATGAGTAATTCTTCTTGCCCATTCAGAGTTTTCGGGAATATCCGTTGTTAACAAATAAATAGGACATGTTCCGAAAAGTTCGGGGTCAACTTTATATGCTTTAACCTTAACTTTTTCACCGAAGATTTCAACTTCTACGGAAGCGGAAATAGGTGTTAAAAAGTCATAATATTTTCTGATATAAGCAACTTCAACATTTCCCTGTTCGCTTATACGCTGATCATAATATCCGAATGACCATAAAATCGAAACTCCGACCATAGGCATCTGAAGATATCCTGCAGATTGCATGTGCGAACCTGCTAAAAATCCTAAACCGCCTGAATAAATAGCCAGAGACTGATCTAATGCCATTTCCATTG
>JAILHI010000037.1 GCA_024695865.1 Candidatus Gastranaerophilales bacterium
TGCGCTTTCTTCTGCCTTTTCAACCTGTTGAAGTTCCTGTTGTGCTGCGTTTAACAAAGTAGTAAGTCTTTGTTTTTCAGTATCGATTTGCTTTTGTTTAGCGTTCATTTGTGCTGCATAAGCATCATCTGATTTTGACTGCATACCATCGATTAAGAAGTTTGCACCTGTTGAAATTAATGAACCTGATGTGCCGCCGAGTAATTTTGCTAAGAACGAACCGGTATTTTGTCCGTTATCAATAGCGTTCATAACCTGCTGTCTTGCAGCCGTTTTGTTAGCCAATCTTGTTTCTTCATTGCTCAACTGCATCAATTTTGCGTTGTAATCGTTAACTTTTGCCTGAAGGCTCATTTTTCTTGCTGTAAATAATGCGTAACCCATTTTCTTTTCTCCTATCTTCTATTAAGTTTTTCTCTACACCTTTATAAAAACAAACTTCAAAAAAAAATTGCGTATATAAAGAGTATATACTCGAAGAAATTTTTTCAAAATTTTTACCACATGTCTAAAACTCAATAGTAGAGCCTTTTTTGACATGATTAAATTATGATTTTTTCTTAATATTTCTTAATAAAACCGATAAAAATACATTCGTCCGAAACCATGTAACCATGCATGTTTTCATGATTTTTCATAAAATTATCAGAAAAATAAGGCGGCAATCTGTCTGTTACGACAAAGAGCAAAGTGCTTGTGGCAATCCTGAAAAGGACTGCCGCGGGCAAAAGCCCTCGCAGTGACGTATTAGGTTAATTTTTGTGGTAATTTACGGGTATTAAAGGCAATTTATATATAAACAATGTATTAAAAAACATCACTATAAAATGAGTACATGATAATATATATATATGAAGAAAATTTTTCTTATATATCCCCCGTCAGTACAGATGAACAGAACGGCAAGGTGCCAGCAGCCCGTAAAAGAACTTATTGTTCTTCCGCCCCTGCCGCCTTCCGATTTAATGTACTGCGCCGCAATTGCACAAAAAGAAGGCACAATTTGCAAAATTAAAGATTATTCCGTTGAAAAGGGAGATTTAAACACACTTGAAAAAGATATTTTAAGTTTCCGCCCCGATATTGTTCTTGTAAATATCGCAAGCACGACCTTTGAAACGGATATTAAGGCTGTTGAAACGATAAAAAAAACGGATAAAAACATTACAACCATTGTTACGGGAGCACATTTTTTAACCTTTAACATCTCCGTTTTAAAAGAGCATGCCGATATAGATATAATTATAAGAGGGGAACCTGAAATTACCTTTAAGGAAATCGTTCAGGGCAGAGATTTAAACGAAATTGACGGCATCACGTTCAGAAACGGTGATGAAATAAAATCAAACAAAGACAGACAATTTATTGAAGACCTTGATATACTTCCTTTTCCCGCAAGAGATTTAATTAAAAACGAACTTTACACAAGACCCGACACAAGCGAGAAACAGGCAATTATACGGGCAGCAGCAGGCTGTCCTTACAACTGTTTTTTCTGTCTTGCAACGGCAGTTTCGGGCGAAAAAGTCCGATACAGAAGCCCCGACAACATAATTGCGGAAATAAAAGAATGTATTAATAAATATGATATAAGAAGTTTTGTTTTCTGGTCTGATTTATTCACCGCAAATAAAGTTTTTGTAAAAGAACTTTGCGAAAAACTAATCAGCGAAGATTTAAAAATCAAATGGAGTTCAAATTCAAGAGTCGATACGATAGACGAAGAAACTCTTGTTTTAATGAAAAAGGCGGGCTGCACACTTTTGAGCATGGGTATTGAAAGCGGTTCGCAGGAAATTCTGGATAAAATCGGCAAAAAAATCACAAAAGAACAAGCCGTAAACACGGTAAAACTCTGCAAAAAGCATGGTCTGCAAACCTTTACCTACTTTGTTATCGGACTTCCGTGGGAAACAAAGCAAAACATCATGGAAACAATTAATTTTGCAATTGAACTCGATGCAGATTACGTAAATTTTTATACGGCAACCGTTCTTGCAGGTTCAAGAATGTATAATTACGTAATTGAAAATTCTCTCGGCGAAATGAAAGATTTTTATAAAAACCCGTATTATTATCCCTGCGTAAAAACGCACTACCTCTCAAAAGAAGAAATTGTAAAACTGCATAAATACGCCGTCAGAAAATTTTATTTAAGACCAAAATATATTATAAAAAAATTAAAGGAAATAAAAACGGCAGAACAACTCAAAAATTATTTCAGAGCAGGGCTGTCCGTTCTTTTCAAAAGATAAAATCTGTTATTTTTCTTCTTCCTCTTCTTCATTTTCTTCCGTTTTAACATGGATTCCATGCTCATAATTATAAGCATTCAGAGCATCTGCAGCATCTCTTAAATTCCAGTATTTATTCTGAACGGGAACCTGAAAATCCGGAGGAAGATTAATCTTTTCATCATCAGGCAGATAATACAAATTTTCCCGATAATTTTTATCCAAATCGTTATCATCTTCTTCGTTTGTGAGCAAAAGTGTTGTAACAGTATAATTTTTATCAAAAATTATTTGTGTTGCGGAAGAATTTTTATGCAAAATATATCTTCTCAAATCAGAATTATCAACGCCGCTGATTTCTTCCTGTTCAGAAGGGATATAGAGAGCATCTTCGCAATTTTGAACCTGCTCCAGCATAAAATCAACATTCTGATTCCAGTAATATGTATGCACCATTTGCCATAACGTTAAACAAATACCGCATAACAAAACGGGAACAAGGGCATTGTTAATCAAAATATCTTTATTTTCAACTTCCTTGTTTCTTGTTTTGTATTTATAAACAACAAAGCCGAGGAAGATAAGCGGAACCGCCCAGAAAACAACCGAACGCAAATGACCTTCCATAACGGGATTTAAGTATGTCTGCAAATCCGAGAACATATAATAAAACAGGCATGAGTAGATTACAACAAGAAGTATTGTCTGCCAAGCATTGAGAGCCTTTTCCCGACGGACAAGAAGTCCCGAGAGAATAACCGTTAAAATTGCAAAAACAAGATTTAATTGCAATGCCGAGCCCCAAAAATCCGTAAAAATCGATAACATAGATAAGGAATAAGCAGAATTATGGAAAATAACATAAAAGAGGCTGTAACTTGCCGCCGCCAAAGATGCGCCGCCGATACAAATTTTCACAAGCGCATTATCTTCATCTGTTTCATCAAAAGCCGCAATAAAAGTACCCGCAAAAAGTATCAGCCCGATAAAAAAGGTATGTTCATATATTCCGAACATTGTCAGCAGAATAAAGCCTATTCCGATTTTATCCGCTTTGGTATAGTTAATTTTTCCGAACAAATAATTCAAAAGAACAAATTGCAGAGGAACACCAATTATGGTTTCAACAGTGGCATCAATCTGATACAAGAGAATTAAAACGCAGTAAGTAAAAACACTCCAAAAAAAGATGCCGTATTCTTTTGTCCTTTTGGTAAGTTCAAAATTCCACCATAAAACGACAAGAGGCAATAAGAAAAGGGTTAACGAATAAACCGTCGCCGGAGTCATTTTGCTTTTTATGACAAAAATCAGCCCCGTAAGAAGTACGGGTAATTCCTGCAGCCCCTGAATAAAAAATCTTGCTCTTTCGTGAGTGAAAATCAAGCCGAATTTGTCGGAAGATATATTGTTGAGCAGTTGCAGAAAATAAACCGAACCGTCAGAATATAAACCTCTCTGCGAGCATGCAGCATAAAAAACAAAAATTAAAGACAACAGGGTAAATATCAACCCCAGTATTTTTACATTTTTTGCAAATTTAAATTCCATAAATATCCCTTAAATAAAAATATATATACAAAAAAATAACATAAAATTTTTATATAGGGAAGTAAAAAATATACTAAAAAAAAATAACATAAAATTTTTATATAGGAAAGTAAAAAATATACTAAAAAAAAATAAAGTAAATAGTTTTTTTGCAATTGTAAAGAGTAAAAAAAAATCTTTACTTTACTAAATATTTTGAGATTTTATGAAAAAATTGTGCTATGTTATAAGAGTTAGACAAAAGCAGTTAATCTGCATATAAATTTTTAGGAAGAAGAAAAAAAAAAGGTCAAGGAGAATTGGAATGGCTGAGTACCTTACAAAAGAAGAAATACGTCAATGGAGAAGCTCGCTTGAAAGAATTACGCTGGAAGAATTTGCCGCAAGATTAGGCAAGGTAATTCAGGGCGAAAAAGAAACAAACGATATGATTGATAAGGTTATGACCAGTTCTTTAAACTCAATGAATATGACCTCGGAATACAAAACCCCGAGTGAAAAAATACAAACTCTGTCTTTAAAATCACACGAATCAAAAATTACAACGGTAAGACCGAAAACCGAAAAACCCGTTGATAAGAAACCCGCAGCGGCTGAAATTACGGAAAAAGCAGCAGAAACAAAAGCAGAACCCGTAAAAGAAAAGCCAAAAGCAGTTAAAGCAGCAAAAGCGGCTGAAAAAGTTCAGGAAACTGCAAAACAAGAAACAGAAAAACAGGAAACTGCAGTTACTGCGGAAACTGATTTTACAGTTAACGTTACCTTCAAAAAACCCCTCATTCCGAGAGAACAGATGATTTTCGATTTTCTTGTAAAAAACAGAGGTTCAATAGTTTACGCAAAGGATATGGCTGCTTTGCTTGAATTGCCCAGAGATTATGTATATAAATACATTAAAAATCTCAGACAAAAAATTAACGAAGATGTATTGTGTAATGCAGATAACGGCGGTTACACCCTAAATATTTAGTAAGGATATAGTAATGGCTCCCGAATTTAAAGCTAAAATAGCATTTCCACATATGGGAACCGTATCCTATGCATGGAGAGCGGCACTCAGAAAACTCGGCGTTACCGCATATATTCCGCCCTATACAAACAAAAGGACACTTTCTTTGGGAACAAAATATGCTCCCGAGTCGATTTGTCTGCCATATAAGTTAATTCTTGGTAATTTTATAGAAGCCATTGAGGGCGGTGCAGATTACGTTTCAATGATTACGTCCCCCGGAATTTGCAGACTCGGCGAATACGGACAGCTCATCGAAACGGTTTTGAAAGATTTAGGCTATCAGGATAAATATCTGGAAATGTCATTGTATGACGGTTTTAAGGGCATGTACGACTATTTGAGCAAGGCAAATCCCAAAGCCGATGTTTTCAAAAAAATGTCCGCTATCTATGCCGTTGTAAAATATGTTTTTGCTTTAGACAGAATTAATTCGGTTTTATCTTATTACAGAGCAAGAGAATTAAAACCCGGAACTGCCGAAAAAGCCTTCAACAGAGGGCTGGATTTAATCGATAAATCTTCTTCGATAAAAGAATTAAAAAAAGCAGAAGCAGAAACGATAAAAATGATTAAAGATACACCAATTGATGAAAAAAGAGACGTTTTATACGTTGACATCACGGGTGAAATATATATTGTTCTGGACGATTTTTCAAACCAGAATCTCAACAGAGAACTCGGCCGAATGGGCGTTCAGACAAGAACAAGTTTAACCGTTTCAAGTTTTTTAAAAGATGCCATTATTCCAAAATGGTTAAAAAAAGGCGAAACACATCTTGAAAGAGCATTCAGACTTGCAAAGCCGTATCTTATGCGGGATATCGGCGGCGATTCTCTGGAATCCGTCAGCGATGTCGCTTTTGCAAACGAACGTGGTATAGACGGAATTATACATATAAGCCCGTTTACCTGCATGCCCGAAATTGTTTCACAAAACATTTTTCCGAAAATGAGAGAAAATTGTGATATACCTATATTAACTCTCATCATGGACGAGCAGACAGGCAAAGCAGGCTATATCACAAGACTTGAAGCCTTTACGGATTTAATGAGAAGAAAAAAGAGAAAAAAAGAAAAAGACAAAATTCAGCATGACTAACATGCAAAAGATATGGGGAAGAAAAAATGGGATACAGATTTGAATTAATAACAGGACCGATGAGCTGCGGCAAAACGGAAGAACTTCTTAGAAGAATAAGAAGATTAATAATTGCGAAGAAAAAAGTAAAAGTTATATCACCGTCAATAGACACAAGAGCAAAAGGCGATTACATAGAATCCAGAAACGGACTTTGGCTTGATACGGTAAAAGTTAAAAATGCCATGGAAATTCTTGACGTGGTCGAAAAAGCAGACGACATCATTGCAATAGACGAACTGCAATTTTTCGATGAAAAAATTGTAGAAGTTGTAAAAGTGTTATTATCAAAAGGCAAAAGAATAATCGGAACAGGTTTGGAACTCGATTTTAAGGGAGAACCTTTCGGTTCCATGCCTCAACTTTTGGCTTATGCCGACAAGGTTGACAAACTGACGGCAATCTGCATGAAATGCGGAAGCGAATACGCAGTAAGAACACAAAGACTTATAGACGGCAAGCCCGCAGGCAAAGACTCTCCTCTTATTATGATAGGAGCGGACGAAACTTACGAAGCAAGATGCCTTGACTGCTGGGAACTTCCCGAAACAACATCACAAGCCGAAAAAAACATCGCTTTTATGTCCGTTTCAAAAAAACGTTAAGATTTGTAAAAATCTTGTCTTAATAATAACAATTATTTATAGGGTTTTGCTTTAGTACTTGCGTAAAATGTGAAAAGTGTTTATAATAAACATATAAACTATGTTATGTGCCCGCAAGGGTGTGTTAAATAAAAAAAGGAGAAAATTACATGAAAAAAGGTTTTACTTTAGCAGAAGTTTTGATTACACTCGTAATCATCGGTGTAATCGCAGCTATGACAATTCCGACATTGATGAATTCAACTAACCAACAAGAATTCAGAACAGGCTTCAAGAAAGCAATCTCATCACTTAACCAAGCATTGTCATTGAACTATGCATTAGAAGCAACTCAATTGGGTGATGCTACATTAGACACAGAAACAAACGTTCTCAACAACCTCTTCAAGAAAAGAATGAGCGTTGTTGGTACAGCAACAAGCGTAGGATTTGCAACTGACCCGACTTCATTAGTTGGCACACCGACTGACAACCAGGGTGTATTCTACACTGCAGACGGTATGAGATTCGGCTTCAAAATGACAACCGGTAAAGATACAGAAGCTAACGAATATTACTATGGTTACATCCTCATCGACGTAAACGGTGAAAAAGGACCTAACACAATGACAACTACAGCATCTGCTCCGAAAGATACTTACATTGCTACAATGTATGGTAACAGAGTTGTTGCAGGTACTCCTACAACTTCAGATGCATCAACAGCAGCAAAAGAAGTTCTCTTCGACAAAAAATATGCTGACGCTGTTTCTTCAGGAACATAGTAATATAGCCTAAAGGTTATATATAAAAAAAGGTTATCATGAAAATGGTAACCTTTTTTGTTGCAGAAATATATTAAATATCTTTATGTGTATCGTCATTGCGAGCGAAGCGTGGCAATCTTTTTCAGGGATTACTTCGGACAAGCCTCGTAATGACGTTTTAGGTTGATTTTTGTGACGACTTATAGATAATTTCAAATTTAAAATATTCTTCATTTTTTTATAAAATTCTATCGGATTTAACAATACTTTTCCTTATTGTAGATATTGTTTAATCTGATAAAATATAATTAATGGACAACAAAGAAGTTACGGTAAATATTGAAAAACTCATTTACGGCGGACAGGCGCTTGCCCGTCTTGACGATTATCCTGTTTTTATTGACGGCGGCTGTCCCGAGGATACTGTCATTGTTGATGTCATCAAAAGAAACAAAACCTACGGCATCGGAAAAATAAAAGAAATCGTAAAGCCGTCAGACAAAAGAGTTAAGCCCTTTTGCCCCCTGCATAAAGTTTGCGGCGGCTGCGGGGTACAACATATCGATTATGCCGAACAGTTAAAACAAAAACAACTCATTGTTGAAGAAACCCTTGAAAAAATCTACGGCAAAAAACTCAACGTCATGCCCGTAAAAGCCCCCGAAAACAACAAAAATTACAGATATAAGGTACAATATCCCGTTTCGCAGACAAAAGTTTCAGAAAGAATACTTGCAGGGTATTACAAAAAAGGTACGCATGAAATAGTAAATATAAAATACTGTCCCGTTCAGCCGCAAATTTTAGACGAAATAACGGAATTTATCCGAACAAAAGCGGCAGAACTCAAAATAAGCGGCTACAACGAAAAAAAACACTCGGGCATGCTTCGGCACATCATTTACCGCATGTCAAAATTTAACGGCGAAATACTCATAATTTTGGTTTTAAATTCGGACATGGCAGATAAAAAAGTAAAAAAACTTGCGGAAGAATTGGGAAAAATTAATAAAGTTTCAGGCGTTGCCGCAAATTTTAACACCGCAAAAACAAACGTTATTCAGGGAAAAAAATATCAAACCCTGTTCGGAAAAGATTTTATTACGGAAAAAATCGGTGAAATAATTTACAAAATCAGTGCAGGCAGTTTTTTTCAGGTCAATCCGGACTCTGCGGAAATAATCTTCAACACCGCAAAAGAAATGATTATGAAAAACACCAAAAACCCTGTTATTCTTGATGCTTATTCGGGTGTGTCGTCTTTCGGACTTCAGATGAAAGATATTGCAAAAGAGGTAATCTGCGTAGAAGAAAGCAAATCATCGACCGATGATGCGGCGGAAAATGTTAAAATCAACCATGTCGATAACGTTACCGTTATAAACGACGATGCGGCAAAGGTTTTTGAACAATTTGTCAGAGAAGAAAAAAAATTTGACGTAATTCTTTTAGACCCGCCTCGAAAAGGCTGCAGCGAACAGGCTCTTGATTATGCGGCAAAACTTTCAAAAGAAATTATTGTTTATGTAAGTTGCAATCCCTCGTCTTTGGCAAGAGATTTAAAATATCTCGGCAAAAAAGGTTTTACGGCAGAAAACGTTCAGCCCGTTGATATGTTCTGCCACACACCGCATATAGAAAATGTTGTATTGATAAGGAAGCAAAATGATTTACACTGATACAATTATTTTTGATTTAGACGGAACGCTGCTCAACACGCTTGACGATTTACGGGAAGCGGCAAATTATGCTTTAAGAGAGTGCGGTTATCCCGAAAGAAGTCAGGAAGAAATAAGAAATTTTATAGGCAACGGCGTTGAAATGCTAATCCGCAGGGCTGTTCCCGAGGGCGTTCCCGAAGATAAAATACAGGAATGTCTTGCCATCTTCAAAATCTACTATCTCCACAATTCCGACAATCACACAAGGGCTTATGACGGGATTACCGAACTGCTTCAGATATTAAAGAAAAAAGGGTTTAAAATCGGTATTTTATCAAACAAGTTTGACAGAGCCGTAAAAAAACTCTGTGAAGATTATTTCTTCGGATTATATGACACGGCTGTCGGAGAAAGTCCCGATGTTGCCAAAAAGCCCTCTGCTGACGGGGTTAACAAGATTATAAAGGAATTAGGTGCAGATAAAAGCAAAACCGTTTTGATAGGCGATTCCGAAACAGATGTTGAAACCGCAAAAAATGCGGGAATATATTTTCTCGGTGTTTTATGGGGCTATCGTGATGAACAAACCCTGACCGAAGCAGGCGCAAAAGAGTTTGTTAACTCACCCAAAATGCTTGAATACATTTTGTAAAAGATAATTAACCGCCTAATCCAGACAGACTTCGTCATGCTCCTCGGTATAATCATTACCTGTATTTGCTCTGTATTCGTCTATCTGTTTTCTGTGTTCCTTAATAAAGTTTTCCAGTAAATGTCTTTGTTCTTTCAGAACTTTTTCAACATTATCTTGTGTAACAAGCACCCCGAAAGGTTTTTTATCGGAAATCAAAGAGTCCATAATAACGGTACCGAGAGCATCATTCCCGTGAAATGAATTGAACCAATACGGGTTTTTGAGGGAAACAGGCTCTGAAGAATATTTTGAAATATACAAAAAATCGTAAAAAGGAGTAACTTTTGCAATTTCCCTTTTTGTTTTTTCAACCTCTCCGTAAACCCCCGATAAATAAATATCCGATAAAGCATAAGCATTAACGGGATTCAGATAAAAAATTGCATCAATCTTTCGTTCGTCTGTAAGTTTCTTTATTTTTGCAAAATAATCAAAACTGCTTTGTTTGAATTGTCTTTCATTCCAATTCGAATATCTTAATTTTGGCTGTCTTTTGTTTTCAAAATGACAATTGCCTTTGAAATCTTTAAAAAACGGGAGTTTCAGTAAATTTTTATTTTTTTGAAGAAGTTTATTCAAATAATATAATTTTTTATAATGCAAATCTTCACCTATTGAATAAATAGATGCTTTAATTGCATTTTGAGAAAAGAGCAGAAAAATAATTTCTTGGGGATTAAGATATTTGCCCGTAAAATCAGGCAGCGTTCCCGCCCTGTCTTCTGTGAAATGGTCAAATTCAAGAGCAACAAGTAATTTTTCCTGCGGGTACATTTGGGTATAAGCATCAATAAGTTTTAGCATTTCTTCATTCAGACATGCAAAAATAACTACATCATAAAAAGACTTACCCGTTTCTTCATATAACTTTCCGGTATTCAAATAACAAAGAGCGTTTGAGGAACCAAAAACAACGTAATCGGGGTTCTCTTTTTTTAATTTTAATTTCGGGAAAATATATATCCGATGAAACTTGTTTGATAAGGGTGAAGGCTTTTCGTAAGTATTAAAAACGCCGAACGGATTGACAAAATAATTCATCAGTGCCGTCAAAAATACCAATATCAAAATTAAAACAATAAATTTTCCAAACTTATTCATCTGTATATATCCTTAGATAATTATCTGTCTGTTACCACAAAATATTGCAAATCCTTATTGTCATTGCGAGCGAATAAAGTGAGCGCGGCAATCCTAAACTGACTTTTCAAGGGACTGCCACGGGCACAAGCCCTCGCAGTGACGTATTAGGTTAATTTTTGTGGTAACTTATGGATAAATTCTTATCCTTATAATAAGGATATCATAAAAAAATTCTTCTTATAAAAACACCTTTTTTCGTCCTTATAAATCTGCACCCGAAAAGTAATCATGAATGTAATTTTTTTACCATTTGGCAATACATTTGAACGTTTGTTTTCACGCCGTCTTTGATACATTCTTTCATTAATTTTTCTATGTATTTCTTTTTGTATTGCGTTTTATGGTAATAAAAACAAAACCCGTCAACATCGGCTTTTACAACATCATCTCCTGCGGGTTCGCCATAATCCCCCGAAAATTTTTCGGCGCTTTGTATTGTTTCAAACTTGATATTCTTGATGTTTTCGGTAATTTTGTCCGCCTTTGTTTTTTGGATTATACCCCTTTTATCCGACACACAAACTTTTATATTTGTATCTTTTTCAGTTAAATACAAATAATTGTCTGATTGGGATATCGGTTTTGTACTTTTTAAATATCCCAGAGGAAAAACAAAGCCGTTTTGCGTAAGATAATAAAAAAGACCATGACAAGAAGTTTTATCCGCCGATATTTTATCGGTAACTATCAAAATGCGTTCATTTGATTTTTTGATTTTAACGGTTGTATAAAAATAATCTTTAGGAAATTCTTTTATCAAAGCAGAATAATCAAAATAGTCTTTCTTCGGGATAAATTTATCTTCCATCGGCATACTGTCTGCTTTTTTCTTCTCGGAAAATTTACTCAACGGTATGAAATCAAACCGTTCGTATCTTTCAAAGACTTTTTTCCGTTCCTTGTAGGTTTCTTCATCAACATTTTTCCATTTGTCCTGATTGGAATCACTTCCGTAAGACAAATAATAAGGTTTTTCAGGGTTCGTATAACTGTCATATTTGAAACTTACCTGAGGAAAGAGTTCCGTTGAATTTTCCTCAAGACTATAAACATTGACGCCGCTTAACCCTGCACCGCCCGAATATTCGTTGCAGACAAAGGTTCCGTCGCAGGCAAAATATCTGTCCCTGCTGCCGCCGCTTACAACATGTTTCGGCTTACGGTCAACCATGGTGTAAATATCATAAACAACACCTTTCCATGCACCGCTTGCTATTTCACCGATAAGAAGTTCGTCAATACCGTCTGCATTTAAGTCATAATAAATATAACCGATTTTATTTAAAACCTTTTTATCGCTCTGACCGATTACGTTATACATATAACTCATATTTTCATTTTCAAGTTTTGAGGAATCCCATTTTTCTTTTATCGCAGTTATATGTTTTTTTAAAATATCACTGTATAAATCCGCCCCTTTTGTTCCCTGATTTTTATAATAAACAGAACCTTTTACGCCGTGAATATTTATATCTTCCCCCAAATCGTAAAGCACGGCATATTCTTTCGGAGCCTCGGGGCTTTTTGTGTAATCATACTGAACATCTGTCGGATATTTAAGCACCATATCATACAAAACACCCTTTTTATCCGTTAATTCACCGATTTTTTTGCCGCCCGGAAGTGTTGCATGGTCGGCAGGGTTTTTGTACGCTTTTATTCCGAACGCAAAACCGCCAAATCCTGCCTTTTTTGAAGCCTTGTGAATTACCGAAATTCTGTCTTTTTCTTTTTTTATTTCGTAAGTTTTTTTCAATTCTGCGGGCATGTCGATGGCAAAAAGTTTGTTTTTAATAACGCTGCATTTCTGAACTGCAAAGATAGCGTTATTGTCTTTGTATTGACTCTCAACACCTGCAAATACAGATATATTCAGGGAAAAAACCAAAACTGCAATCAGAAAGAAAACTTTTTTCATCATAAAATACCTATTGTTAAACGAATTTATATGTCCTTTGATTATAGCATACAGGCGGTTATTATGTAAGCATAAAAAAACGGCGGTGAGAAATCTCACCGCCGCCTTTATTTTATCAGTTTCTCAACTAATCTTTCTTTGCAGGTATTCTCATTGCATAGAATGAACGAATTACAAAGATGATTGCGATTACCAAAAGAATTAAGCCGATTTTCGGAGCAATAGCTCTGAAAGATTCGCTCAAAGCGATTTCCATTGCCAACAAACCGAATAAAGTTGTGAACTTGATAATCGGGTTCATTGCAACTGATGAAGTATCTTTGAACGGGTCACCGACTGTATCGCCGACAACCGTTGCTTCGTGAAGCGGAGTTCCCTTTTCTGCAAGGTCAACTTCAACGATTTTCTTTGCGTTATCCCAGCAACCGCCTGCGTTTGCCATAAATACTGCCTGATAAAGACCGAAAATAGCAATTGCGATTAAGTAAGATACAAAGAATGATACTGGTTCAACCGAACCTGCGGGAGCTGATAAACAAGCCAATGCCAATGCGAAAGCGAATAATGCGATGAAGATATTTACCATACCTCTTTGAGCATATTCCGTACAAATACGTACAACTTCTTTTGAATTTGAAACGTCTGCACGTTTTTCAGCATTTTCATCAAGTTTAATGTTTCTCTTGATATATTCAACTGCTCTGTATGCACCTGTTGTAACAGCCTGCATTGAAGCACCTGAGAACCAGTAAATTACCGCACCGCCTGCGAGCAAGCCGAGCAGTGTGAACGGGTTAAGCAGGTTCAAAATTTCTTGAGGTGCAACGCCTAATGTTTTGTTGATAACCAAAATCAATGAGAAAATCATTGTTGTAGCACCAACAACCGCAGTACCGATAAGTACCGGTTTTGAAGTTGCTTTAAAGGTGTTGCCTGCACCATCGTTTGCTTCAAGGTATTTCTTCGCTACATCAAAGTTAGGTTTGAAGCCGAATTCTTTTTCAACTTCTTCCGCAACGTTAGGAACTTCTTCAATCAAAGAAAGTTCATAAACTGATTGTGCATTATCTGTTACAGGGCCGTATGAGTCAACAGCGATTGTAACAGGTCCCATTCCCAAGAAACCGAATGCAACTAAGCCGAATGCGAAGATTGACGGATAGAGCATAACTTCCTGAGGAATGTGTAAACTTGCAAAATAGGACATTGCCATTAAGAAGATGATAACGGCACCAATCCAGAAGCCTGAGAAGTTACCTGCAACAATACCAGAAAGGATAGTCAGTGAAGAACCGCCTTCACGTGATGCAGTAACAACTTCTTCGGTGTGTTTTGCTTTAGGACTTGTAAATACTTTAGTTGCTTCAGGAATTAATGCTGCACCTAAAGTACCGCAAGAAATGATAATTGCAAGAATTAACCATAAATTGCCAAATCCTTCAACGTTTGCCAACATTGTGTGGCTGACACAGAAGGTCATAATAATTGAAAGAATTGAAGTAATCCATACCAAGTTGGTTAAAGGAGCTTCAAAGTCTAAATCTGATTTTCCTGCATAAGCAGAATTTGTAATAACCTGGTTAACACCGTATGCGATAACTGATGTTAAAATCATCAGGAATCTCATAACGAAAATCCAAGTTAATAATACGATTTGGTTTGCTTCACCTGCAACAGCAAGTAAAATAAATGAAACTAATGCAACACCGGTTACACCGTAAGTTTCAAAACCGTCAGCCGTAGGTCCGATAGAGTCGCCTGCGTTATCACCTGTACAGTCAGCGATAACACCGGGGTTTCTCGGGTCATCTTCTTTGATTGTAAAGTGAATTTTCATAAGGTCTGAACCGATATCGGCAATTTTTGTAAAGATACCGCCGGCAACACGAAGTGCGGATGCACCTAATGATTCACCGATTGCAAAACCGATGAAGCAAGCACCTGCGATTTCACCGGGGATAAATAACAAGATGAGTAACATCATAATAAGTTCTACACTGACGAGAAGAACACCGATACTCATACCTGCCTTTAAAGGAATATCCATAATCTTCAACGGGTCACCCTTTAAAGCAACGAAAGCCGTTCTTGCATTTGCAAGAGTGTTCATTCTGATACCGAACCAAGCAACACCGTAAGAACCGAGAATACCGACTACCGACATTCCCAAAATGATTAATACGTTCTTAACGGGCATAGCCTGAAGATATCCGAAATAAAACGCAATACAAAGAGCAATCAATGCTTCCAATGCAATTAAGAATTTACCTTGTTGAATTAAGTAAGTCTTACAAGTTTCGAAAATAACATTTCCGATTTCTTTCATACATTTGTGAGCATCAAGCTTTTTGACATCACAAAACATTTTCCAGCCCCATAATAAGCCAAGGACTGAAACAATAATACCTGCCACCAGATAGTTGAAGTATTCCGGGTGAATTTCCTTAATATTAGGAACAACCAGGTCAGCTTCACTAGCCATAGCAGGAGCCGAAACGAACAAATATGACATAAATGCCACAAAAGCCGTCTTTACAGCCGTAACGAATTTGTTTGACATTTTTTTCTCCTTTGCTACACGTTACACTAACATAAACAATGTCTTTGAACATAATTGTAACTAGAAAACAAAGTAAAATCAAGATTTTAAACTATATTAATTGTATGATTTTTATAAAAAAATGAAATTTTTGAAAAATATTTAAAAGAATTTATCCATAAGTTATCACAAAAAACAACCTTATACGTCACTGCGAGGGCTTTTGCCCGTGGCAGTCCCTTGAAAAATTCTTCGGGATTACCACGCTCACTTTGTTGTCTTGGCTTTTGTTTCACAAAATCCGCAAAAAAAATCGTTCCTGCAAGAGAAACTCAACAGGAACGATATTTTGGTTTAATCTGTTTATCTATATATTTTTATACTATCTTTTCAAAATCAGCGGCGCCGTGTTTGCAAAGCGGGCAAATGAAATCGTCGGGCAAAACATCACCCTCATAGACATATCCGCATATTTTGCAAATATAGCCCTTTTTCTTTTCTGCCGTTACGGCAGGTGCAGGTTTAATGTTCGTTAAGTAATAATTGTAGGTTACGGGTTCAGCATCTGAAACCACTTTTGCACTTTCAACATCTGCCACAAACAAAGTATGCGTTCCGCAATCCTGCGAGGAAACGACTTTTGCACAAATTACCGCACTTGTGTAATCCGTCAGAGCCAACACGCCGTTTTCGCATCTTTCGACCTTGTCAAAATCCTTGAATTTATCGACATCTCTGCCTGATTGATAGCCGAAGTTTTTAAAGACAGAAAAAGGTGTTTCCTTTGTCAAAACAGAGATTGCAACTTTTCCGCTTTTTTCGATTTGTTCTTTGGTGTAATTGTCTTTGTTTACGGCAAAAGCAATTCTGTTCGGGTTTGCAGAAACCTGATTTACCGTGTTAATTATGCAGGCACTGTCTTTTCCGTCGTTATTCGCTGCAAGCACAAACAAACCGTAATTGATTTTAAACATTGCGTTTGTATCGGTTTTTGCTTTCGGCATTGTTGAACAGATTTCTTCGACAAGTTCGTCAAGTTCGCTGTCCTGTGAGGACTTTAAAGCGGAAGTAATTTTTACGACTTTATTTAATATAGTTGTGTTTTTAATGTTTTCAATCGGTGCTTTAAGAACGGCTTCCGAAACGGGCGCCCATGTTCCGTTATACATAATTCCGAAGGTTCTGTTTTGAAGATTGTGTGCCTTTATATCAAGCAAAACCGTTTCCATCGGGGTGAAAATGCCTGCGTTATAGGTTGAAGAAGCAATAACAATATGGCTGTACTTAAACGCTTCCGCTACCAAAACCGAGGGGTGAACTCTTGAAACATCGTAAAGTTTGATGTCTTTAATGCCTTTATCGGCAAGTTTTGATGCAAAAATTTCCGCCGTGTTTTCGGTATGTCCGTATATCGAACCCGATAAAATCAATACGGAATTGATTTCGGGGGTATAGGTGCTCCATTTTTGGTATTTGTCGATAAACCAGTTAATATTTTTTCTCCATACGGGGCCATGTAAAGCACAAATTGTTTTAATTTCCAGAGTTGCGGCTTTTTTAAGCAAAGCCTGCACCTGCATACCGTATTTTCCGACAATGTTTGTATAATAACGTCTTGCTTCATCAAGCCATTCCGTTTCAAAATTGACTTCGTCGGCAAAAATATTTCCGCTCATTGCGCCGAAAGTACCGAAAGCATCTGCCGAAAACAAGGTTTTATCCGTTAAATCGTAGGTTACCATTGCCTCGGGCCAATGCACCATAGGCGCCATAACAAAAGTAAAAGTATGTCTGCCCGTGTTTAAAGTGTCGCCCTCTTTGATGATTTGGGCTTTGCTTTCTATATCAAAATCAAAAAACTGTTTTATCATAGTCTGTGTTTTTAAATTGCAGACGATTTTTGCTTCAGGATACTTATTGACCACGTCCTGCAAGGTAGCGGCATGGTCGGGTTCCATGTGGTTTACAATGATATAATCAAGACTTCTTCCGCCAAGTTCATGTTCCAGATTTTCAAAAAACTGAATTGAAACAGCCTTATCAACGGTATCAAAAAGAACGGTTTTATCGTCTTTCAAAAGATATGAATTGTAGGAAACACCTTTTTCTATCGGATAAACGTTTTCAAACAGAGACAAATGTCTGTCGTTTGCGCCTATCCAAACCAAATCATCCGTAATATTTTTTGTGCAGTACATATTTTTACCTCGTTATTCTTATATGTATTCATTTTCACATGAACAAAATAATTTTTCTATTGATAAAAAATCAATATCGAAAAGGTGCATAAAAAATTCAGGAATTTATCCATAAATTACCATAAAAATCAATATAATACGTCATTACGAGGCTTGTCCGAAGTAATCCCTGAAAAAGATTGCCACGTCGGGCAAAATAATTTCATGTCGCTTGCAATGACAATAAATATAAAGATTTATTTTTGCAGATATAACAAATAAGAGTCGGAAGACGGATAAATTTTTTCTAAAATAACTGAATAATTGTTTTTCCACTGTTTTAGATTTTGTGTTGTTTCCATCTTCGGCGACCAGTCCTCTGCCCAATAGAACCAATATTTTTGATTGCCTTGTAAATTTTCCAAATCTTCGGGAATTTTATGATTCGGCAGAAAAGCCATCGTTTTTTCAGGGGAAAAGTTATAGTATTTTTGGTAATAGAGAAAAGCGGCTACCGAACTAAAATTTATAATTATAGCATCTTTTTTGTCATAATTTTCTATTATAGTTTGCATCATTCCTTTCGGATTCGGATATTTTCCGTCAAGAAATCTGCAATACCAAATATTACCGTCAAGGCTGTTTTTTATATATGATAAATTGTAGTTATGGAACGCAAAAAGAGCGGCAATAAGAATTATCAGGGACAATAGTTTGCGTTTTACGGAAATTAAATCTAATATTTTAACGGCAAAAATTATAATCAGCGGCAATATAAAAAATATTGCTCTCTGATATAAAGAATATATTTTCAAAAAAGAGGCAGCACTGATAGCCAAAACTATAATTATAGCCATTGCATTTTCATTGGTTTTTATATTTTTTATTACCAAAGACATTCCAAAAACTATTAATACCGATATAAGCATAAGAAGAAGTAAGGAATGGCTGTTTGTATCAAAAAAGTATCTTATTGCATCTTTAATAATATAAAGATTATTTAAAAAATTCAAAGACAGGAAATGCGCTTCCCAAGCGGTCGATGTATTCAATATTTGACTTTTTTGTATTGCAAGTGTTGTTGTATAATACAGGTACAACGCAATAAGCATAGGTATTTGTATTATAAAAAGTTTTTTTAACTGACTTTTGCCTTTAATTATTTGATAAAGAATCCAACTGAAAATTACAAAATAAGATGTTACGGAAAACATCGAAACTATTGTTGTTATGGCAATATACAGACTAATTTCTTTTTTGCCCATACCTTTAACCGATAAATCTTTAAAAAACATAAAAAGTATCATAAAACACAATAAATCGGAAGAATACTGTTTTAATTCCTGTGCATAATATATACATTGCACATTTACGGCGAAGAAAAAATTCGCAAATAATACAGATAACGGTTTTTCCAAAAATATTTTTGAAAAGAAATAAAAAAACGGAATTGCGATGATTGAAGCAATAAAAGGAAGAAACCTGAGTACAAGTTCTTTTATTCCGAAGAATTGAGTTAAGATTTTTTCCGATATTAAAAATAATGGCGGAGCAGATTGTAAGTATAATAATTTACCCCAAAATTCAAAATAATTTTTATTAAATATATTATGGAACAAAAAACATTCGTCTGCCCACAGCGACCTTTCAAATAAATAGATTTTTAATCTTAAACAAAATCCCAATATAAATATAAAGGAAATACAAATACAAAATAGTAAA
Organism: Candidatus Gastranaerophilales bacterium; assembly: GCA_024695865.1. Taxonomy (GTDB): domain Bacteria; phylum Cyanobacteriota; class Vampirovibrionia; order Gastranaerophilales; family Gastranaerophilaceae; genus RUG841. The sequence continues at coordinate 19,141 of JAILHI010000037.1, forward strand.
TTAGCAGAGTTTACAGAGCGAAGTTTGGAAAAAAAGTTGTTTTTAAAATCAGTAAAGAACTTGCCTGCAAAGTTCATAAAAATATCCTCTTATAAAAAGCAAAAATTACCCTATCAGATTATATAAAAATTTAAAAAAATGCAATATATAACAAACAAAGGTCAATCAAGCAGGTAGCGTGCATTATAATGCACGAACAATATTTTTAATCGACTGGATTGCCACGCTATCGCTCGCAATGACAAATTTTCACACAAAAAAAGAGAATGTAGGGTGCAAAAAGGATGTATTGTATCTTGCAGTTTGAGTATTAATAACAGTCTCCGCGAGTCGGATTTGAACCAAACTTTGATATAGGGAATACGAAAAACGAACTCATATTCTTTGATTATGATTAATTGAAAAACTTTGTTTTTCAAAAAATATTTTTTACATTGCCACTTTAACTCTGTTTTAATTACATTTCAAGTCGATTTGGGTATGCTTAATAATTTTTAGTAAATTTGTTTAAAAACGCTGTATGCCAAACACCCACTATAATAGAGGTTATTTTTACAAAATTTTAAGAGCCGGAAACCATTGATTTTTCGTTAAAATCCGCATAATTATTACGAAGAAATGTTAAACATAATAAACTTAATATAACAATAACCATAATTATTTTTTGATATAATGTGTTTAGAGAGTTACTTTTAATTGTGCAGGAATTAATATTGAAAAGAAAAGTAATAAGTTTATTTAGTGGATGTGGTGGACTTGATTTGGGATTTGAAATGGCAGGATTTGAGATTCCAATGGCAAATGAGTTTGATAAAACTATTTATGAAACATTTAAAATAAATCATCCAAAAACAAAACTTATAGAAGGTGATATAAGAAAAATAGACAGCACAATATTTGAAAATATTGGTGAAATTGATGGAATCATTGGAGGTCCGCCTTGTCAATCTTGGAGCGAAGCAGGTTCTTTAAGAGGAATAAATGATGAACGAGGACAATTATTCTATGAATATATCCGAATTCTTAAGGCAGTAAAGCCAAAGTTCTTTCTCGCAGAAAATGTGTCAGGAATGCTTGCTAATAGGCATAGTGAAGCAGTAAACAATATTATTTCAATGTTTAATGATGCTGGGTATGATGTTACTGTAAACTTGGTTAATGCAAAAGATTATGGTGTTGCACAGGAAAGAAAAAGAGTATTTTATATAGGCTTTAGAAAAGATTTAAACATTAAGTTTATATTTCCTAAAGGTTCTACTACTGACGACAAAAAGAAGATAACATTAAAAGATATTATATGGGATTTAAAAGATACTGCCGTGCCATCAGTTGAAAAGAATTACCACAACACAAAAGCAATAAATAATAATGAATATTTTACAGGTGCCTACAGTCCTATATTCATGAGTCGTAACCGAGTAAAAAGTTGGGATGAACAAGCATTTACGGTACAAGCTTCCGGAAGACAATGTCAATTACACCCACAAGCTCCAAAAATGGAAAAGGTTGCTACTAATGTATGTAAATTTGTAAGTGGAAAAGAAAATTTGTATCGCAGAATGACAGTAAGAGAAGTGGCAAGAGTTCAGGGATTCCCTGATGAATTTAAATTTATATATAATAGTGTCAATGATGCATATAAAATGATAGGTAATGCCGTTCCTGTTCATCTTGCATATGAGGTTGCTTTATCAATTAAAAAACAGTTAGAGGTAAATGTTTATGACTAATATGTCAAATGATAATGGAAGAGCATTTGAGTATGCTTGTGTCAAAGAATTAGAAAAAAGCATTTCAATACATAGACCTGTAGTATTAAATGATAAATCTATTGAGGCTTCAAAAAGAGCTTGGTTTGCTATAAGTGAAGAGCAACAACAAAAATTAACTTTAGCATCAAAAGCATTTATAAAATGTCTTTTTGAAGCAGAACCATTAATATTGGAATGTAAATCAGAATCAGATATAGTGGAATTATCAATAAATAAAGATAGTGATGCTGAAAATGGGGATGTAAGAGATATTATTATTAAAAGAAGCGAAATCTCTTGGGATGTGGGACTTTCAATGAAACATAATCATTTTGCTGCTAAACACTCAAGATTATCTGCCAAAATTGATTTTGGTAATAAATGGTACGGATTGCCTTGTTGCGATAATTATTGGACAGAAATTGCACCTATATTTGCAAGTTTGTGTAACTTAAAAGCACAAAAATGTGCGTGGCATGACATGAAAGACAAAGAAAATACTGTTTATTTACCTTTATTAAATGCTTTTATGAAAGAATTAAAACGAGCATATAAAGAGGATTCTATTTTACCGCAAAGATTAATTTCTTATTTGTTAGGCATTAAAGATTTTTATAAGGTTGTATCTATTGATAGAAAACAAATTACAGAATTTCAATGTTTTAATTTAAGGGGTGAATTGAATAGGAATGGTAAAAAACATAAAGCCACTATTGTAATACCAGTTGCAAATTTACCTGATGAAATTATTTCAATAAGGCTTAAACCAAATTCAACAAACACTGTAGAGTTATATTTAAATAATGGTTGGTCTTTGTCGTTTAGAATACACAATGCATCAACAATTGTTGAACCTTCGTTGAAATTTGATATTCAATTTATTGGTGTTCCCAGTAATATTATAACTATTAACTGTAAATGGTTAGTATGATAAATTTATATCATGTAATGAAATAATCATTTAAAAGGCAAGAATTGTGTCAAGTATGGCAAAAATGGTGTTAATATAGTAGGTAGCGTGCATTATAATGCACGAACAATATTTTTAATCGACTGGATTGCCACGCTATCGCTCGCAATGACAAATTTTCACACAAAAAAAGAGAATGTAAAATGCGAAAAGATACGTTCATACCAATTATATAATTTTGGTGCAAACGTTCCTTTTTGCACTCTACATTCTCTTTTTTTGTGTGAAAATTTGTCATTGCGAGCGATAGCGTGGCAATCCAGTCGATTAAAAATATTGTTCGTGCATTATAAT